>JAENWU010000065.1 GCA_016649905.1 Thermoleophilia bacterium
GACGGTCTCGCGCTGGGGTTCCTCCAAACCTGGGGCCGCACACCGCCTTCGGCGCTCGCCGCCGAACGTAGCCTGAGGTCAATGCGAGAGCCGACCAGGCTGTTGGGTGGAGGTTCGTTCTTCGAGGGGCCGCGCTGGCATGACGGCCTCTGGTGGGTATCGGACTTCTACACCGGTGGCGGCAGGATTCTCGCCGTCGACCCGGAGGGCGCGATCGAGCGGGAGATACCGCTCGAGCAGCCCTCGGGGCTCGGCTGGCTGCCCGACGGCGACCTGCTGGCGGTCTCGATGACCGGCCACAAGCTCTGGCGGATCGGCGAGTCAGGCGAGCCGCGGGAGTACGCGGACCTCTCGGAGCTCTCGCGCGGCGAGGCCAACGACATGTGCGTCGACAGCGAGGGCCGCGCCTGGGTCGACAGCTTCGGCTACGACCTCTACGCCGGCGAGCAGGCCCGGGGGGCGACGCTGATGCGAGTCGACCCGGACGGCAGCGTCGTCGCGGCCGCCGAGGGTCTGCACTTCCCGAACTCGATCATGATCCCGCCCCCCGGCGACACCCTGATCGTCGCCGAGACGATCGCGGCGCGGCTGACCGCCTTCGACCTCGCCGCCGACGGCAGCCTCTCCAACCGCCGCGTCTATGCCCAGATCGCGCCGACCCCGCCGCTGGAGGAGATCGACGCCGGCTACACCAAGGTCGGCTACGGCCCCGACGGCTGCACGCTGGACGCCGAGGGCTGCGTCTGGGCCGGCAACTCGCTCGACACCTACTGCGCCCGGGTCGCCCCCGGCGGCGAGATCCTCGAGCGGATCCAGGCGCCGGAGCAGGGCCACGCGATCTACGCGGCGATGCTCGGCGGCGCCGACGGCCGCGACCTGCTGCTCTGCGTCGCCCCCGACTGGCGGCTGGGGATGGGCAACGACGAGCCGCGCGCTTCGCTCTACACCGTCCGCGTCGACGTCCCCCACCACGGCGGACAGCCGTAGCGGGCGGGCCCAGCTAGCTCGCGGTCGGCGTCCCCGCTTCCCTCTCCCCCGCCTCCACGGTCAGGGTGACGCCGAAGCGCTCGATGATGTCGCCGGAGCAGGCGCGCATCGTCGCCCAGGCCTCCGAGCCGGCCGACTCGGCCATCGCCTCGGGGCTCTCGAACTCCATCTCGGCGACCCGGTAGTGCTCGGGCTCGTTGCCCTCGAAACCGTCGGCGGTGCGGGTGGTCGTGATCGAGACCAGGTTGGGGACCGCCGCCGCCCTGGGGACGTGGGTGGACGCGTAGTACTCCTCGAACGCATCGACGTCCTCGGGCTTCGGTGCGGACCAGTAGGCGAAGATCTTGTAGGACACAGTTCCTCCTAGTTTGGGTTCCCGCACCGAGCCAACCAGTCGGCGGCCGCCGGGGCGAGCGGATTCGCCAGCGGCTTCGTCGGATTCCCCAACCGCGACCGCGGCACCGAGCGCCCCGCCGTCGCGATCCGCAAGCATGCGGGGACGATGCTGGCCGCCTACGCCTCCGCGATCGACCCCGACGACCCGCTCGCCGGCCTCGTCGTCGGCGAGGTCGGCGAGCCCGACGTGCCCGAGGGCTGGGAGCTGGTCGAGGTCCGCGCCGCGGCGCTGAACCACCACGACGTCTGGTCGCTGCGCGGGGTCGGGCTGCCGGCCGAGCGGCTGCCGATGATCCTCGGCTGCGACGCCGCCGGGGTCGACGCCGACGGCAACGAGGTGATCGTCCACGCCCTGATCGGCAACCCCGACTTCGCCGGCTCCGAGACCACCGACCCGGCCCGCTCGATCCTCTCCGAGCTACACCCCGGCACGCTCGCCCAACGCCTCGCCGTCCCCCGCCGCAACCTGGTCCCGAAGCCCCCGAGCCTCGACTTCCGCCAGGCAGCCTGCCTGCCGACCGCCTACCTGACCGCCTATCGGATGCTCTTCACCAGGGCCCGCCTGAAGCCGGGCGAGACGGTGCTGGTCCAGGGCGCCGGAGGCGGCGTCGCCAGTGCCGCGATCGCCCTCGCCCGCGCCGCCGGCGCCCGCGTCTGGGCAACCAGTCGCAGCGAGGACAAGCGCCAGCTGGCCCGCGAGCTCGGCGCCCACGACGCCTTCGAGAGCGGCGCCCGCCTGCCGGAGCGGGTCGACGCCGTGATCGAGACCGTCGGCGAGGCCACCTGGCCCCACTCCCTGCGCTCGGCGAAGATGGGCGGCCGGATCGTCGTCGCCGGCGGCACCAGCGGCTTCCAGCCCAGCGCCGACCTGCCGCGGCTCTTCTTCAAAGAACTCGAGGTGCTGGGATCGACGATGGGCACGCGGGCGGAGCTGGAGAGCCCGGTCGCCTTCCTCGACGCCACCGGCGTCCGCCCCCTGATCGACCGCACGATCGCGCTTGCCGACGTCCGCGAGGGACTTGCCGCGATGGCCGCCGGCGAGCTGCGCGGCAAGGTCGTCGTCGAGCCTTAGCTGGTCACGAACCCCCCGTTGGGGCTGACCGTGTCCCCCACGAAGAAGGACGCGTCGTCGCTGGCCAGGAACGCCACCGTGGCGGCGATCGCGTTGACCCGCACGTTCTGTTGGATCAGCTCTTTGGCCACCGTGCGGGTGAAGGCGAGGATGCCGCCCTTGGCGGCCGAGTAGTGGGGGTGCCCGGTGCAGCCCTCGATCCCGCAGATCGAGGCGAGGTTGATGATCGACCCGGTTTCGCGGGCGGCCATCGAGCGGGCCGCGGCGCGGGTTCCGTAGAAGGTCCCGTCGAGGTGCACGGCCAGCATCCGCCGCCAGTCGTCGTCCTCCATCCGCACCAGCGACTCCAGCGCCGTCGTCACCTCGCCGACCGCCAGCTCGGCGAGCTGCTGTTCGGCGCGTGGGTTGACCCGGTCGGAGGTGGCGCCGCCGGCGATGCCGGCGTTGTTGACCCAGATGTCGACCGGCCCGAGGCGCTTCTCGACCATCGTCAGGGCGGCGTCGACCGCGGCGCTGTGCGAGACGTCGGCAACCACGGCGAGCCCTTCGCCGGCCAGCTTCGCGGTCAGCTCGGCGGCGCTCTCGTCGATGTCGATCACGGCCACGCGGGCGCCTTCTGCGGCGAGTCGGACGCAGGTCGCCTCGCCGATCCCCGAGCCGCCGCCGGTGACCACCGCGACCTTTCCGTTCAGATGCACTGGCTCCTCCTCCTTGTGGTGACGGTTCGTGCGGAAGCCCTGGCGCTCAGCCGAGGCCCAGCGAGCGGCCGATTACGTCTTTCATGATCTCGTTGGTCCCCGCGTAGATCTTCGTCACGCGGGCGTCGGCCCAGGCGCGGGCGACGCGGTACTCCTCCATGTATCCGTAGCCACCGTAGAGCTGCACGCAGGTGTCGATGACCCGGTTCTGGACCTCGGAGGTCCACCACTTCGCCTTCGCCGCCTCGACCCCGGAGAGCTCGCCGCGGACGTGGGCCTCGACACAGCGGTCGACGTAGGCCTGGGCGACGTCGAGTTCGGTGTCGGCCTCGGCGATCGCGAAACGGCTGTTCTGGAAGCTGCCGATCGCCTGCCCGAACGCCTGGCGCTCCTTCACGTACTCGATCGTCTCGACCAGCACGCTGGCGGCGTTGGCGACGCTGGAGACGGCGACGCTGAGCCGCTCCTGCGGGAGTCGCTCCATCATGTAGGCGAAGCCGCGGTTGGGCTCGCCAAGCAGCGCCTCCGCCGGCAGCCGCACGTCGGCAAAGAAGAGCTCGCTGGTGTCGGCTTCGTGCTGGCCGACCTTCTCCAGCCGGCGCCCGCGCGTGAACCCCTCGGCGTCGCCGTCGACGAGGAAGATGCTGACGTCTTTGCGGCCCTCGCCGGTGCGGGCGGCGAGGACGACGAGGTCGGCACCGCCGCCGTTGGTGATGAACGTCTTGGCGCCGTTGAGGATCCAGCCCTCGCCGTCGCGCACGGCTCGGGTCTTCAGCGCCGCCAGGTCCGAGCCCGCCTGCGGCTCGGTCATCCCGATCGCGGTGACGAGGCGGCCGGCGCAGAAGTCGGGGATGTAGCGCTCGCGCTGGGCCTCGGTGGTCAGCTCCAGCAGGTAGGGAGCGATGATGTCGACGCCGAGGCAGAGGGCGGAATTGACCGCCACCGAGGCCGCCGCCAGCTCCTCGCCGAGGATCTGGTTGAAGCGGAAGTCGGCGAGGCCGCTGCCGCCGAGCTCGACCGGCATCGCCAGGCCGAGAAAGTCCTGGCGACCCGCCTCCAGCCAGACGTCGCGGCTGATCGAGTGCTCATGGCGCCAGCGGTCGAGGTTCGGGGCCACCTCACGGCGGCAGAACTCCGCCACCGACTCGCGGAAGAGCCGATGCTCGTCAGTGAAGTGCGCTCGCTGCATCTACCTCTCCCTCGCTGGCCACGTCGGCCCACCCTAGCCCCGGCCTGCGCACCCCAGGAGAAGCGATCGCGGCGCGATTGTCGATAATCAAAGCCGTGCCCACCGTCCTCCTCGTCCGCCACGGACAAGCATCGTTCGGCGCCGAGGATTACGACGTCCTCTCGGCGGTCGGCGTGCGTCAATCGGAGGTTCTGGCCGAGGCGATGCGCCGGCGCGGGGTCGAGCCGACTCGGCTGATCACCGGCTCCATGCGCCGGCAGGTCGAGACCGCGGCGGCCTTCGCCGAGTACGGCGAGGCGACGGTCGACGAGCGCTGGGACGAGTACGACCCCAACGCGGTCCTACTCCACCACGGCGAGACCGAGCTGCGACTCGACGGCCCCCAGCTCGAGGGCCAGGAAGAGCTGACCAGCCGCGCCTTCCAGGCCGTCTTGGACCCGGCTCTGCGAGCCTGGATCGAGGCAGCCGAGGGGAGCCTGAGCCACCCCCACACCTGGACCCGGTTCGCCGACGCCGGCGCCGCCGCCCTGGCCGAGCTCAGGGCCGAGCTCGAGCGCGGCGAGACCGCGCTCGTCTTCACCTCGGGCGGCACCATCGCCGCGATCTGCGCGGCGCTGCTCGACTCCCCGGAGTCGGCTTTCCCGGCGCTCAACCGGGGGATGGTCAACACCGGCGTCAGCAAGATCGTGATCGGCGCCGCCGGCACCTCGCTGATCGGCTTCAACGACCACTCGCACCTCGAAGAGGCCGACCGCTCGCTGATCACCTACCGCTAGCCACCTTCAGTATTCGTCGTGTTTGCGCCACCACTGGTAGGGCGGCTCCTGGGGCCGGCCCGGCGGCGTGTCCTCCCACTCCTCCTGGTGCCCGAGCGGGGTCAGGTCGAGGAAGGTCCAGACGCTGCCGAGCGCCTCGACGCCGCGGCCGCGGGTCTCGTAGGTGAGGAAGGCGGCGATCGCCTCGCTGCACGCGTCCGAGCCGCGCGACTGGCCCCAGATCGCCGCCCTCTACGGCGAGCTCTCGGCCCTAACCAACTCACCGGTGGTCGAGCTCAACCGAGCCGCGGCGGTCGCCGAAGCCGAGGGAGCCGCGGCCGGTCTGGCGATCGTCGAAGGCCTCGACCTCGACGGCTACCTCTACCTGCACTCGACCCGGGGCCGAGCTGTTGCGCCGGCTGGAACGGGCCGAGGAGGCGCGGGCCGCCTACGGCCGCGCCCTGGAGCTGGTCGAGGACGAGGCCGAGCGCCGGCTGCTGGAGCGACGGCGCGCCGAGCTCTAGCCGCGGTCGAGTTAGACCCCATCGGGGTGGAGTCGAACTCGACCGCGCTCAGCGCCCGAACCGCGCCGCGTCCTCCGAGCCCGCCGTAGCGTTGCCGGCGCTGTAGGAGTGGGCGCCGGCGCCGGCGAGCCCGCCGCCGTCGACGATCAGGTATTCCTCGCGCTGAGGGCGGCCGCCGAAGTAGTTCTCGAGGATCTCGCGGGTGCCCGCCGCATAGCGTGCCTGGGCGGAGAGGCTGGAGCCGGAGACATGTGGGGTCATCCCGTGGTGGGGCATCGTCCGCCAGGGGTGGTCCTCGGGCGCCGGCTGCGGGAACCAGACGTCGCCCGCGTATCCCGCCAGCTGGCCCGACTCGCAGGCGGCGACGACGGCGTCGCGGTCGCAGATCTTGCCGCGGGCGGTGTTGATCAGGTAGGCACCGCGCTTCATCCGGGCGATCATCGCGGCGTCGAAGAGGTGCTCGGTCTCGGGGTGCAGCGGGCAGTTGATCGTGACCACGTCGCAGACCTCCACCAACGACTCGACGCTCTCGTGGTGGGTCGCCCCCAGCTCCTCCTCGACCTCGGCCGGCAGCCGGTGGCGGTCCATGTAATGGAGGCCGACGTCGAAGGGCGCCAGCCGCCGCAGGACACCGAGGCCGATCCGGCCGGCGGCGACGGTGCCGACCTGCATCCCCTCGAGGTCGTAGGAGCGCGAGACCGCGTCGGCGATGTTCCAGCCACCGTCGAGGACGATCTGGTGGGAGGGGATGTAGTTGCGGACGAGGCCGAGGATCATCATCACCACGTGCTCGGCGACGCTGATCGAGTTGCAGTAGGTGACCTCGGCGACGGTGATGCGGGCGTCCATCGCCGCCTGCAGGTCGACGTGGTCGGAGCCGATCCCGGCAGTGACGGCGAGTTTGAGGTTCGGGGCCTTGGCGATCCGCTCGGCGGTCAGGTAAGCCGGCCAGAAGGGCTGGGAGATCACCACCTCGGCGTCGGCCAGGTGGCGCTCGAACTCGGAGTCGGGGCCGTCCTTGTCGGCGGTGACGACAAGCTCGTGGCCGGCAGCCTCCAGGTAGGGGCGCAGGCCGAGCTCGCCGGAGACGCTGCCGAGCAGCTCGCCGGGCGTGAAGTCGATCCCCTGCGGCGTCGGCGCGGTCTGGCCGTCGGGGTAGCGCTCGATCTTCGGGATCTCGTCGCGCGCATAACGCGGCGGGTAACCGTCGACCGGGTCGTCGTAGAGAACGCAGAGAACCTTGGCCATCTCGCCCTCACCATCTCACGGCGGGCGCGCTCGTCAAGGGCCGGAGGACGAGGCGGGTTCCTCGCTCAGCTCCTCGCCGAGCACGTCCTTCCCGCGCCGGCGCTGAAGGCGCCGCCAGGCTTCGACCGCCACGGTGATCAGCGCCGCGAACCCGAGCGCGATCAGCAGCGGCAGCCAGATGTTGTCTTCGAAGGCGGAGCCGCCGACGTAGCCGAGCATCGAGACGTAGAGCGCCCAGAGCACGGCGGCGAGCGCGTCGGCCGGGAGGAAGCGACGGTAGGGCATCTCCAGCGTCCCGGCTGCGACCGTCGTCGCCGTCCTGCCGCCGGGGATGAAGCGCCCGAGGACGATCAGCGCTGTGCCCTGCTTGCGGATCGCCGCCTCCGCCCACTCCAACCGCCCCGCGCCTTGGCGCCACGAAAGACCCGCTGGGCGAGGGGATCGCCGATCCAGCGGCCGGGCCAGTAGGCGACGTTGTCGGCGAGGAAGGCGCCGAGCGCCGCGGCGGGAACGATCAGAAAGATCAGCAAGCCGCCCTGGGCGGCGAGCACCGAGGCCGCGATCACGATCGTCTCCGAGGGAATGAACGGGAAGAAGACGTCCAGCCCGGCCGCAGCGAAGACGACCAGGTAGGTGACGGCGCTGTCAGAGACCTCGTGGGTCAGCCAGTCGAACAAAGCCCAGCGCGGCTACCCGCGGGGGCGATTCGCGACTCAGCGGCGCAATCAGCCGCCGCCGGCGACGTGTATCTCGAGAGCGTGGATCTGGCTCTGGCCGTAGGACCCGGTCTGGACCGGGCCGGCGGCGCTGATCAGGTCGCCGGGGCCGGGAAGCGGGTGCGGGCGCAGGCCCTTGCGGACGTCGATCGCGGTCAGCCCGGGCAGGGTGATGCTCTGCGAGTCGATGACGACGAAGTGGGCGTCGCCGTCGCCGTCCGGGTCGACCCGCTCGACGTAGAGGATCTCCCCCTCGGTGGTGGCGCAGTCGGGCACGCCGTCCGGGCAGTGGGATGGCGCGACGGTGCGCGGCCGCGGCTTCTGGTCGGAAGCGGACGGAGCCTGGCGGTCTTTTCCGGAGCTGGCCGTGGGCTCCGAGGATCCCCCGCAGCCCCAGGCCGCCGAGGCGAGCGCGAGCGCGACAATGCCGACGATGGCCTGACGAAGCAGGTTGCCTTCCATGCCCCCGAATCTAGCCGTCAAACTTGCCGGGTGGCCACGATCGCGACCATCGGCGTCTACGGCTACGACCGCGATTCCTTCCTCGCCGCGCTGGCCGCCGCGCACGTCGAGCTGCTGCTCGACGTGCGCCAGCGGCGCGGCGTGCGCGGCAGCGAGTACGCCTGGGCCAACGCCCGTCGCCTGCAGGAGGCGCTGGCCGAGGCGGGCATCGCTTACACCCACCTCAAGGAGCTGGCGCCGACCACGGAGATGCGAGAGCTGCAGTACCGCGAGGACGCCAGGCGCGGCGAGGGCAAGCGCTCGCGCACGGTCCTGGCGCCGGAGTACGTGGAGCGCTACGAGCACGAGATCCTCGAGCCCGTCGACCTGGCGCCGATCGTCAGCTGGATCGGCGCCAAGAAGGCGGCGTTGCTCTGCGTCGAGCGTGACCCCGAGGCCTGCCACCGCTCGCTGATCGCGGCGCGTCTGCACGACGAGTGGGGCTTCGAGGTCGAGCACCTGCGGGATTAGGGCGCACTCCGCCCCCGCCCCGCTTCACCTCCGAATTCATCCGCCTCAGTCGGTCCAGAAGTCCGCGACGGTCTCGCCGCCTTCGCCCTCACGGGTGTCGGAGCCGATCGCGATCAGCTCCAGCCCGTCCGGGCCGCCCTCGAGCGCGCGCAGCACGCCCGGCCCGATCCGAACCACGTCCCACTGGCTCAGCTCGACGATCTCCTCGTCGAGGCGCACCCGCCCCGACCCGGCGACGACTACGTAGGCCTCCTCCTGCTCGGCGTGGCTGTGGCCGAACGGGGTCCGCACCCCGGGCTCGTAGTGGAAGTAGCTGACCCCGAGGTGCTCGGCCTGCAGTGCCCCGCGGGCGAGCCGTGCCTCCAGGCCGGCAGGGGCGGAGGTCGAGCGCTCGACCTCCTTGAGGTTGGCGATCGTGAAGTCGGACATCGGCGATTCCTCCTTGGTCGCGTGCTCACCACGGATGGCCAAGCCCGACAATACGAAGGATGCCCACGGCCGACGATCCCCACAACCTGCGGCGCTTCGTCGACGCCCAGGACCGGGAGGGCACCTACGAGACCGCCCTCGCCGAGCTGCGGGCCGGCCGCAAGCGGACTCACTGGACCTGGTTCGTCTTCCCCCAGATCGCCGACCTCGGCCAGAGCCCGATATCCCAGACCTACGCGATCGCCTCGCTCGCCGAGGCGATCGCTTACCTCGACCACCCCATCCTCGGCCCGCGCCTACGCGAGAGTGCGCAGGCGCTGCTCGACCTCGACGCCGGCCCGGCCGAGCAGGTCCTCGGCAGCGAGATCGACGCGAGCAAGCTGAGGTCCTCGATGACTCTCTTCGCCCGCGCCGCTCCTAAGGACCCGCTCTTCCAGCAGGTCCTGGAGCGCTACTTCGGCGCCCAGCCCGACCCCGAAACCGAGCGACGCCTCTGAACACCGGTCGGGTTGAGCGGCATCTCCGCGAGGAAGACGACCTCCTCGGGCGCCTTGTAGCCGATCCGCTCGCGACAGAAGACGATCAGGTCGGCGCTGGAGGGCTTCTCGGCTCCCTCGCGCAGGGTCACGTAGGCGCGCACGTTCTCGCCGTGCACGGTGTCGTGGACGCCGACGGCGCCGGCGAGGTCGACGTCGGGGTGCTCGACCAACGCCCCCTCGACCTCATAAGGGCTGATGTTGGAGCCGTCGTGGACGATCACCTGCTTCTTGCGGCCGAAGAACCAGAGGTAGCCGTCCTCGTCGGCGCGGGCGAGGTCTCCGGAGTCGAGCCAGTCGTCGAGGACGACCTCCTCGGTCGCCTCCGGCGCCTCCCAGTAACCGGCCATGCGGCTGCGCGAGCGGATCCAGATCCGGCCAATCCAGTCCCGGCCGCAGCAGGTCGTTGAGCGGCGCCGCGGGCGCCTCCAGCGGGTTGCCGTCGATCAGCATCAGCCGGGATCGTACGGGCCAACCCACTCGCTTCGCCATCGCATCCGACTTTGACCCCAGCCGGGTGTGGTCAAAGTCGGATGGGTTGGACGGCTCGTGGTCCTTTCAAGCCGGCGGCGTCATCAGCGCGACCGGGAGCGAGAGGCCGGCGGAGCGGCGGAGGGTGGCGATCTGGCGGCCCGGCTGAACAGCCGCACGCACCTCGCTGACGGCGTCGCCAAGTCCGGCGACGGTGGCCTCTAGGTCGGGGGCGACGAAGGCGAGGCCCCAGAAGAAGGCGGGCCGCTCGGTGCCCTTCTCCGCAACCACCTCGTCGGGCTCCTGGACGACCTCGAGGATCGTCGCGCCGAGACGGAAGAACGCCTGCCGTGGCGCGCCTGCCGGCGTCGGCTCCTCGCGGATTCGGCGCAGGTCCAGGCCCGCGTCCTCCAGCACCGCGACGGTGCGCTCGAGCGCGGGCGTGATCGCGACCACGTGGTCGAGGGCGGTGACACCGTTGGGGTGCAGGCCCGCCTGACTCGGCGGCGTCGGCTCGGACCGAGTCGTCGGCAGGCCCTCCAGCTCGGTGCTCGCGACGTCGCGCAGCGACCAACCCACCAATCCCCTCCCCGCTTCCGGCCCCGCCAACCGGATCCGCACCTCGCCGACGACGCAGACGCCGCCGTCGACCTCGAACCCAAGCGCCGACCAGACCTCGGGCGGATCGGCGACCAGGAGCACATCGATCGTCGGACTCATAGGCCAACCGTAGCCGCCACCCCGCGGCTGGACGGCCGCTAGGGGCGCGGGTGCAGGCGGGTCTTCTGGACCTTGGCCAGTTTCTTTTTCAACCGCTGGAGCTGTTTCTCCTGGACGACCGAGCGCTCGAAGCCGGGAGCGGCGAGGTTTTCGGTCTCTTCCGGGTCCGTCTTCAGGTCGTACATCTCCCACTGCGGCGGCACCGGTTTTTTGGGTTCGACGGCGTAGTACTTGGCTAGCTTCCAGCGGCCTTCGCGGATGCTGACGATGTGGTTCGGCGGTTTCGGGTAGGGCGGTTTGGCCTGGCCGGACTGGAAGTCGTCGTAGGTGAAGACGACGTAATCCTGGACCGCCTTCGCGGTCTTCGGCTGCAGGACCAGCTTCGAGTAGTCCACCCCCTGCCAGTTGGCGCGAGCCGCTTTCGGCGCCGCCGCGAGGCTGGCCAGGGTCGGCAGGAAGTCGACGTGGGAAACGAGGGCGTCGGTGCTCTGCGGCTCCGGGTACAGCTTCGGGTTGGAGTAGACGAGCGGGACCCGCGTCGCCTCCTCGTAGAAGTTGAAGTTCTTCTGGCGCATGCCGCCGTGGGCCAGGCCCATCTCGCCGTGGTCGGCGGTGCGGACGATCAGCGTGTCGTCGAAGAGGCCGGTCTCTTCCAGTTTGTCGAGGACGTTGACGATGTAGTTGTCGGAAGAGCGCATCAGGTTGCCGTAGTAGTTCAGGTAGGCGCGCTTTTCCTTTTCGGTCCTTGGCTTGCCAGTGAGGTTGAAGATTTTCAGGAACTGTTCCTGGACCGATGGCTTGGTCGAGAGGTCTTCTTCGTTGGTCGCGGGGACGTCGATGTTGCCTTCCAGCCAGGACTTGTCGTAGCCCGCTTCTTCGAAGGTCTTGCTCGGGTAGAAGAGGACGTCGTGCGGATTGACCAGCGAGATCACCATGAAGAAAGGCTGCTGTTTGGCGGCGGTCGAGCTGAGGTACTGCATCACGCCCTCGGAGCCTGACTGCGGCGAGCCGGTCGATTCCATGAAGCGCCCGTCGTTGTCGATGAAGCCACCGCCGGCCTCGGGGACCGACTGGTTGGCGCCGGCGTCGGGCGGGTTCCAGCGCGTGAAGCCGTACTTCTCGAGGTCGGCGGGAACGGCGCCTTTTTCCGGTTCGGGCTTCGAGCAGTGCCACTTGCCCTTGTAGACGACGTTGTAGCCAGCCGCCCTCATCACCGTGGCCAGGTTCGCCATCTCCGGCGGCCGCGGCAGTTCGACCTGGGCCGGGTATTCGGAGACGGGCATGTTTTCCTCGAGCGTGTACTTGACCCCGTGCTGGGCGGGGAAGAATCCGCTCATCAGGGTCGAGCGCGCCGGCGAGCACATGCAGGCGTTGGTGAAGGCGCGTTCGAAGCTGATCCCGTGCTGGCGCAGGCGCCGCATCCCCGGCAGGTTCTGGCGCAGCCAGTTCTTCGGGAAGTGCTGGATCGCCCGCTCCTGGTCGGTGAGGATGAGGATGACGTTCATCCCGGAGACGTCTTTCGGGCCGCCCTTCGCCGCACCGAGGGCGCGCTCGACGCCGCTGCCCTGGGCCAGCAGTGCCGCCGCGGCGGCACTGGCGCCGGTCCCCAGCAGCTGCTTGCGGGTGAGCCCGCCCTCGCGGCTGTCAGAACCACTCATTTGTTCCTCCTGAAGACGTCGACCGCGTTGCTTTCGAACGAGGTCGAGTAGAGATAGCGACCGTCGGGGCTGAGCGCGATCGAGCTGACGCCCTTCAGCGCCCGGGCGCGGGTGCAACCGGGGAGCGAGCGCGGCGCCAGACAGCCGGCGGCACCCGGCTTCTGCGCGACCGAGCGCGATTCCTTACCGCGGTCGAGGACCGCGATCGCGCCGGTCTCGAAGGCGGCGGCGTAGACGTTCTTGCCGTCGGGCGAGACCGCCAGCCCCTCCGGGGCGCGCAGGGCGCGGCCGAACGAGCAGCCAGCGGCCCGCAGGTAGATCAGGCAACCGGCAGTGCCTTCCTTCTGGGCGAGGACGCCGGTCGAGGTCGAGCGGGTGAAGGAGGTGACGCTGTTGCTGAACAGCGAAGTGACGTAGACGTCGCCGTCGTCGGGGCTGACCGCGACGGCGTTGGCGCCGGCCAACTGCACGCCGAGCGTGCAGCCGGTGAGCGCGGCGTCGACGATGCAGCCGCTGCCGTCGCTGGCCTGAGCGAGGGCGCCGGTCGAGGAGTTGCGGCTGAGCTCGACAACTGCATTAGAGAGCGCGGTAGCGGCGTAGACGCTCGCTCCGTCGCCGCTGATCGCCAGGCCCTCGACCGATTTCAGGGCGATGCCGGTGGTGCATCCTTCGGTCGCCTCGGCGATGCAGCCGGCGGTGCCGGTCAGCTGGCCCAGCGCGCCGTTGGAGGTGTCACGGGCGAAGGCGGCGACGGCGTTGCCGAAGAAGGAGCCGGCGTAGACGTTGGTGCCGTCGGGGCTGACGACGATGACATCAGGGGCGACCAGCGCCCGGCCGGCGATGCAGCCGGGAATCGGCACGCCCGAGATGCAACCGCCACGCACGGGGGGAAGCTGGTGCAGCGAGCCGTTTTTCGGGTTGCGGAGGAAGGAGGTGACCGAGTTGCCGGCCCGCGAGGTCGCGTAGACGTTGCGGCCGTCGGGGCTGATCGCGACCGAGTTCGGTTCGTCCAGCCCGACCGCGATCGCGCAGCCGCTGGCGCCTTTGGCGGCGATGCATCCCGCGGACCCCAGCGCCTGGGTGAGAACGCCGGTCTTCTTGTCACGCGAGAAGATCGCGATCGCGTCGCTGCTCGAGGAGGCGACGTAGACGTTCTTGCCGTCGGGGCTGAGGACGATCGCCTGCGAGCCCATGAAGGGCCCGGGGCCCTTCAGCGCCCGGGCCTTGCCGCAGCTGCCCGCGGGCTTGGAGCGGTCGACCAAGCAGCCCTTCTTGCCGGACAGCTGCGTCAGCGACCCCGGCTTCGCGGCGGACGCAGCCGCCGGGATCGCCAGAACCGCCAGCGCAACGATCAGGGCAACCAGGGCAGGGGTGGATCGGCGCGCGCCAGCGGAGGTCACTGGGGCCAACCTATTTGCCCCGCCGGACACGCAACGTGGATTGAGTCCGATCAGGGGGTGCTCAGCCCTTGTCGGGGGAAAGGTTGCCGAGCACGCCGATGCGGATCCCGATCCAGGGATAGGTCGCGGTGAAGAAGGTGTTGTCCTGCGGGTTCAGCCCGATCGCCGAGAGCCAGAGCTGGTAGACGGGGGAGTTGGAGATGCCGCCGTGGAGCCGGCGCCAGACCCGTTTGCCCTTGATCCCGAACGGCGGCGGCGTGATCGTGTCGGTCCACTCGACGACGTTGCCGCCCTGGTCGAGCGTCCCCCAGGGGCCGAGCGTCCCCGCCTGGCCCACCGTGCCGAGGCTGCCGGCATAGAGTTTCGCGTAGTTCGTCGGATCCATCCCGAACGGATTCACCGTCGTGCAGGCTTCGGCGCTGAAGGTGGTCGGGCACCAGCTCGGCGGCGGCGTTTCGAGGGTGTGGAAGATCGCCAGCGGCTGGCTGGCGGCGTTGGTGACGTTGCCGTTGGTCGGGTCGAGCGTGGCCTGGACCGGAGCGGTGGCGGTGTTGTCGCCGAAGACGCCGGAATTGGTCGGGTACTTCCAGTAGGAGAAGGTGCCGCCGCCCTTGGGGTCGTAGTAGGCGGACTTGATCCACTCGTCCTGGCTGGGGATCACGAAGCCGGACTTCTTCGAGCGGGTCATCGCCCGTTCGGTCATGTCGTACATCCCCTTCTCGGTCACCGGCGAGAGGCGGACCTTGTAGGTCACGTAGCTGAAGCCGGCTTCGCTGCTGGCCTTCTTCGAGAGCAGCTCGCCGTTGTAGAGCGAGTTGGCGAAGCGGGCCGAGCGCAGGAAGTTGGCGAAGCCGTAGGGCTTGTTGGACCATTCGGGCGCGGCCAGCGTGTAATGGCGACCCTTGCCGGCGCTGGAGGAGAAGTCGATCTGGCCGAACCGGGGCCAGGCCGTGCCGCTCTCGTCGCTGCTGTAGAGCTTGTGGCGGTTGGTGCCCTTCGGGTCGACGGTGTTGAGGAAGGCGACGTACTGGCTGACGGTGACCTCGAGCTGGCTGACGCCGTAGCCGTAGTTGACCGCGCCGACCTGCTGGCAGGGTTTCTTCGGGGTTTCCGGCGCTTCTTCGCAGCTGCGGTAGATCGCGTCGTTGAACGGGATGATCCCGACAGAGGGGTTCCCGGGGGCACCGATCTTGGCGGTCTTGAAGGTGAGCACGGCCGGCTTCGGTGCGGCGGCCGCGATCGCCGGCAAGGCGAAGGCCGCGAGGGCAGCGACGATTCCGGCGAGGACAAGGCGATGACGCATTACTAGGACTCCTCCTGTGGTGGGGCCGTCCTGCCTCATCGGCATCGCAGCGGTATCCATGAGCAATTCGTTGGACAAAGTCAAAACCCTGTGTTCGACCCCCCGATCGGGCTCCCGACCAGCTCATAGGGTCGAAACAACCCCCCATCGAAGCCAAGGAGCGTTGATCGAGATGAGCACCGGTTTTCACTGGCACGAGCTCTACGCCTGGCACGACACCGGCACCGGATCCGGATTCCTCAGCACCGGCGGCCTGGTCGAGCCCGAGGCCCACGGCGAGAGCCCGGCGACCAAGCGGCGCCTGCGCAACCTGCTCGACGTCACCGGCCTGCTCGCGCAGACCGTCGAGATCCCCGGCCGCAAGGCGACCGCGGAGGAGTTGCTGCGCGTCCACACCGGGGAGTACGTCGAGCGGGTCAAGCGCGAAAGCGAGGAAGGCGGCGGCGATGGCGGCGAACTCGCTCCCTTCGGCCCCGGCGGCTATGAGATCTGCGCGCTCTCGGCCGGCGGCGTGATCGCCACGATCGAGGCGGTCTGGAACGGCGACGTCGACAACGCCTACTCGCTCAACCGCCCGCCCGGCCACCACGCCGAGCGCGACGAAGGCCGCGGCTTCTGCGTCTTCGCCAACATCGCCGTCGCCGTCGAACACGCCCGCAAGGTGCTCGGCGTCGAGCGGCTGGCGATCGTCGATTGGGACGTCCACCACGGCAACGGCACCGAGCACGCCTTCTACGAGGACCCCGACGTGCTGACCATCTCCCTCCACCAGGACGGCCTCTACCCGGCCGAATCGGGCCTGGTCGAGCACACCGGCACCGGCGCCGGTGCGGGCGCAACCGTCAACGTCCCTCTCCCCCCGGGCTCCGGCAACGGCGCCTACGAAGCGGCGATCGAGCGCGTCGTCGTCCCCGCGATCGAGGCCTTCAAGCCCCAGATCATCATCATCGCCTCCGGCCTCGACGCCAGCATGATGGACCCGCTGGCGATGATGGTCGTGACCAGCGAGGGCTACCGCCGCATGACCGACACGATGGTCGACCTCGCCGCCCGCGTCTGCGACGGCAAGCTGGTGGCGATCCACGAGGGCGGCTACTCCTCCTCCTACGTCCCCTTCTGCGGCGCCGCCGTGATCGAGGGCCTGCTCGGCATCGACAAGGTCGTCGAGGACCCCTACATCGAGGCCTTCCGCGGCATGGGCTACATGGACCTACAGCCCCACCAGGAGGCCGTGATCGAAGCGGCGTCATCGCAGTTGCGCGGCGCGCCGGCGAGCTAGTGGTGTGACCGGCAACGTTGCCGGGAATCTGGCGAGACTCGGTGGTCGTCGGGCCAGGACGCAGGGAGCCCGAATAGCAGCGCTATTTGGGCGACTGAGGACGCCGCACGGCGATCATCCGAGGCCGCCAGAAA
>JAENWU010000006.1 GCA_016649905.1 Thermoleophilia bacterium
AACGGAGCACCCGCCCGCAGCGGCAGCGGGGGCGCCGGGCGCGGTCGCCAGGCCGAGGGCGGCGACGAGGACCGCGTCCGCCTGCGCCCGAACGCCTTCGCTCTGGGCCTCGATCTGGGCCGGCGAGAAGCCGAGCGAGCCGTAGCGCTCGGCGACCTCGCGGTAGGCCTCGACCGGCGAGCGACCCGACTCGGCGATCTGCTCGAAGGGGAAGGCGAGCGGCGACTGGCCGCCGAGAATGATCGACTCAGCCCCGACCGTCGGCACCTCGAAGTAGGGCCTGGTCGCCGCCCGCTCCTGGACGGCGAAGCGGTTGCGAAGGTCGCCGCTGGCCTGGTCCAGGAGGTAGGCGTTGGTCCCCAGCCCGGCGACGGCGAGCGCCAGCAGCGCCAGCAGTGGGCCACGGCTCCAGCGCACCCCGTGGGCCGCCTCGGCGGCGACCAGCAGCACCGCGATCGCGCCGGGCATCAGGTACCTGGCGTTGTCCGGGGAACGGAACTCGTTCGCGGTCAACGCCCCCAGCACCCAGAGCGTGAGGGGGACGGCCGCGACGGCGCAGAGCCCGCGCGGGAGCGGCCGGCCGCGCAGGCTCAGGGACTGGAAGCTCCAGGCCGGGACCAGGAGGGCGTTCCCGGCGCTCGCCGTCGAGTCGGAGTCGATGTCGAGCTGCCGCGCCCACACCCACCAGGCGAGGTAGAGAGCGGCCGGAATCGCCGCCACCCAGATCCGCCGCCGGCGGTCGTCGCCCAGGAGGATCGCGACGGCGACCGCGACGAGGAAGGCGAGCGCCACGGTGTAGGTGAGGATCCCGAGGCAGAGCAGGCCGCAGGCCGCCAGCCGGCCGCGGCGGTCGTCGCGCTCGAAGGCCGCCAGGGCGCCGATGCCGCAGGCGAGTGCGAGGTCGACGGTGAAGGCGTTGTCGACCAGCACGTGCAGCATGTCGGCGCCGAAGAAGAGGAGGACGACGCAGGGGAGGAGGGCAACGAAGGCCGGCACGCGGCGGCTGGCGTAGGCGAAGGGCGAGGACCGCCGACCACAGGGCGGCGAGACTGAGTAGCCGCAGCGGCAGGTAGGCGCTGCCGAAGATCTCCAGCGCCACCTTGTAGACGAGGTGGGGAACGAAGACCAGATGCCCCTCGTGCGGGCGCAGCGCCGTTTCGAGGTCGAGTTCCGGGCTCTGGAGGACCCAGGTGAGCCCATCGATCCAGTACGTCGTCCCCCGGTTGAGCCAGAGGATCGTCGCTCCGGAGACGAGCATCGCCAAGCCCAGCAAGAGCCGGGGGACACGCGTGCCGGGACCGCATGGGACTTGCACCAAGGCGAGGCTATCTGACCGATCGCACCCCACCGCGAACGGTAGGCTGCCGCGATCGTGCCCGACTCGCCAGGCAAGGAGCGGACTCTTGGCTGGCTCTTGCTCGGTGCGGCGATGGCGGTCGCGGTGGCCCTCCTCTTCTGGCTGCAGCGCGACCTCGCCTATGCCGACGACGGCTTCAACTGGTTGGCGCTGAGCGGGCTCGGCTCCGACGAAGTCCTGCTCCAACCCTACGGCGGCCACCTGATCTTCACGCCGCTGCTGCTGTTCAAAGCGGTGCTGGAGATCGCCGGCACCGACTACGCGGCCTTCGGCGCCGTCCAGGTCGCTCTGCTGCTCACGCTCAGCGGCCTCCTCTACGTCTACGGCCGGCGCCGGGTCGGGCCGCTCCTGGCGCTGGCGCCGGCGCTGCTGGTGCTCTTCCTCGGCGCCTCCTGGAACGTGATGCTGCAGCCGACCCTGGGGATCCAGTTCCTCTGCGCCCTCACGCCCGGGCTGGCCGGGCTGGTCGTCCTCGAGCGCGACGACCGCAAGGGCGACATCGCCGCCTGCCTGCTGTTCGTCCTTGCCTGCTGGGGCTTCGAGATGGGCTTCGGCTTCGTCGTCGGGGCGGCGGTGACGATCCTCTGGCGGGACGACCGCTGGCGGCGGATCTGGATCGTCGCGATCCCCTTCGTCATCTACGGCATCTGGAAACTCTGGGCGACGAAGTTCGAGGGCAGCGCCGGCCTGGAGCCGGCGAACCTGCTCTGGGCGCCGGCCTATTTCGTCGACTCTTTCGGCGTCATCTCGGTCTCCCTCTTCGGCCTTTCCGGCTGGGTCGGGCACGGCCAGCTGACCGCCCTGAAGCTGACCGGCTTCGACGCCAACCACTTCACCGAGGGCATCGTCATCCTCATCCTCGGCGGGCTCGCCGTCTTCTTCGCGGTGCGGCGCCTGCGGCGGCGGGGGCCGCTCCCCGCCAGCTTCTGGGCCGCCGTGGCGGTGCTGGCGACGATCTGGCTCGAGCAGGCGCTGGCGCTCTCACTTGACCGCACCCCGGGCGAGACCCGCTACATCTTCCCCGGCACCGTCGCCTTTCTGCTCGTCGTCCTCGAGCTTGCCCGCGGTGTGCGCGTCACCCGCCTCGCCCTCGTCGTCGGCGCCGCGCTCCTGGCGGCGGCCCTGGTCGGGAACGCCAGCCGCTTCCAGGAAGGCCGCGACCTGCTCGCCCGCTACTCGGGGCCCGCCAACGCGGCGATCGCTGCGATCGTGCTGGGTGGCGACTCCTACCCGCCCGGGTTCAACTCGGCACTGGAAGCGCCGGAAGCCTTCCCCCCCGGCCTGCCTGCCTATGTCGGCGCCGGCTCGATCCAGGCGATTGCGGTGAAGTACGGAAACCCCGGCTTCTCGGTCGCCGAGCTGGAAGCACAGCCCGAGGAGGTGCGCCGCGCCGCCGACATCGTCGCCGCGCACGGCCTCGGCGTGCACACGGCTCCAGCGGGGTCCGCGGGAGCTTCCTGTCGCCCCGCCGCAGGCGCCGGTGACTCGGTCACCCTGCCGAGCGGCGGCGCGATCCTCGCCTCCCCGCGCCCATCGCCACTGCTGGCGCGGCGCTTCGCCGACGAGTTCGTAATCGAAGTCGGCGAAGTGGCCCCGGGTCAGCCGACGGCCCTGGCGATCCCCAGCGACTCCACCGCGCGGCCCTGGGTCGTGCAGGCGCCCGACTCCGGCGGCCTCACCGCCTGCCCCTTGTAGATGGCGGCTAGCTAGACTGCCCCGCTCGATGCCGGACGAGGCGCTGACCACAGAGCCGCAGGTCACCGATCCGCCTGCGGCGGGCGAGCACGGGGACCGTCCCGAGGGGAAGGTGATCGTGGTGATGCCCGCGATGAACGCCGCCAAGACGCTCGAGCAGACCTACCGCTCGATTCCAATGAACTGGGTCGATGAGGTGATCCTGGTCGACGACGCCTCGCGCGACGAGACGGTCGAGCTGGCCAAGCGGCTGCCGCTGCACGTCGTCTGGCATCCCCACAACGTCGGCTACGGCGCCAACCAGAAGACCTGTTACTTGGAGGCGCTGCAGCGCGAAGCCGACGCTGTGGTGATGCTGCACCCCGACGGTCAGTACCCGCCGGAGCTGATCCCGGACATGGTCAAGCCGATCCTCAACGGAGAAGCAGACCTCGTCCTCGGCTCGCGCCTCGCCGTGCCCGGCATGGCCCTGGCCAACGGCATGCCGCGCTGGAAGTACGTCGCCAACCGCTTCCTGACCACGATCGAGAACCGCGTGATGGGCACCGAACTGACCGAGGCCCACACCGGCTACCGCGCTTACTCGCGGCAGATGCTGCTGACGATCCCCTTCCTGCGCAACGCCTCCGACTTCAGCTTCGACTCCGAGGTGCTGATGCAGGCCGCCCACTTCCAGATGCGGATCGCCGAGGTGCCGGCGCCGGGCAAGTACTTCGACGACGCCTCCTCGGTCGACTTCTCGACCGGCGTCGTCTACGGGCTGAAAACGCTCTGGGCGGGTGCCAGGCTGGCCCTGCACCGCTCCGGGCTGGTGCCCTCGAAGAAGTTCAAGGCCTAGGCGCGGCGGAACGCGCCGCTCAGCCGGCCTGGCCGCCGGTGAACTTCACGTAGGCGCTCCAGGCCGGCTTCGGGGTGAAGCCCGGACCGAAGAGGCCGCTGCCGTCGCAGAAGTTGCAGGCGCCGGGCTGGTCGTCGACCGAGAACCAGTAGGCCCGTTCGATCCGCCATTTGGCCCGTTGGGCGCGCAGCAGGTTGAAGGCGCCCTTCAGTTGCTGTGCCTGGCCCTGCGGTCCCTTGGCGAAGGAGTTGCCCGCGGATTTTGGCCCCGAGCTCCAGCCGAGCTCGGTGATCCAGAGCGGCACGGAGGCGTCGCCGCTGGCCTCGAGGGCCTCACGGACTTCTTCAATCTGCGGCGTCAGCGACTGGTAGATGCTGGTGTACGGATGCAGGGCGACCGCCTCGAAGCGCGACTTGATCCCCGGCGTCGCCCTGTACATCCGCTGCAGGAAGTCGGCGGCGTAATAGGCCTTCAGCGGTTTCACTTTCGAGCGGGCCTGCTTGGGCCAAGCGAAGAGCCCTCCGAGGACGATCTTGGCCGCCGGGTCGACCGCCGAGATCGCGGTGTCGGAGATCTTCACCAATTTGCCGTAGTCGGCCGGGTTGGGACGGGCGACGAAGTAGAAGAAGTTCTGCTCGTTCCAGATCTGCCAGCTGTGAACGGGGCGGACCGGGAGCGTCGGGTTCTCGGCCCAGAAGGTACCGCCGGGGCCGTAGCGTTCGACCGCCTGGGTCAGGAACGAGGTCCAGGCCACCCGCTGGGCGGCGGTCTTGACCGGCAGGGTCATCGGCGGCTGGCTGGACACCGTCTTGTCGGTGGCCACCGCCCACGGCGGTGCACCGGAGATGAAGGGCAGGACGTCGATTCCCACGGTCGCGGCCGCCCCGACCAGGGCGTCGACGGTGGACCAGTCCGGAGTACCTTCCTTGGTCTGGATCGCGCTCCAGGGCACCGGGATCCGGATCGCGCCGACGCGCCCGCGCTGCAGGCGCTGGAACTGCTCGGCGGTCGGCGTCGCCTGGGGCACCACGCCCCAGAAGGTCTTCGGCAGGGCCTGGGCCGAGGCGGCCGTGGCCGCCAGCATGGCGACGGTCAGCGCCGCCGCCATCCAGGCACGCACCCGCCCGATTCCTCGAATCCGGTGGCTTTGCATGCGCTCAGCTGGCCTCAGGCGAAAACGGGGCGCCACTATCGCCCTCGTGCTGCTTGCGCCGCCGCATCACGACCACCCCGATCGAGATCGCCGCCAGCACCGCGATCGCGATCGCGATCGGAACTACCGGCGAGGATCCGCCGTCGTCGCTCTGCGAGGAGGCCTGGGTGGCGGTCGGCTGCGAGTTCTGCTGCTTGCCACCGTCGGCCGCCGCGTTCTTCGAGCCGTTGTCTGGGCTACCCTGCGGCTTGTTGCCGCCGTTGCCCTTGTCTCCTCCACTGGGAGTGCCACCCGAAGTTGAGCCTTCAGATTCCCCAGGATCTTCAGTCGTCACTTCCGGACTCGAGCTCGAGTCCGGAGTCTTGGGGCTGCCCGAGGTCGTCGCGTCGCCGGTCGGGTCCTTGGCCGGCGGATTGGTTTTCGGCGTGCCGGTAGCCGTGGGCGGGGCGTCCGAGTACTGGATACCGCTCGAATCGGCCTGAACCAGGGTTGGAAACGAAACGAATGCGACCAGAGCTGACACTGAAAGAAGCGCCAAGTAAAGGCGGGCCGGACCCGGGCGCCGGGGGAAAGACGTCCTACGCATTCCGCGGAAGACTAGACCAACTGGCGGCGTTCGGCGCTCCAGTCGCCCTGATCCTCGGGCTGGCCCTGACCGGCGGTGGCTTCGACGTGAGCTCGCGACATGTCGCTGGGCTTGCAGTTTGGTTCGTAGTGGTCGGCCTGCTGGTCTTTGGCGCGACCGCGCGGACGACTGTCGGGCGTCCCCTCTACTGGGCGTGCGGGCTGATCGGTGGCCTGGCGATTTTGTCTGCACTGTCATCCCTCTGGTCGGGTTCGGTTGAGCTCAGCGTGATCGAGGCGGACCGAGTACTGGTCTATCTGGGGTTCTTCCTTGCCGCCTTCCTGATCGCCCAAACCACCGAAAGGCGCCAACGTTTCGGCGAAGGCCTGGCTATCGCCATAACTCTGGTCTGCCTGCTCGGCCTCGGCAGCCGTCTGCTGCCGCACGTTTTCGAGCTCGAGGACGCGCTTGGGGTCGGCCCGCGGCTGCGCTACCCGCTCGGCTACTGGAACGCCAACGGCGCGGTTTGCGGGATCGCGATCGCGATGCTGCTCTGGTCGAGCCGCCGCGCCGGCTGGATCGCGCTGCGCTGGATCTCGGTCGCGCTGATGCCAGCAGTCTTGCTCTGCCTCTACTTCACCTACTCGCGCGGTGGCGTGCTGTCGCTCCTCGTCGCCGCCGGGATCCTGATGATCCTCTCGCGCGAGCGCCTCTGGCTGCTGGCGACCGCCGCGATCGCCCTGCTGGCGACCCTCCCCGCGGTTCTCGCGGTGCAGTCGCGCGGCGCCCTCGCCGACAATCTGCCGGCCCCGGAGATCACCGACCAGGGCCTCACCGTGCTGGCGATCCTGCTCGGCGGCATCGCCGTCTCGCTGCTGCTCTTCGCCGGCCTGCGGCGGCTGGAGAGCCGCGCTGGCCGACTGACCGGGCGCGCGGTGACGATGTCGCAGAACCCGACCCTGCTCAAACGCCTTGCGATCGTCGCGTCCGTGGTCGCGATCGGGCTGGCGATCGCCGTCGGCGGCCGCGCCTGGGACCAGTTCTCGAGCTCGGACATCCAGTTCCCCAAAGACCCCCAGGCGCACTTCGGCGAGCTCTCCGGCGCCGGTCGCCACGACTTCTGGCGGGTGGCGCTGAAGGGCCTCGGCGAAGAGCCGCTGCTCGGCCACGGCGCCGGCACCTACGAGTTCACCTGGGAGCAGCACCGCTCGATCGACATGCCGGTGCACGACGCGCACTCGCTCTACCTCGAGGCCTTCGACGAGCTCGGCGTGGTGGGCGGCCTCCTCGTCCTCGTCCTGGTCGGCGCCCTGCTCTGGTTCGGTTTCGCCGCCTGGCGCGCTGCGGCCGGCAACGAGCGCGAGCTCTGCGCGGTCCTCTTTGCCGCGATGGTCGCCTTCGCGATCGGCGCCGCCTTCGACTGGTTCTGGGAGATCGCCGCGATGGGGGCGATCTTCTTCCTCGCCGCCGGTGTCGTGGTAAGTGTGAGGTGTGCGCAGCTGGCCAAGGAGCGGCCGGCCTCCCGGGTAGACGGGCGGCGCTTCGGCCTCGCCCTGGGCGGGCTCGCCGCCGCCTGGATCACTGCCGTCGCCCTGGTCGGCCCGCTGCTGGTCGACCGCGAGATCAAGGCCAGCCAAAGCGCCGCCGCCGAGGGCGACATCTCGAGCGCCATCAGCCACGCTGAAACCGCCCGCTCGATCGAGCCCTGGGCGGCCAGCCCCTACGTCCAGCTCGGCCTGCTCGCCGAGCTGCAGGGAAACTTTCCGAACGCCGCGGCGCGGCTGACCCAGGCGATCGAGCGCGAGGATCGCAACTGGCAGCTCTACTACCTGCGCGCAAGAGTCCGCGGTGAGTCTGGCGACGCGGCAGCGGCCGAGGCCGACCTCGAACGTGCCCGGCAGCTGAACCCCCGCGCGCCGGAGCTGCAGGTGACCGAATGAGTCCACACGCTCAGGAAACCTCCCCGGGCAGCACGGAGACCTCGCGCCCGATCCCGCCCGAGCCGCCGCGCAAGCCGAACGCCGTGACCCGGCTGGGTCTGACCAGCCCCAACGCCCTGCAGCGGCGCGGCGCCCTGCTGCGGCGGCTGCTCGCGATCGGCGACTGGCTGGCGCTGGCCGGGGCGCTCTGCATCGCCACCGCGGCGACCTCGACCACCGACGTCGGCACCCTGTTCTGGGCGGTGCTGCTGAGCCCCGTCTGGATCCTGGTGATGAAGCTGCACGGGCTCTACGACAACGACCATCGGCGGATCCGCCACAGCACCCTCGACGAGCTCGCCAGCCTGCTCTCCGCCTGCACGATCGGGACCCTCGCCCTCGACGGCCTGCTCGCGTTCAGCCCGGCCGGACCGCTGGCGCCGGCGAGCGCGATCCTGGTCGGGGTCGGCTCGCTGATCGGCACCTTCGTCCTCCGCGCCGTGGTCCGATTCGTCTGGCACCACACGGCAGGCGCCGCGATCGGGATCGTGATCGGACCGGCGGCCGCGGCGGAGATGGTCTCCCGCCGCGTCGCCACCCACCCCGAGGCGCGGCTGCGGCTGGTCGGCTTCCTCGCCAACGAGCAAGCGACCAAGGAGACGCCCGGCGGCCTGCCCCGGCTCGGCTCGATCGCCGACGTCGAGCGGGTCGCCCGGGAGCGCCAGATCGAGCGCGTCGTCGTCACCGTGCAGGAGATGAGCGAGGAGGCGGCAGAGCACCTGATCGAGCAGTGCAAGGCGGCGGGCTTGGGGCTGACTTTCCTGCCCCAGCACTTCGGCCTGCTCGGCCCCGGAATCGAGCTCAACCGCCTCGCCGAGCTGCCCGTCCTCGACTTCCGCTTCTCCGACCCGCCGGCCTCCACGCTGCTGCTGAAGCGGACGCTCGACATCGTCGTCTCGGCGACGCTGCTGGTCCTGCTCTCACCGCTGCTGCTGGCCCTGGCGATCTACATCCTGATCGACGACGGCCGCCCGGTCTTCTTCCGCCAGAAGCGCGCCGGCAAGGACGGCGTCCCCTTCCTGATGACCAAGTTCCGCACGATGGTCGCCGACGCCGAGGACCGGCTCGGCGAGGTGGTCGACCTCAGCAAGCTCGACGAACCGGCGTTCAAGATCCAGAACGACCCGCGGATCACCCGCGCCGGGCGGCTTCTGCGGCGGACCAGCCTCGACGAGGTGCCGCAGTTCTTCAACGTCCTGAAGGGCGAGATGTCGCTGGTCGGTCCGCGGCCCGAGGAGGAGGCGGTCGTCGCCCTCTACGACGAGCGCCAGCGGGCCCGGCTCGCGATCAAGCCGGGCCTGACCGGGCCGATGCAGGTCTACGGCCGCGGCGATCTCACCTTCGAGGAGCGGCTGGCGATGGAGCGCGACTACCTCGACAACCTCTCGGTGACCGGCGACCTGGCGATCCTGCTGCGGACGCCGAGCGCGATCCTGCGCGGCGACGGCGCTTACTGATGGCCAAGTGACCGGCGCCCAAGGCGACCAGGCCCACCAACCCGAGCTGCACGGCACCGGCAGGCTCTCCGGCTGGGTCCGCAGCACGATCGACCGCATCGCGCCCCTGCGTAGCGTGGTCAAGTCGCCGCTGGTACAGAACCTGATCTACACCGCGCGGGTCTCGCGCCAGGTCGAGCGACCGCTCGCCTTCGTCGCGGGCGAGCTGCGGGGCGAGGGGACCGAAGCGGTCGTCCTCCGCCGCAGCGGGCTGACCGCCAACCTGCGCCGCGGCTCCGGCGACCTGGTGATGCTGCACCAGATCATCGGCCGCGACGTCTACCGCCCGCCGGTCGAGGTCAGCGAGCGCCTCGGCCGGGTCGAGGGACCGCTGCGGATCGCCGACCTCGGGGCGAACGTCGGCTTCTTCACCCTGCGCCAGCTCGAGTCCTACCCCGGCTGCGAGATCGTCGCGGTCGAGGCCGATCCCGGCAACGCCGCGCTGCTCGCCCGCACGCTGGCGGCGAACCGGCTCGAGCCCCGGGTCGAGCTGGTCGAGGCGGCCGCCTCCAACGCCCCCGGCAGCGTCGAGTTCGCCGCCGGCAACTTCTTCGAGAGCCACGTCGTCGAGGGCGACGGTGGCGACGGCACGATCGAGGTGCGGATGATCGACGCCCTGCCGCTGCTCGCGGGCCGGCACCTGGTCAAGATCGACATCGAGGGCAGCGAGTGGCCGATCCTCGCCGACCCTCGCTTCCGCGAGCTCGAGGCGGTCGCCCTGACGCTCGAGTGGCACATCCAGGGCTGCCCCGGCTCGGAGCCGCGGCAGGCGGCGGAGGACGCGCTGGCGGCGGCAGGGTACACCGTCCGTCACGACCATTCCGAGCCCGGCTGCGGCACGCTCTGGGCCTGGCGCTGAGTTAGTCGCCGGGGCGTTTGTCGCGGCGCTCGTAGGTGCCGACCGCGTAACCGATCATCTTGGCGACGTCTCCGACCGTGACGATCAACGGCACCCGAGCGAAGGCACCGAGCCGCTCCAGCGGGTTCTCAGAGGCCGGGATGCGGACCAGGCGGCGGAGGAATTTGCCCTGGTAGCCGAGCCAGCCGGCGAGGAGGGCGAGGGTCAGCCCGCGGCGGCGCGGCCGGCTGAGGAGGAGGAGGCCGACGGCGTAGGCGCCGTAGCGAAGCGCGTGGCGCTTGGGCCAGAGGTTGGCGTGGCCATCGCCGCGGGCGTAGTTGAAGTACTGGCGGGCATAGGAGCGCAGGTCGGGGCGGGCGTCCCAGACGACGATCGCCTCAGGGACAAAGACGGTGGAGGCGCCGGCGGCGCGCATATCGAGGTCGAAGACGAGATCCTCGCAGTGGTTCAACCACTCCGGATAGCCCCCGGCCCGCTCCCACCAGGTCCGCCGGAAGGCGACCGAGCGGCTCGAGGGCAGGAAGGCCTCGGGGTCGATCTCCTCGCGCTGGGGGGTGATCGCGATCGCCAGGTTGCGCTGGCGCCAGTCCTCGCCGCCGGGCAGGAAGAAGCCGGCGGCGACGCCGGCTTCCGGGTCGGACTCGAGCGGGGCGACCAGCTTCTCGAGCCAATCGGGGCGGGGCCTGGTGCCGGCGTCGGTGACCGCGATCAGCTCGTGGCTGGCCGCGGCGATCGCCAGGTTGCGGCCCGTGGAGATGTTGGCGCCGGGCGCCTCGAGCAGGCGGATTGGCACCGGCGAGCCCGAGCGCGCCGCTTCGATCGCCTCGACCGTGCCGTCGGTCGAGCCGCCGTCGACGACGACGATCTCCTCGGGCGGCCGCGTCTGGGCGAGCAGGCCGTCGAGGAAGGGGCCGATCGAGGCGGCCTCGTTCCAGACGGTTGATATCAGGCTGACGGAGGCGGCCAAGGCCGGTGAGAGTACCGAGCGCCTGCGGCGCACCCCGGCGCGGCTACAGTTCGCGACGCGAATGGATCTCGAGGTGATTATCGTCAGCCATGGCGCCGAAGCGCTGCTGCGCAACTGCCTGCGATCGCTCGAGCGGCTCCCGGCGAGCGGTGAGATGAAGGTGACCGTGGTCGACAGCGGCAGCCCCGACGGCACGCCCGACATGGTCGAGCGGGAGTTCCCCGCCGTTGATCTGGTCCGGCGCGAGAACATCGGCTTCTCGGCCGCCAACAACATCGCCCTGCGCGAGTCGCCGGCCGACGCGGTGCTGCTGCTCAACCCCGACACCGAGGTCTACGAGGGGACCCTCGACGCCTCGCTGGCCCGGCTGCGCTCGGATCCGCGGATCGGCATGGTCGGCTGCAAGCTCGTGACCGCGTCGGGCGAGCTCGACCATGCCTGCAAGCGCTCCTTCCCCACCCCGCTCAGCGCGCTCGCCCACTTCACCGGCATCGGCCGCTCCGACGACGCCAGCGAGTCGCTCGGCCAGTACCGCGCCACCCACCTCGATGACGACGAGCCCGGCGAGATCGACGCCGTCAACGGCGCCTTCATGCTCTGTCGCGCCGAGGCGGTGCGCGAGGTCGGCCTGCTCGACGAGGGCTACTGGCTCTACATGGAGGACCTCGACTGGTGCCACCGCTTCTGGGACGCAAGTTGGAAGGTGTTCTACGAGCCCGCCGGCGTCGCCCTCCACGTCAAGGGCGCCTCCAGCGGCGGCCGGCGGAGGCCGAAACAGGAGATCGCCTTCCACCGCGGCATGGGCCGCTTCTACCGCCGCTTCGACGCCCCCGAGCACAACCCCCTGCTGAACCTCGCGGTCTACGCCGGGATCGGCGCCAAACTCGGCGTCAGCCTGACGCGGACCGCGGCCGCGCGCGCCGGCCTCAGCCGGTAGGGCAGATCTCGGCGCCGCGGCTGCCGAGCAGCCGCATCGACCAAGGCTCGCCGCTGGCGTCGGTGGGGATCGCCAGCGCCGCGGCCTGGCCACCGCCGAGCGCGCCGAGGTCGATTGGGAAGCCGTCGGCCCAGCGTCCGAGGGCCACCGCCGAGTAGTCGTTGGGTCGCAGCACGACCCCGCCGCGGGGCAACTCGAAGCCCGCCGCGGCGGCGCTGCCGGTCAGGGTTCGGCAGCCGCTCGCCGGGGCCGAGGAGACCGGCTCCAACCACAGGTGCAGCGACCTGGCGGCGACCAGGTCTGCCTCGGCGCGGACTTGGTCGGACTGCGCCCGCAGCTGCGCCAGAGAGTATGAAGGCGATCCGTAGCGTTCGGCGACCAGCAGCCAGGGGCCCGAGTTGAGCTGGAAAGCGCCGGAGATCACGCCGGGCATTTCGACGTTGGGGGTGAAGGCCTGGTCGCCCTTCTTGCCGGCGAGCTCGATCACCGCCATGTCGGCGCGAGCGTGGTGCTGGTAGTCGTCGAGCAGCTCGCGGGCGTCCTGGAAGCGGGCGGCGTTGCCGGCCAAGGCGGCGGCGGTGAGGGCGAGCATTACGACGATCGAGACGCGCGTCGTCCTCACCCCGCGGGCGAGCTCGAGCCCGACCATCATGACCAGCAGCACGCCGGCGTAGAGATAGCGCGGCTCGGCCGCGGTCCGTCCCGGTATCAGGATCACTCCGAGCTCGACGAAGAGCACCGCCAGCATCGCCAGCGCCGGCCACAGCGATCGCGGGATGGCGCCGACCCGGCGGCGCAGCGCCCAGACCGCGGCGACGACCGCGAGCAGCTCGAAGACGAGGTAGACGACCCCTTCGGCGACGTAGTTGAAGGCGAAGCCGTTGAGCCGCAGCAGGGTCCAGGGGCCCGGGCCGACGAAGCCGACCATGCCGAAGATCGCGGTCGAGAAGACCGCCAGGGCGTCGACGAAGTAGGCCAGCAGCAGGGGGATGTTCGAGCCGACGATCCCGGACGGTTCGTCGAACTGGCTCGCGTAGTGCCGCCAGTAGCCGTAGGCGAGGATCGGCACCGCCAGGACCCAGACGCGGCGCTTCCAGTTGGGGCTGAGGGCGACGGCGACGACCGCGCCGGCGAGGAAGATCAAACCCTGGCTGAAGCCGGCGACCGAGAGTGTCAGCAGGGCGCACGCGGCGATGTCACCCGGGAGGTCTTCGCGCTCGAGGACGACGATCGCCGCCAGGCCGGGGACCAGCGCGGCGAGGAACTGGATCCCGATCAGCGGCTCGAGCAGGACCGGGTAGGAGCCGCCGAGGAAGAGCAGCACGATCGCCGGGCCGAGCGCCAGGATCGGCCCGACCCGCCGCCTGCCGTACACGTAGAGGAGCGCCCCCATCGCGCTGAGGCCGACCACCTGGATCACCGAGAAGGCGGTGAAGGAGTTGCCGAACAGCTCCAGCGTGGCGCGGAAGACGTAGTAGGGGACGACGATCAGGTGGCCGCCGTAAGGGTGCCAGAACTGTTCGAGCGGCGAGAGGCCGCCGATCTCCACCCAGGGCAGTTCGTCGAAGGCATAGGTGCCGTCGCGCTCCAGCCAGAAGACCAGGGCCGCGGCGACCGCAATCGCCCCGCCCAGCAGCAACCAGCCGGCGAACTCGGGATTACGCAGGCGCCTGCTCAAGGGTGGGCGGGGCTCATTTGGACGTTTCAAGGCCCATCGGCCTACCAGGGCAGCGAGTCGGCGATCTCGGCCAGCTTCGGCGCGGTCTTGTCGCGCTCGGAGAGCAGCGGCTCGCTGACCTGCCAGTCGACGCCGACGTCGGGGTCGTCCCAGGCGATCCCGCGCTCGGTGTCCGGGTCGTAGAGGCTGGAGACGAGGTAGGCGACGTCGGCCACCTCGCTGAGCACGACGAAGCCGTGGGCGAAGCCGACCGGGACGAAGAGCTGGCGGTGGCGCTCGTCGTCGAGCACGTGCCCCTCCCATTCGCCGTAGGTCGGCGAGCCGCGGCGCAGGTCGACGGCGACGTCGAGGATCGCGCCGCGCGGGCAGCGCAGCAGCTTCGCCTGCCCGGGCTCGGTCTGGAAGTGGAGCCCGCGCAGGGTGTCCCGCGCCGAGCGCGAGTGGTTGTGCTGGACGAACTCGGCGTCGACGCCGAGCTCGGCCCAGGCGTCGCGGCTGAAGGTCTCGACGAAGAAGCCGCGCTCGTCGCCGTGCACGGCCGGCTCGACCAGGACGACGCCGTCGAGCTTCGTCGGCAGGCTCGCCGGCATCAGGCGCCGAGCTTGCGCCCGTACTGCTTTTCGTAGTACTCGCGGTACTCGCCGGAGCGGATCGGGCCCCACCACTCCTCGTTGTCGCGGTACCAGGCGACGGTCTTCTCGAGGCCCTCGGCGAAGTGGACCTGGGCCTGCCAGCCGAGCTCGTCGCGCAGCTTGTCGGAGGCGAGCGAGTAGCGACGGTCGTGGCCGGGGCGGTCGGTGACGTACTCGATCAGCGACTCGTCGGCGCCGGTCAGCTCGATCACCCGCTTCACCACCTCGATGTTCTCGCACTCGTCGGGGCCGCCGACGTTGTAGGCCTCGCCGGGGCGGCCGTTCATCAGCACCGTGTGGATGCCGCGGCAGAAGTCCTCGACGTAGAGCCAGTTACGAACCTGGCGGCCGTCGCCATATACGGGCAGCGAGTCGCCATGCAACGCGTTCAGGGTTATCAACGGGATCAACTTCTCTGGATACTGGCGCGGACCGTAGTTGTTGGAGCCGCGGACGATCGAGGCCTCGGTGCCGTAGGTGTGGAAGTGGGCGGAGACGAGCAGGTCGCCGGCGGCCTTGGTCGCCGAGTAGGGCGAGGAGGGATCCAAGGGCGAGGTCTCGGTGAACGAGCCGGACTCGATCGAGCCATAGACCTCGTCGGTGGAGACCTGCAGGTAGCGCTCGACGCCGAGCTCGCGGGCGGCGTCGAGTAGGGTGCCGGTGCCGATCACGTGGGTGCGGGCGAAGGCGTCCTGGTCGTCGATCGAGCGGTCGACGTGGGACTCGGCGGCGAAGTTGACGACCGCGTCGGCCCCCTCCATCGCTTCGCGCACGACCGCGGGATCCTCGATCCCGCCGACCACGAGCTCGGTCCCCTCGGGCAGGTTCTCCTTGCGGCCGGCGTAGGTGAGCTTGTCGAGGACGACGATCTCGTGCTCGGCGCCGGCGATGCGGACGTAGGTGGAGCCGATGAATCCGGCGGCGCCGGTGACCAGCAGCTTCACGGGCGGCGCCCGCGGATCGGGTTCGGTGCTCCTCTCACAGGCCGGAATCTAACCGAGCGGGGGGTCCACCCCCACCGTCCCCCCTGCTGGTGGCGAGCAGGCGAGGCGCGCCACCGTGGCGTAGGCGCGGGAGCGGGCGGGGTCGAACGGCCGCCAGTAGAGCGCCCGGACCGCCGCCAGCAGGGCGACGCCGGCGCGCAGGGCGACCCGCTCGGCGCGGGGCCGGTGCTTGTCGAAGTAGCGGAGCAGGCTGCGGTGGCGGGTGACGATCGCCTCCGGCCGGCTCCAGCTGGCGAAGCTGGCGCCGCCGACATGCTCGAAGCGAGCCTCGGCGACGTAGGCGATCCGGCCGCGCCCGCGCAGCCGCCAAACCAGGTCGACGTCCTCGAACCAGTAGTAGAAGCCCTCGTCGAAGCCGCCCAGGGACTCGAAGTCGGCGCGGCGGCAGAGCAGGCAGGCGCCGGCGACCTGCTCGGCGTCCTGACTGCGATCGTGGTCGAAGTCGAGCATCAGCTGCCGCCGCGAGATCGGGTTGGTGGGCCAGAATCGCTCCAGGCCGGCAAGCAGCGCCAGCTGGCGGGCGAGCGTCGGGAAGCCGCGGACGGTGAAGCCCACCTGGGGGCTGTCGGTGCCGACGTCGACCAGGCAGCCGCCCGCGGCGGCGTGCGCAGGGCTGGCGGCCAGGGCCTCGACCAGGCGGGCGATCGCCCCCGGGCGGGCGATCACGTCGCTGTTGAGGAACAGCAGGTACTCGCCGGGGCCCGCAGCCGCCGCCTGGTTGCAAGCCTTGGCGAAGCTCTCGTTGGCGTCGTTGCGGATCAGGGTCGTGCCCGGGAAGCGCTCGCGGATCGCCGCCTCGGTCCCGTCGGAGGAGGCGTTGTCGACGACCACGCAGGCGAACTCGAGCCCCGCGGCCGAGGCCTGCACCGCTTCCAGGCAGCGCAGGGTCAGCTCGCGGGTGTCGCGGGTCGCAATCAGCACGTCGACGCTCCTCGCCAACGCCCCTCCTACGGCGATCCCGCCGCGCCGACCCGGCGCTCGCCCTGACCGCGTCGGCGCAGGCGGGCGCGGCGGCGGGCGCGGGCGGCGAGCGTACGCGCCAGCTCCCAGGGGCGGGACTCGAGCCCGATCCCGGCCGGGAACTCGGCCTCGGGCCTGCCGGTCCGATAGCCCCGCAAGCGGCCGCGCAGGCCAGTCAGGTTGCGGTCGAGGACCGCCTGCCCGGCGCAGATCACGAGCTCGCGGGCGAGCGCGGGAAGGGCCCGCCTGGCGTTCAGCACGCGCCACTTGCGCAGGACGTAGCCGCGCCCGAACCCCATCAGGTAGTTCTTCCGCGCCGAGCCCGAGCCGAGGGTGGCCGAGTGCTCGTGGGTGCCGCGGGCCTCGGGCACCAGCACGCAGCGCCCGCCGGCGCGGCGCAGCCGGATCACCAGGTCGACGTCCTCCCAGTAGGCGAAGAGGCGCTCGTCGAATCCGCCGACGGCGAGGAAGGCGGCGCGGTCGAAGGCGGCGGCCGCGGCCGAGGGGCCAACCGGGTCTCTGACCCCCCCGTCGAGCACGCCCAACGGCTCGCCGTTCAGGTAGTCGAAGACCAGCAGGGTGCGGTCGAGGCGCATCCCGGCGCTGTCGATCAGGTCCGGCTGGGCCGGATCCCGCATCACCGAAGCCGCCATCGTCACGTCGGCCGCCGGGTCCACCGCGGCTGCGAGCGCGGCGACGAAACCCGGATCGCAGACGCAGTCGTCGTTGACCAGGATCAGCACCTCACCCGTGGCCTGCGCGGCGGCGAGGTTGACCGCACGCGAGAAGCCGACGTTGCGCTCGAGCCGCAGCACGCGCGTGTTGGGGAGCTCGGCGGGGATGGCGGCGAGGGCCGGATCCGGCGAGGCGTTGTCGACGACGATCAGCTCGTTGCCGGCGAGCTGGCCGCGCAGCGAGTCGAGCAGCGGGCGGATCCGCGTCGCGTCGCTCATCGTCGGGACGACGATCGTGGCGGAGGTGCTCATCGACCGGTACGGGTGGCCTCGACGATGATCGTGCCACCCCGCTGGGTGAGGCCCGCGAACAGCTCGAGGATGAGCGCGACCGGCACCAGGATCGGGCCCACGAGGAGGGTGATCAGCAGGTCGCGGCCGATGCCCGGCCCGCGCAGGGTGGGGTCGCGTTTGAGCATGCGGAAGGCGACGTCGCGCCGGTCGGTGAGTCGGTTGAGCAGCGTCTGCCACATTCCCAACGGGTTGTGTTCGAGCAGGACGTGGCGAACCCGCCGTGGGCCGAACCCCTGGCGCTCGAGCAGCCGTAACAGGCCACTTTCGGCGAAGTGCGTGCGGTGGCGGGGCACGTCCTGGTGGAACCAGCGGTCCTCACCGATCCTCGCCTGCACGCTCGAGATGTTCGGCACCGCGACGATCAGCCTGCCGCCCAGCACGAGCCACTCGTGGGCCGCCGCTAGGGCCGCCGCCGGATCGTCGAGATGCTCGAGGACGTGCCACATCATCACCACGTCCTGGCTGCGCGCCGGCAGCTCGACCTGATCGAGGGGGATCCGCTCGATCGCGTCGTCGCCGGGCCTGGCGTGGGGCTCGATGCCGGTCGCCCGGTAGCCCTCGCCGCGTAGATGGGCGATGTAGGAGCCGTCGCCGGCCCCGATCTCGAAGAGCTTGGCCCCGGCCGCGACGCCGTCGAGGGAGCGATCGCGCTCGCGCAGCATGATCTGGCGGATCGGCTCGATCAGACGGTCGAGCAGGGGATGGGGCGGGGAGTAGAACCCGCTCGCGTAGAGCGGCGCGAGGGTTGCCGGGTCCTGTAAGGGTCGGGTCGAGGCGGTCCCGCAGTGGGGGCAACGGGTCAGCCAGAACTCATCGTTCAGGCTCGGATCGGAGGGGCTCGCCGGCCGCCAGCGAGAGTGACCGCTGCGGGCGCACGCCGGGCAAAGCGAATCGCTCGGAGCGGCGGAAGGGGATGGACTCGCGAGCACTCCTCGCCATACTAACGGGATTATTCAGCAGCTCTATAGTAGTGCTTTGGGTAGGTGTTACTGATCTGGTCGTGGCAGGTGGAGAGCGAGATGGTCGAGGTCGACGTGCCGCCGGCAGGTCTGGCAGCGGCCGCCCCAGCACTTGAAGAGCGGCTGCAGCAGCAGCACGGCCTTCGGCAGTGTCAGGCCGGCCGCCGGGCTTTTGGGTCAAGCCGCTCCAGGGTGAGGAAGCCGTGAGCGGCGCTGACCAGCGCGGTGTGGTGGTGCCAGCCCAGCCAGGAGCGGCCCTCGTAGTGATCGAGGCCGAGCTCGCCCTTCAGCTGGCGGTAGTCGAGCTCGATCTTCCAGCGCAGCCGCGCCAACCGTGCCAGGCGCTCCGGCTCGGTGTCGGCGGGTAGGTTCGAGAGCCAGTAGTCGGTGGGTCCCTCAGCGCCCTCGGGCCACTCGGCGATCAGCCACTCCTCGGGTGGGGGAGAAGATCGCTTCTGCCACTCGTGGGAGGCGCTCACCCGCGCGAATACGAAGCGCGAGCTGACCGGCTCGCCATTGGGGCCGTCGCGAAAGGCGACGGTCTGGGCCTGGCTCGGCCCGATCCGCTCGATCAGCGCACCGATCGACTCGGGCGCTCGGTCGGGCTGGGGACGAGTGCGTGGCCGGCCCGTCTTGCCTTTGCGCTCGGGCACCTCAAAGGAGGTCTCGGCCTCAAACACCGCGACCTGCGGGCTGACCGAGAGCACGTACTCGCTGTCCGCAGCGTGCAGGCGCCGGCGAAGGTCGGTGTTCTCCCCGTAGGCGCAATCGCCCAGCAGCGGCGCGGCGGGAATCCCCCAGCCCGCCGCCCGCTCGACCAGCTCGACCCCCAGCTCGGGCTTCGTCTTAAAGGTGACGTGCTCGGGAATCTTCGCCCCGGCGCGCCGCTCGGGGTCCTCGCACCACTCCTGCGGCAGGTAAAGCGCCCAGCCCAAAGGCACCGTCCCCTTGGCGCCGACCGCGTGCACCGACACCCCGATCTGGCAGTTGCCGATCTTCCCCAGCGTCCCGGAGTACTGGCGTTTGACCCCCGGCGAGCGCTTGCCGTCCTTGGGAAAGCCGGTGTCGTCGAGCACCCACGCCTCAACCTCGATCTCAGGCGCCACCCGCTCGGCGCTCGCGCGCACCACCGACGCCGGGTCCCACGGGCTCACCGCGAGGAAGTTCTGCAAGCTCTCGTAGTCCGCCTCCCCACCGAGCCGCGCGACCATCGGCTCAAGGGACTTGCGAGCGCCCTGCTCGATCAACCCACGCAGATACAGCCCGCCGTTGAGGAGCTGGACCGGGCGGTTCACCGCCTCCGACAGCACCTCCGAGGCGAACGCCTCAAGGCGCTCTCGCACCGCCGCCGGCCCGTCCACATCTACGTCCACTGCCGCCATCACCGCCATGATCCCTCCCTGCGTCGACAACCCGAATGCAGAGAGGGTCCGCCGGCCAGTTGAGGAACCCTACGGTAGAGCTACCAAAGCACTAAATAGCCGCGGGCCCGGATCAGAATCGGCGCAGCGCCCGCTTGACCGCCAGCATCGTCCGCGGGAAGAGCCTGGTCACCCAGAACGAGACACGATGGCGGGCGAAGAGGGACGGCATGAACCGCAGGCCGGTCGCCGCCGCGCTGGAGGCGTCGCGGAATCTGCGATCGCGCAGAGCGGCCTCGATCTCGTCGACGATCGCGTAGCGGCCGGCCAGCGCGAGCGCCGCCCCGGCCTGCTGGAACATCCCATGCTTGAGGTAGATCTGGTGGCGCTCGAAGGCGATCTCCGACTTGGGGACCTCGCCGCTCTTGGTCCCGTCGTAGATCTCCAGCAGCGCCAGCGCCCGAGGGGTGTACCGGGAGGGGACGCCGGCCTTGAGCAGCCTGATCGAGAGGTCGAGGTCCATCTCCATGTTGAGGTCCTCGTCGATCCGCCCGATCCGCTCCAAGGCCCAGCGAGCGAACATGGTTCCCGGGGCGATCAGACCGACGTTGTTGAAGTCGAGCTCCCTGAGCGAAGCCTGGCTGGGCGGACGGATGACGTGCCGGTGGCCCCGCCGGTCGACATCGAGGTTCCCGTACACCCAGCCGAGCTCGGGTTGCTCGCGGAAGAGCCCGACGGCGTGCTCGACCGACTCCGGGTAAAGGACGTCGTCGGCGTTGAGCCAGACGATCAGCTCGCCCTGCGATCGATCGAACATACCCTTGTTCACCGCGTTGGACTGTCCACGGTCGGGCTCCGACCTCCACGAGACCGAGGGGTGGTCGGCGAGCAGGTCGAGACTGCCGTTGGTCGACCCGCCGTCCACCAGCACGTGCTCGATCCGTGGGTAGGACTGCCGCTCGACGCTCTCGATGCAGCGGGCGAGCTTCTCCAGCGGGGGATCGAGCGCGGCCGTGACGACCGAGACCAGAGGTTGCCCGTAGTCGGCGAGGGGCCTTGGCGACGGGCTCACCTAGGCCCGATCAGCGCCGGTTCGAACTCATCGCGACCATCGGGGCGGGATCATGCCACTGTCGACGGGGCCGGTGTTCGAAAGCACCGCGACGTGCAAGGATTCCCCCCGCATGGCCGCCGATACGACTAAACGAGCCCTGCTGACCGGGCTGACCGGCCAGGACGGCTCCTATCTGGCCGAGCTGCTGCTGGACAAGGGCTACGAGGTCCACGGCATCATCCGCCGCTCGTCGAGCTTCAACACCGGCCGCATCGAGCACCTCTACCGCGACCCGCACGAACCTGGCACGCGCCTGTTCTCGCACTACGGCGACCTCTCCGACCCGGTGGCGCTGACCAGGCTGATCTACGAGCTGGCACCGCAGGAGATCTACAACCTCGGCGCCCAGAGCCACGTCCGCGTCTCCTTCGACATCCCGCAGTACACCTTCGACGTCACCGGCGGCGGAGCCCTGCGGCTGCTCGAGGCGATTCGCGAGTCCGAGGTGCAGACCCGCTTCTACCAGGCCTCCTCCTCAGAGATCTTCGGCTCCTCGCCGCCGCCGCAGAACGAGACGACGCCCTTCCATCCCCGCAGCCCCTACGCGGTGGCCAAGCTCAGCGCCTACTGGTCCACCGTCAACTACCGCGAGGCCTACGGGATGTTCGCCGTCAACGGGATCCTCTTCAACCACGAGTCGCCGCGGCGCGGGGAGACGTTCGTCACCCGCAAGATCAGCCGGGCGGTCGTCCGGATCAAGGCCGGCATCCAGGACAAGCTCTACATGGGGAACCTCGACGCCGAGCGCGACTGGGGCTACGCGCCGGACTTCGTCGAAGCGATGTGGCTGATGCTACAGGCGGACGAGCCCGACGACTACGTCGTCGCGACCGGCGAGAAGCACTCCGTGCGCGAGGCGCTCGATGTCGCCTTCGCCCACGCCGGGCTCGATCCCGACGGTCACGTCGAGGTCGATCCGCGCTACTTCCGGCCGGCGGAGGTCGACTCGCTGCTCGGGGACGCGAGCAAGGCCCGCGAGAAGCTCGGCTGGGAGCCGAGGATGCGGTTTCGCGAGCTGATCCAGGCGATGGTCGACGCCGACATCGCCGCCCTCGACGAACAATTGTCCGGCAGGTCGGCGCGATGAGCGCCGACCTGCTCGCCCCCGATCCCACCTACTGGGGGGGCAAGAGCGTGGTCGTCACCGGCGGCGCCGGGTTCCTCGGCAAGCCCACCGTGAGGATGCTGACCGAGCTCGGCGCCGAGGTGCGGGTGCCGCGCTCCGCCGAACACGATCTCACCGACCCACGGGCCTGCCTCGACGCGCTGGCCGGAGCCGAGGTGGTGGTGCACTTGGCGGCCAACGTCGGCGGCATCGGGTTCAACCGCCGCAACCCGGGTCCGCTCGTGCGGGACAACATGGCGATGGGCCTCAACGTCTTCGAGGCCTGCCGGCAGCACGGGGTCGCGAAGCTCGTCGCTGCCTGCTCAGTCTGCGCCTACCCCAAGCACACCCCGACGCCGTTCAGCGAGGATCGCCTCTGGGACGGCTTCCCGGAGGAGTCCAACGCCCCCTACGGGCTCGCCAAGAAGATGCTGATCGTCCTCTCCGACGCCTACCGGCGCCAGTACGACCTCGATTCCTGCGTCCCGGTGATCGCCAACCTCTACGGGCCGGAGGACAACTTCGACCTCGAGGACTCCCACGTGATCGCCGCGATGGTGCACCGCTACGTCATCGCGACCGAGAACGGGGACCCCGAGGTCGTCCTCTGGGGAACCGGCGAGCCATCGCGCGAGTTCCTCTACGTCGACGACGCCGCTCGCGCGATGATCCTCGCCGCCGAGCACCGCGACTCCTCGCAACCGTTCAACATCGGCACCGGGGTCGAGACGAAGATCCGCGATCTCGCCGCGCTGGTCGCGCGGGCGACCGGCTATCGCGGCGCCACCGCCTGGGACACCTCCCTCCCCGACGGCCAGCCGGTCCGCTACCTCGACGTGACCAGAGCCGCAGAGGAGATCGGGTTCCAGGCCGAGGTACCGCTCGAGCAGGGGCTGGCATTGACCGTGGAATCGTTCAGGTCCTCGCTCTCGCGAACCTGAGATGGACACTCAGGCCCGCCTGTCCGTGATCATCCCGACCAGGGACCGCGGCTCCGTCCTCGCGGCCACCCTGGCCGATCTCGCTGGCCAGCGGGACTTCGACGGAGGCTACGAGGTCGTCGTCGTCGACAACGGCTCGAGCGACGGCACCCGCGAGGTCCTCGCTCGGGCACCCGCGACGATGGGCGAGAGGCTGGTGACGGTCGAGCAGCCACGGGGAGGCCCCGCGGCTGCTCGCAACGCCGCCATCGGGGCAGCCCGCGGCGAGATCCTGCTGTTGCTCGGCGACGACACCGCGCCCGCCGCCGCGGACCTGCTCGCCGCCCACGCGGCGCTGCACCGAGAGCACCCCGAGAGCACCTACGCCTGCCTGGGCAGGATCGAGTGGACGCCGCGCGCGCCGGCGACCGAGTTCATGCGCTGGCTGGATAACGGCGGGCCCCAGTTCCACTACTGGGAGATCGCCCCGGGGCCGGTGCGGATCGAGGACTACTTCTACAGCTCGCACGTCTCCCTGAAGCGCAGCGCGTTCGACGCGGCGGGCGGCTTCGACGTCCGCTTTCCCTACGCGGCGCTGGAGGACGCGGACCTCGGTCGCCGTCTGGCCGAGAACCTGGTCAGCCTCGACTACCACCCCGAGCTGGTGGTCTGGCACGACCATGCCACCACGATCGAGCAGTCGCTGGCGAGGACGGTTCGGGTTGGGCGCTGCGCCGCCCTCTACAACGAGATCTGCCCCGAACGCCCGCACCCGCGGATCCAGCGGCCCGCTCGCCTGGCCGAGCTGACCGGCGCGGCGGCCTCGCCGGCTCTGGCCGCGATCTCCTGGTCCCCGGCGCCACCGGCCGTGCGCCGGCGGATCTGGTCGCTGGCGCACCGGGCCGCCTACGCGAGGGGCTACCGCCTCGGCCCGCCCGAGGCCCGATGAGGGAGTTCGGCCGACTCAACCAGTCCCTGCTCTCGCCCCTGGTTGCCTTCTGCGCGGCCTGGCTGCTCGGGGCGGTGGTCAGCCAATACCACCTGCTCGCGGCCCAGTCCGACTGGTCGGACGACATGCTGATGGTCGTGCTCGCGGTGCCGATCGCCTTCTTCGCCGGCGGCCTGATCGGCGAGGGCGCTGCCCTGCGGCTCGCCGGGACGAAGGCCGAGCCCGCGGAGCTCGCGCCCTCGACGCTGCTGCTGCGCCGGATCCTCGTCGTCTTCCTCGTCCTCGGCCTACTCGAGCTCGCCCACCAGTTCGTCAAGATCGGTGGGATCCCGCTGCTCTCGCCCGAGGGCAACACCCTGCGGTTCGACCAGGGCGGGCCGACGATCGTCCTCACCGACCTGCTCACCGTCGCCGCCATCGTCGCCCTGGTCAAGCCGCGCAACCCGCTCGCGCGGGAATCCCGGTTCGAGCTGGCGGTCGCGGTCATCGCCCTGACCGGGTTCGCGCTGCAGGCGGGCCGCGGCAGCATCATCCTGCCGGTGGTGGTCGCCACGGCCGCCCGCTGGCTCTACTGGGGACGGCCCAGGGCCCCGGTCCTCAGCGCCGCCGCCCTGCTCACCTTCCTCGCGGTCGTCTTCGGCTTCTACCTGCGAACCCGGCAGAACCCCTACAACCCGTTCGAGGCCGAACTGTACGGCGAAGTCCTGCCCGACATCCCGTTCTTCCTGCAGCCCCTCGTGCCCCTGCACCTGGCGATCTCGACCAACTTCCTCGCCCTGCAGGGGCTGGTCAGCTACTTCCCGACCTCGGCGCCGTTCGCCGGCGGGGCGTTCGACGCGGTCGGGCTGAACAACATCTTCAGCGGCGCCCGCAACGTCTCCGACGTATCGGCGGGGCTGACGCCCCCGTGGGTGACGAGCACGGTGGCGGGACCTCTCTGGGCGGATGGCGGGTTCGCCGCCCTGGTGCCCGGCGTGGCGATGACCGGGTTTGCCTCCGCCGGCGCCTTCGCGATGTCGAGGCGGACCCGCTCGCTGCGCTGGAGCATGATCGCTGGCTACCTCCTGTTCCTGGCTCTGTTCGGGATCTACACGAATCTCTGGACCCAGCAGATCGACTGGCTGTTGGTGGTCCCGCTGCTCCTCGCGGTGGGCGCGATCGCCGAAGACCCCGCCTCGCCGCCGGGCTTGACGGGCTGGGCATGGGTGAGAATCAGGCGGATGATCGGCCGCGGTGACAACAACCCCGAGCGAGCCGAGCGGAGTCGGCGGCCACTCGGGAGAAAGAGCCGGCTGGCGATCGGCCTGGCCTCGATCGGGCTCGGCATCCTGGTGGTGCTGGCGGTTTCCGGGCTCGCCATCCAAAGGCTGATCCCGGAGCCGTACCCGCTGTTCTCGACGATCCGCCTGCCCGACTCGGTCGAGGGTGCGGCCGCGATCCTGACCGACAGCGACCTGCCGCAGGACAACGAACAGCTGCGCTGGGTCGTGCCCGCGGCGGGATCGGTCCACGTCTACAGCCTTCAGCCCGCGGCGGCGGCGAAAACCACCCGGCGATCCCCGGCGATCGCGGATCCCGGAGCACCCGGGACGACCGCGTACGACGTCGGCAAACGGGCGGATTGGCGATCGATGGCGCTGTTCGCCTTCCAGGAACGCGGATCCTCGCTCTCGATCAGGATCAGCCCGACGGCGGTCGGGGAGGCCCCGCCGGTCGACGTCCTGGTGCCCAACTCCGCTGCTCCGACCGGGGCGACGAGGGACCTGATGGTCGCGACCTGGAACGGGACCGTGCCCGACCTCTTCGTCCTCACCCGCGGGAGGCCGAACTCGCGGCCGGTGCTCGAGATCCGCTCCGGGGAGTCAGACTTCAGGGCGCAGCTGTTCATCACCCGGCTGCCGTTCCGCGGCCTGGAAACCGAGCAGTGGTCGGTCGACGTCGGCCAGATCTCGACCCTCCCGCGCGACAGCGACGGTCGCACCGTCAAGGGGACCCGTCCCGACCTGCTGCTCGTTCACCACGACCCGGCCAAGGAGCACAGCGACGTGCACGTGCTGCTCGGCGAGTCCGGTTTCCAGTGGGAAGCCTTCCAGCGCGACCTCGACGGCCCCGGCTCCGTGCCGGCGGGCACCGCCTTCGTCCTCGGGTCCACCCTCGGCGCCACCGCCGTCTACGAAGTGCAGCGCCAGGGCCCGAGCGGACCGCAGCTGAAGGTGTTCGGACTGACGAGCCCAGCGGGATTCAGATAGCCGGTCCCGACCCCCAGCTGGAGCAGTTCGAGGCCGCCGCCCTCCCCGAGGTCGGCGGGCTGGGGGAATCGACGGCGCGCGGCGTCTCGCTGCTGGTCGGCCGGACCCTCGGCTTTCAGCTGCTGACGATCGGGGTCACGCTGGTCCTGGCGCGACTGCTCACCCCGGCGGACTACGGCCTGTTCGCGATCGCGCTCTCGGTCCAGCTGGTCGGTCAGAACGTCGCCGAGCTCGGCCTTCCCGCCGCTCTCGTACGGTTGCCCAGCACTCCATCGCAGAGCCTGCAGAGCTCGACGATCGGCTTCCTCCTGGTCGTCACCGTGGCCGTCGCCGCCGGGCTCTGCGCGATCGTCTTTGTGCTGGTTCCGCTGCTCGGCGGTTCGAGCGAGGTCCTGCGCGTGATCGCCATCACCCTGCTGGCGCTGCCGCTATACGCGGTCCGCGCGGTGCCGATGGCGATGATGGACAGGGAGATGAGCTTCGGCCGGGTCGCGGCCGTCGAGGCGGCCGACACGATCGGCTTCAACCTCTTCGCGCTGGCGGCGGCGGTGGCGGGGCTCGGCGTCTTCAGCCTTGCCGGCGCGGTCCCCTTCGGCGCCGCGCTCGGCGTCTGCATGGCGTGGTCGATCCAGCCCTCGGCGCGGCGGCCCAGCTTTCACTTCGCGCCGGTCCGGCGGCTGATCGGCTTCGGCAGCAAGGTCAGCGTGCTGGGCGTCCTCTACCTCGGCCGCGACCTCGGCTTCGTCACGATCATCGGCGCCGTCGCCGGCGCCCCCGTCGCCGGCTTCTACGCGATGGCCAAGCGCCTCTTCTCGTTCCCGACGGCGCTGGCCGCCGCCGTTTCCCGGGTCACCTTCCCCGCCCTCAGCCAGTCCGATGAAGAGCGGCCCGAGCGGACCGCGCGAATCATCGCCGAGATCGGGTTCGTCTGCGGCCTGCCGCTCGCCTTGGTCGCCGGCGCGGTTCAGCCCCTGATCATGGTGATCCTGGGGAGCGAGTGGCTGCCGGCCGCCGACATAGTCCTCTTCGGCTCGCTCTCACTGATGCTGTCGGCGGCGCTGGCTTCGCCGATCAACAGCTTCTTCCTGTCGGAGGGAAGGCCCAACGCCGCGATCGTCGCGATCGGCCTCGAGCTGACGATCAGCTTCCTGCTCGTAGCGGCCCTGCTCGGCAGCCTTGACGAGACGGGCGTCGGCATCGCGATGTCGGTCGGCTCGCTGGCGGCGGTCGCGGTCCTGCTCGCGACCACCCACCCAACCGTGCGCGCCGGCGCCGCCGGGGTCGTCCAGACCAGCGCGATCGCATTCGTCGCCGCCGCGGCCGGGCAGCTTCTGCCGGTTTCGGACGATCTCGTCGGCCTGATCGCGTCGCTGCTGGTCGTCGGCGCGGTCTGGACCGTGCTGGCGGCGATCTTCGCCAGGCGGGAGATGACTCAGGTGGCAGGGATGATGCGCAGCCTGGTCTCCTCCTGGCGGGCCGGCTAGCCCGGCGACCTCTCCGCTTCGCGTTGGGCGAGGTAGCCGGCCAACCCGTCCTGCCAGGAGGGCAGCCGGATCGCGTGCTCGCGCTGGCTGGTCAGGGCCGAGAAGGCCGGGCGCGGCGCCGGGGCGGCGTATTCCTCGCTGGTGATCGAGAGCACGTGGCAATCGACCTTGGCCTGCTCGAAGATCTCGCGGGCGAACTCATACCAGGAGCATTGCCCGGCGGCCGCCATGTGGTGGATGCCGTACTCGATCCCCTCGATCAGCCTGACGATCCCGTAGGCGAGGTGCCAGGTGTAGGTCGGCGAGCCGATCTGGTCGCGGACCACCGTGACCTCGCTCTGACCCTCCGCCAGGCGCAGCATCGTCGCCACGAAGTTGCCGCCGCCGATCCCGAAGAGGCCGGCCGAGCGGACCACGTAGTGGCGCTTGTTGGCGGCCGCGGTCGCCTCCTCGCCGGCCAGCTTGGTGCGGCCGTAGGCCGAGAGCGGCGCCGGCTGGTCGCTCTCCGCGTAGGGCGCGCCCTTGGCGCCGTCGAAGACGTAGTCGGTGGAGACGTAGACGACGCCGGCGCCGACCGCGGCGGCGGCCGCGGCGACATTGCCGGCGCCGGTCCCGTTGCAGGCGAAGGCCTCCTGCTCGGCCTGCTCGGCGCCGTCGACCTGGGTCCAGGCGGCACAGTTGATGACCATGTCGGGCCGCTCGAGATCGATCTTCTTGTCGACGGCGGCGGCGTTGGTGACGTCGAGCTCGGCGCGGCCGAAGCCGACCACGTCGTGACCGGCGTTGCCGGCGGCGAGCATCACGTCACGCCCGAGCATCCCGGCAGCGCCCGCTACCAACAGCTTCAAAGTGCCCGCCCCATCAGACGATTTCGATCTCCGAGCGGTCGCCGACCAGGAGCCGCAGCGTCTTCGGCATCCCCTCGTGGCGGGTCAGCTTCACGTTGCGCCCGAGCAGGCTCGCCTCCAGCCGGGTGCCGAGGTCTTCGACGACGGAGCCGAAGAGGATGATCGAGTGCTCGACCTCGGAGCGCCGCACGACGACCTCCTCTCCGATCGAGGTGTAGGGGCCGATGTAGGCGTCTTCGATGACGGCGCCGGCGGCGATCGCCGCGGGGCCGCGAACGACCGAGCGGATCAGCCTGGCGCCCGGCTCGAGCACGACCTTGCCCTCGACCCGCGACTCCTCGTCGATCTCCCCCTGCAGCCGCGTCTCCAGCTCCTGCAGCACCAGCCGGTTGGCGTCGAGCATGTCGGCGAGCTGGCCGGTGTCCTTCCACCAGCCGCGCACCACCTCCGACTGCACCCGCTGGCCGTCGTCGATCAGCTTCTGGATCGCCTCGGTGATCTCCAGCTCGCCGCGCCAGGAGGGCTCCAGCGAGCGCGCCGCGTCGAAGATCGAGGAGCTGAACAGGTAGACGCCGACCAGGGCGAGGTTCGAGGGCGGGTCTTTCGGCTTCTCGATCAGCCGCACGATCCGCTCGCCGTCGAGCTCGGCGACCCCGTAGGAGCTCGGGTCCTCGACCGGGGTGAGCAGGATCAGCGCCTCCGGCCGGTCCTCACGGAAGGTCGAGACCAGGCCGCTGAGCCCGTCGCGGAGGAGGTTGTCGCCGAGGTACATGACGAAGGGGGAGTCGCCGATGAAGTCGGCCGCGGTCAGCACCGCGTGGGCCAGCCCGGCCGGCTCGTCCTGGACGATGTAGGTGATCTCGGCGCCGAACCGGGAGCCGTCGCCGGCCGCCTCGCGGATCTCCCCGCCGGTCTCCGGCGCGATGATGATCCCGATCTCGGTGACGCCGGCGGCGACCAGCGCCTCGATCCCGTAGAAGAGCACGGGTTTGTTGGCGACGGGAACCAGCTGCTTGGCGGACGTATGGGTGATCGGGCGTAGCCGGGTTCCGGCCCCGCCGGAGAGGATCAGCCCCTTGAGGTCTTGCACAGCTCGCAAGGCTATCGACGCCCCTCCGAGGTCGCTGTCTCCCCGGCCCGCTCGAACCAAGAACAGCGCCCGCGCGCGGCGAGGACGATCGGCGCCGCCACGCAAACGCCGACCACAACCCGTGCGGCCAGCTGACCGTAGGCGGGCGCCAACGCGCCCTTGTCGCGCAGCAGCAGGGTGACGATCGCCATCGTCGCGAACTCGAGCGCGGCGATCCCGAGCAGCAGCCGCTCGCGGCGCACCCGCAGGTAGATCTGGTAGACGACGAAGTAGAAGCCGTCGATCGCGAAGGCGATCAACAGGAGGATCAGCGAGGAGCGGGCGTCCTCGCCGACGTCGCCGAGCAGCAGCGGCCCGATCAGCGCGAGCAGCGGCAGCAGGATGAACCAGCCGAGCGTGACCAGGAGGCCGCGGCGGACCAGGTACTTGCTCTCCCACCAGGCGTCGGGAGCGGAGGCGATAAAGGGCAGGATCGCGCTGGCGATCGCGGTGTTGATCAGCAGCAGCCCCGAGCTGAAGCGCCAGGCGGCGGTGTAGGCGGCGACCTCGTGCTCGCCGGAGAGCATCGTCAGCAGCAGCACGTCGCCGTTGATCACCAGCGCCGCGAAGACGCCGGTGACCGCCATCGTCCGCCGCCGTCCGATGTCGATCTCGGTGCTCGCCGGCCGCGGCCCGACCCCGGCCTCCGCCACCGCCGCGGCGGCGGGCGGCGCGTCCGCGTGGGGTCGCGGCGCTCGCGCGAAGAGGACGATGCCGCCGGCGATCGCAGTCACCGCCGGCGCCAGGATCGCGTAGCCGACCATCATCTCCGCCGACTCGAGCCCGGCGATCGCGCAGCCGCCGACGAGGGCCAGGCGGAGTAGCCCCTGCAGGCTCTGCAACGAGCCGGCGCTGAAGAAGCGGCGCTCCCCCTGCAGCGACCAGATGAAGAAGAGGGCGAGGCTGCCGAGCAGCGCGCCGCCGGCGCCAACCGTCGCCGTCGCCCGGTAGGGCTCGAGCGAGGGCAGGAGGTAGACGACCGCGGTGACGGCGACGACGACCAGCACCGCCGTGCGCAGGCGGTGGCGGGCGAGCAGCCGCAGTTTCGCCCGCGCCGCCTGCGGATGGGCGGCGTCGGCGGTCTCGGCGATCGCGATCGTGCCGAGGCCGAAATCGGCGAACTGGACCGCGAGGCTGTTGACCGCGAGGCCGACGCCGAAGGCGGCGAACTGGTCGAGCGAAAGCGTGCGGGCGGCGACGATCGCCGCCAGGAACGCCGCGGCCGCTCCGAGGACGTTGCCGCCGACGACGATCAGCCCCGCCCGCATCCGCGGCCGTGCGGCGAGGCGGCGCCTCAAGGGCTGACTAGAACCCGATCGTGACCCGAGCCGTCTTGGGCGACGCTGCCGGCGCCCTCCTCCACCGCCGCCGCGTCTCCCTCGGCCTCCGAGCGCAGGCAGATCGCCAGCATCAGCCACCAAACAAGGGCAAGGATCTGGGTTTCGAGAGCCGGGTAGATCGCGTTGTAGAGGGAGAGGCCGAGACCTGCCGCGGCGACACTCGCGATCCACGGTTTTCGTCGCAGCCAGAGCACGCGGGCGAAGGTGTACGCGGCCCAGACCAGGAAGCCGCCGATCAGGATCACGCCGAAGACCCCGGTCTCGACCAGCAGCTTCAAGTAGTAGCTCTCCACCGCGAATACCTCGCCGTTGACGAGTTTACGGGCGTTGCCGGTCGATCCCAGGCCTTCGCCGAAGGCCTGGTGGACGACGGTGTTGTCGCGGAAGCGGTCGATCCCCTCGCCGAAGGCTTCCGAGCGCAGCGAGTTGCCCTCGTCGCCGCTGGGGTCGAAGCCGGAGGTGACGCGATCTCCGGCGGCGCCGGGGGCTACGCCGCCGATCGTGCCGACGATCAAGGCGACGGCGGCGGCCGGGATCACCATCGAGAGGAAGGCGATGCGGCGCCCGCGCGCGTCGAGCAGCAGCAACGCGCACACGCCGATCAGGGCAATCACGATGCCGGAGCGGCTGAAGGTGAGGATCTGGCCGGAGAGGACCATGGCGAGGAGCGCCGTGCCGATCGCGCGGTCGCGCAGGGCCTGCAGCTTCAGCAGCTCGCCCATCACCAGCACCGAGATCACGCCGAGGAAAGCCGAGGTGTGCAGGTAGCTGCCGGTGACGCCGGCGTAGCGATTGGCGGCGAAGCCTTCGATCTGGGCGCTGGCCGCCTGGATGAAGCCGTGGACACCGGCGGCCTGCATCAACACGGTGGCCGCCACCACCAGCCCCATCGCGATGAACAGGCGCGAGAGCTTGCGCAGGTCGCCCTCCTGGTACAACGGCCAGGCGGCGATCGCCAGGGTCGGGTAGACCAGATACTGCGCGAGGCCGACGCCGTAGAGCTTGAGGCCGACGTCCTGGACCGGCAGGTTGACCACGGCGACGAGCGCGATCAGCCCCCAGCCGACCAGCAGCAGCTTCGGCAGGTCGGCGAGCCGCGGTCGCAGCTTGAGGTAGACGCCGACCGCCAGCGCCGCCACCAGCGCCGGCACCAGCGCGTTGATCGCGAGACCGGAATCGGGCAGGCCGGCATCGTCGGCGAGCGCGAGCAGGCCGCCGCGCAGCGGCGCCACGACGATGGCCACGACGACAATCCACCGCAGTCCCCGCCGCTCCCAGTGAAGTCCAGCCCCAAGGGCCACGAGGAACACGACTATGGGGAGGATCACTTCTTGCCCGAGTAGATAGCGTCCACCAGGCCGCAGATCATGCCAATGCTGAAGAGCTCACGCCTGCAGGGACCCTCTGCAGCAAAGATCGTTGTCGCCCGACTGGGCCCCGTGTACCGCTGGGCCAGGCGCCTGCGGGCGCTCTCCCGGTACCTTGCCCGCCGTCCCCACGATCCTGATTTCGCCGCTTTCGGGAGGATCGCCGGCGACGGCCTCTTCCTCGACGTCGGCGCCAGCATCGGGCAGTCGGCGCTGTCTTTCCGGATCTTCAACAGGGCCTCGCCGATCCTCTCGCTGGAGCCGCTGCCGGGGCATCGCGGGGATCTCGAGTTCGTGGGGCGGGTGATCCGTGGGCACTCGTTCATGATGGTCGGGGCGGCGGAGGAAAGCTGCCGGGCAACTCTCTACGTCCCCATGTTGGGATCCTATGAGCTTCCCGCCGAGTCCTCGCTGCGCCGCGAGGACTCGGTCGCCGTGCTCGACCGGCTCGAGCGCGAGGGGGTCGATCCGGGCCGGCTCGGCCTGGCCGAGGTCGAGGTCGAGCTGCGCCGCCTCGACGAGCTGGAGCTGGAGCCGAGCTTCGTCAAGATCGACGTCGAGGGGGCCGAGCTCGAGGTCCTGCATGGGCTGCGGGAGACGATCGAGCGCTCGCGCCCGGCGCTGATGCTGGAGCGCTCCGAGCGGTTCGACCAGGTGCTCGAGCTGCTCGTCGACGGCGCCGGCTACCGGGCCTACGTCTACGACGCGGCCGCCGCCGAGCTGCGGCCATACACGGCCGACGACAGCTTCAACGTCTTCTTCCTCCGGAAGGAGCACGGGCCAGTTGGGTGAGGCAGTAACCACCTGTCTCTGGTGCTGCGGGCCGGTCGACGATCCCCGGCTGCGACTGCGGGGCCGCGTCCGCTGCCCCGGCTGCGGCTCGCAGACCACCGACCCGATGCCGAGCGACGAGGAACTCGGCGCCGCCTACGGCGATTGGTACCGCCCCGACGTAGGCCGCTTCGCCGGCGTCGGCGACTCGCTCCTGAGGCGGCTAAGGGGTCGCAGCGCGATGCGCCTCGACGAGATCGCTCCAGCCGGTGCGATCCTCGACGTCGGTTGTGGCGACGGCACCCTGATCGAGGCGCTACAGGCACGCGGGCGGCGGGCGATCGGGCTCGAGCGCCAGTCGGAGCGTGCCGATGTCCTCGACCTCGACATCTCCGAGGTGGAGGGCGAGTACGCGGCGGTGGTCTTCTGGCACTCGCTCGAGCACCTTCCCGATCCGCGTGGCGCCCTCGTCCACGCCCGCCGGCTACTGAAACCGGGTGGGGTTCTCGTCGTCGCCGTCCCCAACATCGCCAGCCTCCAGGCGCGCGCCTTTGGCGATCGCTGGTTCGCCCTCGACCTACCCCGCCACCTGGTCCACCTGTCCGACCGGGCGCTCGTCGGCGGCCTGCGGGACAGCGACCTCGTCGTCGAGCACGTCAGCCCGGTGCGCGGCGGACAGGTCGTCTTCGGCTGGCTCTTCGGCCTGGTCGGGCTGCTGCCTGGCAGGCCCAATCTCTACGAGGCGATCCGCCGCAAGGCGGCGCGAACCCGGCCGCTGACGCCGAGCCAGCGCCTGGCCACGCTGGCGGCCGCGGGGCTGCTCTTGCCCTTGGCGGCGCTGGCCGCGCTGCTCGAGAGCGCCGCCGGGCACGGCGGCACCGTCTACGCCGAGGCGCGGCGGCCGATCGCCGCCGCGCGGGTGACGACTTACCCCTAGGGCCGCGCGCGGCCGCCGGTGAAGGAGACGAACGTGTGCCAGGCCGGCTTGGCGCGGAACTTCTTGCCGGCTCGGAAGAGACCGACCGAGTCGCAGAAGTTGCAGGCGCCCGGGGCGTCCTTCCAGGAGAACCAGTAGGCGCCTTTGAGGCGCAGCCGCCGCTGGTTCTCGGTCAGGTAGCCGTAGGCGCCGCGCAGCTCCCGGACCTGGCCGCGAATGCCTTGCTCAAAGGCGACCTGCTTGAAATTGTTCTGCGAACCCCAGCCCAGCTCGGTGATGTAGAGGTCAGGACGGTCGTGCGCGGCCAGGGTGACTTCGTGGACGCCTTCGACCAGTTCCTCGAGGACTTCGGTGTCGACCGCGTAGGGGTGCAAGGCGACGCCGTCGAAACGGGCCTTGATCCCCGGGTAGCGGTATAGCGCCTCGAGGAAGGCCGAGGCGGGCATACCGCGCCTGCCACCGGCGGTTGGCTCGCCGAAGAGGCCGCCGAGGACCACCTTGGCGCCCGGATCGACGGCCTTAATCGCCTTGCTCGAGGCGGTCACCAGGCTGCCGTAGCTGGCCGGCGAGACCGGGAAGGCGAAGTAGAAGAAGTTGGCCTCATTCCAGATCTGCCAGGTGCGGATCGGCAGCGGTTTCGGGATCGCCGGCTCGTAGTTGACCCCTACGGACTCGTGCTCGTTCCAGAATTCGCCGCCGGGCCCGTAGCGGGCCACCGCCGCTTCGAGGAAGGTGTCCCAGGCGGCGCGCTGGGTCGCGTTCTTGACCGGCAGCGTCGTCTGCTTGGCGGCGAGCCAGCGCGGCGTGCCGTAGAGGAAGGGCAGCACCCGCAGGCCGGCGCGGCTGGTCACTTCCATCACCTGGTCGACCCCGCCCCAGGTGAAGCCCCCTTTGCGGGTCGGCTGCACCGTGCCCCAGGAGACCGGCAACCGCACGCTTTCGAGCCCGCCGGAGACCATGTAGCGGGCGTCCTCTTCGGTCAGCGTCGTCTGCGGCACGATCCCGAAGAAGCCCTGCGGCACCTGCGCAGGCGGTGCACCGATGCCGCTGTTCGCGGGCAGCAGGGTCGCCATGCAGGCGAGGGCAAGGGCGGCTGTAAGTCTGAGTCGCATGACCGGGTCTTCCCGCCGCGTTGGGACCGCGCGGGGAACTCTTCTAACAAGACGGATCGAGGAATGTAGCGGAAGCGGCCCGGGGCGATTCAACGATCGCGCCGCAGGCGCAGCAGCGGCACCCGCCAGACCGCCTCGGCGACGATCGCGGCGTTCATCTTCGACGCTCCGGCGAGGCGCTCGCTGAATTCGATCGGCACCTCGACCACCCGGAAGCCAAGCCGGACCGCGCGGAAGCTGAGTTCGACCTGGAAGGCATAGCCCTTCGAGTCGACCGAGTCGAAGTCGATCGCTTCGAGAAGCTCGCGGCGAAAGCACTTGAAGCCGCTGGTGAGGTCCCGGACCTCGACTCCGAGCAGGCGCCGCGCGTAGGCGCTGCCGCCACGGCTGATCTGCCGCCGCAGGGGGCTCCAGTCGCGGATGCCACCGCCGGGCACGTAACGCGATCCGATCGCCAGATCGGCCCTCTCGCAGGCGGCGATCAGGGCCGGAAGGTCAGAGGGATCGTGGGAGAAGTCGGAGTCCATCTCCAGCACGAGGCCGGCGCCGCCCTCGAGCGCTACTCGGAAGCCGGCGATGTAGGCGGGGCCGAGGCCTTCCTTGCGCAGGCGGTGCAGGACCTCGAGCCCCCCGTGGGTGGCGGCGAGGCGGTCGGCGATCGCGCCGGTGCCGTCGGGGGAGGCATCGTCGACGATCAGGATCCGGGCGCCGGCGGGCAGATTGGCGCGCGCCGCCGTGACCAGCGACTCGATGTTGTCGGCCTCGTTGAAGGTCGGCAGGACGAGCCAGGCTGGGCCCCGCGTCTCGGTCTGTGACATGGACGGCGATGCTATTCGTCGCCTCCAACAAGCGTGGAAGTTGTCTCGCAGGTGGGTTCGAGGTATTGCCTCGGCTAGTTTGCGAGGCGTGATTCGAATCGTGGCGGTGATCACGGGCCTGGTCGCGCTGGCGGGAGCGGCAAGCGCGCAGGGTGCGACCCTGCAGACGATCGGCGGCTTCAGCTCGCCGATGTACGTCACCTCTCCCCCAGCCGAACCGAACCGGCTGCTGATCGTCCAGCGCGGCGGACGGATCGAACAGGTTCGCGATGGGGCCGTCTCCAACTTTGCCGACCTCGAGGCCCAGGTCAAATGCTGCAACGGCGAGCAGGGGCTGCACTCGATCGCGCTCGCTCCCGACTTCACGGCGACCGGACGCTTCTACGTCGCCTACACCAATCTTGGCGACCAACTGGTCGTTGCCGAGATGCGTTCCTCGGGCGTCACCGCCTCGACGGCGACCCTGCGCGAGGTGGTCTCGATCCCCCACCCGGTCAAAAACAATCACTACGGCGGCCAGCTCCAGTTCGGCCCCGAAGGGCTGCTCTACGTCTCCACCGGCGACGGCGGCGGCGAAGACGACGAGCTCCACAACGCCCAGAACCCGAGCTCCCTGCTCGGCAAGATGCTCCGCATCGACCCCCGCCAGAGCGGCGTCCTGCCCTACACCGTGCCGGCCGGCAACCCAATCCCCGGCAGCCCGGTCTGGAGCCTCGGTATGCGCAACCCCTACCGCTTTTCCTTCGACGCGGCCGGTGGGCTCTGGATTGGCGACGTCGGCCAGAGCAAAGTCGAGGAGGTCGACTACGCCGCAGCGGGCGCTGCGGGCGGCGCCAACTACGGCTGGAACTGCTTCGAGGGAAGCCAAGCCGGGAAAGCAGACGACCCGGAGTGCGCGACCCCGCCACCCGGAGGCTACGTCGCGCCGGTCTTCGAGTATCCCCACGCCGACCCCGGCGGCGGCAAAGCCTTCGGCTGCGCGATCATCGGCGGCTTCGTCGTCCGCGACCACAGTCTCGGCGACCTCTTTGGCCGCTACGTCTACACCGACTACTGCAGCGGCGAGATCCGCTCCTTCGCCCCCGCCGCGCCGACCGGCAGCGACCGCTCTGAGGGCCTCTCGATCGATGAACCGACCAGCTTCGGCGAAGACTCCTGCGGGCGCCTCTACGTCGCTGGGCGCGAAGGCCTGGTTGCCCGCCTGGTCGGCGCCAGCCCGGTGGGCTGCGCGACCGCGGATGGGCCGAAAGGCAAGCCGACCTACGTCGGCGTCCGCGCCCAGAGCCGCAGGGTCAACCGCAACAAGCGCGCCTTGATCACCGCCTGGGTCTCTCCCTGCAAGGAACGCAAAGGCGACCCGGTCACCCTCTACCGCGGCCGGAAGGCGATCGGCACGCGCCGCCTCGACCGCGCCTGCACCACCCGGTTCCGCCCGCGGATCTCACGCCGCTGGAACTTCCGCGCCACCGTTTCCGCCAGGTCCGGCTACGAATCCGGTCTCTCGCGGAAGCTGACGATCAAGCCGCGGAGGAACAAGCCAAAGCAGCGCCGCGATCAGTAGCTGCCACCGAGCTTGCGGTGGTCCCAGGTCGCGGTCCGCACGGCCTTGAACTGGATCGCCACGCGCTTGGGCGCCTGCGCTTCCAGCGCCGCTCGCGCATCCCCCTCGACCGCCGAGATCCCCTCCGCGTAGCGCAGCGTCAGCTCCTTGGCGAAGCCGATAACGGTCTCGAAGTCATGGTGGATCGTGGCCTCGGCCTCGATCATCACTCCCCGCAGCTCGCTGTACTCGTGGCCGGTCTCGACCAGGACCGTCGCCCGCGGGTCGCGTTCGAGGTTTCGCACCTTCTGCGACTTCGCGTAGGTCCAGATCCAGACCTCGCCATCGCGGGCCACGAACCAGAGCGGCATCGAGTGCGGCCAGCCGCGGGGGCCGAGGCTGGAGACGATCGCCACCCGCTCGGCGTCCAGCAGCTCGCGCAGCTCCGCCTCGCTGAGGACGATCTGGTCGCGGCGGCTCACCCGCCGAACGCTACCGCGCCGGGTCTACGCGACCGCGAACCCGGCGTGGCGGCTGCCGAAGTGGGCGACGAGGTCGGGGTCCAGCCGCGTCCCGGCTTCCCGGTGCAGGATCTCCAGCGCCCGGGCGCGGCTTACCGCCCGCCGATAGGGGCGGTGGGACGTCAGCGCGTCGAAGGTGTCGACGACGGCGAGGATGCGGGCGCCGAGCGGGATCGCCGCCCCCGCCAGCCCGTCGGGATAGCCGTCGCCGTCGAAGCGCTCGTGGTGGTGGCGGACGAAGGCCGCCAGATCGGGATCGCCGAGATCGGAGACCATCGCCGCCCCGGTCGCGGGGTGCTGGCGCACGAGCCGCTCCTCCTGCGGGGTCAGCGGACCCGGCTTGTTGAGGATCGAGCCGGGTACGCAGGCCTTGCCGATGTCGTGGACGACGCCGGCCCGCGCCAGCCGTATCTCCTCCTCATGGGAGAGCCCGATGCCGCGCGCCAACTCGGCGGCATAGCCGGCCACCCGGCGCGAATGACCGGCGATCCCAGGGACCCTCCCCTCCAGCGCGACGGCGAGCCTTTCCAGCGCCTGCATTCCCCCTCCGTTCCCGTGTACGTCTCATTTGTAACATGGCTGCCCGATGCGCGCTGCGATCCTGATCTTCGACGGCCTCACCGCGCTCGACGCGGTCGGCCCCTACGAGGTGCTGCGCTCGGTGCCCGGCTGGGAGGTCGAGTTCGTCGCCAAGTCGGCCGGCGAGGTGCGCACCGGCGATGGCGCCCTCGGTCTCAGCGCCGACAGGGCCCTCGACGAAGCCGGCGAGCCGGAGATCGTCCTCGTCCCCGGCGGCGCCGGCAACCGCGCCCTGCTCGAGGACGAGGAGGTGCTCGGCTGGCTGCGCGAGGTCGACGCGACGACCACCTGGACCAGCTCGGTCTGCACCGGCTCACTGGTGCTTGGCGCGGCCGGCCTGCTGGAGGGCAAGCGGGCGACCGGCCACTGGCTCTTCCTCGAGCCGCTGCGCGCCTACGGCGCCGACCCGGTCGGCGGCCGCTTCGTCGTCGACGGCAAGGTGATCACCGCCGCCGGCGTCTCGGCCGGGATCGACATGGCCCTGCACCTGGTCGGCCGCGAGGTCGGGCCCGAGGTCGCCGAAGCCGTGCAGCTGGCGATCGAGTACGACCCCCAACCTCCCTACGACGCCGGCTCACCGGACAAGGCCCCGGCCGCGATCGTCGCCAAGCTCACCGCCGCCGCGGCGGCCAAAGACCGCCAGCCGAGCCGGGACTAGGAGGGACCCCCCTCTCGCTTCTCAGTGGGCTTACGACAGCGGTCCGATCGCGCGACATCCCCAGTGCTGAGCGCGAAGCCGCGTCCCGGGTGGAGCGGGTTAGCCCAACGCTATGCGAGAGGGGGGGAGGGACCAGCGAAAGCCGCGTTTGCGACTGGCGAGCGCCGGACCAAGCGGGGCAAGGACGCAGGGAGGGCGAATAGCAGCGCTCATGAGTATCCGGCTGACTCCGGTTCGCGCCATGTGGGCCATCGAGAGCTCGCCGGCTGTGCCATGCAGGCGCACGCCCATCCGACTTTGACCCCACCCGGCTGTGGTCAAAGTCGGACGCGGTGTGAGACGCCCGCTCTCGGCGCACCGCGCCATGTCGGCCGCCGCCAGGGGCGGGGTGGGGGGTTTCGCTAGTCCATCGTCTCCCCGGTCGCCTCCGGCCCCGAGCCGCCGAACCAGCCGAACGGCTTCTGGGCGCCGTGGGCGAAGAAGAGGGAGCCGATGAACAGGCGGGCGAGGAGGCGGCCGAGCTTCATTGGCCGCCGGCTACCCGGGCAGCCGAACGGCGAATCAGGACTGCGGTACTAGCTCCAGCTCGCTCCACGGCCCCTCGCCGCACATCGGTTGGGTGCGGCCCTCGAGCCAGTCGGGCTGGAGGTCGTCGTAGTGGGGGCTGGCGGGATGGCCGGACTGGCCGGTGAACATCTGCCAGCGCGAGCGGTCGGGGTCGTTGGGGTCGGCGATCATCCGCCAGCTCGGGCCCCAGACGGCGCGGTAGGGATCGTTGGGGTCGTAGGCGATCTGGCTGACCGTCTCCTGGGCGCCACCGGCACGCAGGCGGCGGTTGAGGAAACGTCGCAGCAGCGGGTTGGCGTCGCCGAGCGGGTGCGGGAACTCCATTTCGTGCACGCGGCCCCAGCGCCAAGCCTCAGGGTCGGCCCCGAAGCGCTCCTCGAGGTCATCGAGGGCGCCGGCCAGCGCCTCCAGCACGAGCGAGTGCCAGGAGCGGCCGATCAGCGTCTCGTCGCCTTCCTCCCAGAGGTCCATCAGGTGCGAGTGCCAGCGCCAGGGCGAGGTCGAGTGCGAGGTGAAGCCGTTGTCGGCGCGGTCGAGCCAGCGCTCGGCGAGGTCACGGTCGCCGATCGCCGCCCGCGCCGTCTCCCGCGCCAGCCGCAGCAGGAAGGCCTGGTAGATCGTGCCGGCGATCGTCTCCGGGTCCAGCCGCCCGTCCCAGCTGCGCAGCCGCTCCAGGGCGCTGCGCTCGCGCTGGCCCGGCGGCGAGAGGCGGCCGAGCCGGCGCGCCGCCTCGATCCCCGGCAGCGAGAGGTTGTCGGTCTGAATCGCCTCGAAGCTGTCGAGGTCGTGGCGCTCGCTCCCCTCCAGCAGTTCTTCGATCCGCTTGGCGCGGTAGCCGTCGAGCCACTCGCTGGTGATGTGGTGTGGGTAGTCGTCGCCGACGATGCGGTTGTTGGCGGTGATCAGGAAGCCGCTCTCGGGATCGACCACCTCGGGCAGCTCCTCGTAGGGGATCGTCCCCTCCCACTCGAACTCGCCCGTCCAGCCCGGCTTCGGCAGGTCTGGGCAGTTGCCCCGGCGCAGCGGCAGGCGGCCGATCAGCTTGTACCCGATCGAGCCCTGGCGGTCGGCCCAGATCATGTTCGAGGCCGGTGAGGTGTGCCCCTCGAAGCGGCGCACCAGCTCCGGGCCGGAGTCGATCTCGAGCTGCTCGAACATCGCCGCGAAGGCGGTCGGTTCGTCGAGCGTCTTCCAGCGCAGCGCCAGCGGCTCGGCCTCGTCGGCGCCGAGCGCCTCGTTGACGATCGGGCCGTGGTGGGTGCTGCGAACTACGAGCTCGACCGGCTCGGCGCCCTTGACGGGGATCTCCTCGCGCACCGTCTCCAGCGCCAACCAATCCTCCTCGAAGAGGTAGGTGTCGCCGTCGACGCGCTCGACGAAGAGGTCCTGGATGTCGCCCATCACGTTGGTGATCGTCCAGGCGACGTCGTTGTTCTGGCCCATGTAGACGCCGGGCATCCCCGGCATCGAGGCGCCGCGGACGAAGCGCTCGCCGTGGCGCAGGCTGACCTCGTACCAGATGCCCGGCATGCTCGGGGGCAGGTGCGGGTCGCCGGCGATCAACGGCGTGCCGGTCGCCGAGCGGGCGCCGGAGACGGCCCAGTTGTTGGAGCCGCTGGCCTCGGCGGCGAGCCCCATCGAGCGCCGCACGGCGTCGATCTGGCCGACGATCGAGAGCCCGTCGCCGCTCCAGGCACCCTGGGTGACGACCGGGTTGTCGGCCGGGTAGGTCGGGTCGAGGCGGGCGGTCAGCTCGGGGCCGAGCTCGCGCAGCATGTCCGCCCGCAGCAGCTCCCGCTCCCAGTTGGTCGAGAGGCCGAAGGCGAGCAGCTTGCCGAGGCTGAGGATGTCGACCGGTCGCCACGGCTCGAACTCGAGCCCCAGCAGCCGCATCTCGAACGGCGGCGCCTTGGCCTGGGCCGCGGCGGCGTTGACGCCCTCGCAGAAGCGCTCCAGGTGCGCACGCAGGACCGGGTCTAGGGCCGCCTCCTCACGCTCGGCGACGCGGCGGATCCCCAGCGTCCGCAGCAGCCGGTCGACCGGCAGACCCTCGGCGCCGGCCATCTCGGCGACCCGGCCGCGGACGACACGGCGGTAGAAGTCCATCTGCCAGAGCCGGTCCTGCGCGTGGCAGAAGCCCTCCGCGAAGTAGAGGTCGTGGCGGGAGTCGGCGTCGATGTGGGGGACGCCCCAACGGTCGCGGCGGACCCGCACACTCCCCTCGAGCCCGTCCAACTTGATCTCGCCCCGCACCTTCGGCAGCGGCCGCCGCGCCATCAGGTGCCAGGCGGTCGCGGCGGAGGCGGCGGCGAGCCCGGTCCCGGCGACGCCGGCCAGCAATCCAACCCGTGCCGTCCGACTATCGCTCAAACGTCCCATCTGAGGAGTGTAGCCAGGACTGGCTGGCCAGCCAGTTTGGCCAGACTCAGCGGCTGAGCACTTCCGCCCCGAAGCTGACCAGCCGATCCGCCCGACGCATCACCTTGCGCACCTCCGGCACGGTCATCTTCAAGAATCCGTACTGGGCTTTGTCCTTCAAGTTCAGGAGCTCCCGCAGATCGCGCGCCGCTTCCTTGCCCCCTGGCGTGATCCGCGCCAGGAGTTGCTCGGCATCGTGGTGGTTCTCGGATCGCGAGCGCTCCTGCAGCGCCTTGCAACACGCTGCATCCGACGCGGCGATCCCGGCCAGCACGGCAAGCGCAGCCGCAGAGCTGGCATACACCGGCGACGCGTCCCGATCCTGCTCATCGACGACGAGCTCGGCGACTTCCAGGAACTCGCGGGCGCGAGCCATCCGGTCACGGGCCTGCTTTGCATCACATGGCCGTATCCGGCTCGCCCGTGCCACGTTCAAGCCCTCCCAAGCACTTCGTGGACCGGCCTTCCGAAGAGATCTATGGCGTCGGCTTTGATGCTCGAGACAATGGCCGGCTGGTCATGCCGAAGGCGTTTGAGTTCCTGCTGGCCGAACTCCGCGATCCCGGCGTGATTTCCGGTCCACTCGAACACGCTATCCCCGAGCACGTTGACCGCCCCTCGCCAAGCCGGGTCATCCTCCTCGACAGCGGCTCGGCGAACGAGGAAGATGTCGATGTCGCTCTCGATGTCGCCGTCCCCGCGCGCGGCTGAGCCGAAGACGGACGCGTGAAAGGGCCCAGGGCGCCATAGGCCGAGGTTCCACTTCAGGCGAGAGAAGAGCAACGACCTCAGATTCACTAGAGCGCTAATGGGATCCGCCGCGAGATGCTCCCTGTTAAGCGTGTAGATCCGCGAGCGCCCAGCGGCTTCTTGAGCGACGAGACCGTGCTCAACCAGGCGATCGAGGACACGCTGAGTAGCGGATTGCGATTTCTCGGCAAGCCTCGCGATCTCTCGGCCGGTCCGCGGTTTCGTGGTCTCCGCGAGAACGGAGAGAACCGCGCTGTCCACGGTCGGGAACATCGCCGGAAAGGGCTGTGAGAGGTCCATCGCCGCCCAAAATGACAGAAATTCCGTTCATATGCGGGAAATTCCGTTCATATGACCGATTTTTCACTCATATAAATCTCCCGGCAGCCGCTCTTCTTCCCCGAGCTTTTCGAGGTGGGCCTCCATCGCCATCGCCGCCATCGGCAGCAGCTCGACCGGAACGTCGTCCCAGACGGTGGTCAGCAGGGCGGCGCGGGAGCGCTCACCGGCCTCGAGCGCGGCGAGCAGGCGACGCTCGCGCAGCTCCCGGTGCTCGACGTATTCGGCGAGCTTGGCCTCGGGCTCGGTGATCCAGGGCCCGTGGCCGGGAGCGATCAGGTCGATCTCCTCGCCCTGCAGCAGGCGCAGCGAGCTCATGAAGGCCGCCAGCGAGCCGCCGCCCGGCGGCACAATCGTCGAGCCGAGCCCGAGCACGAGGTCACCGCTGAAGCAGACGCCCTCGGGCGAGAGGAAGGTGACGTGGTCGGCGGCGTGGCCGGGGGTGGCGATCGTCCGCAACCCGCCATGCTCCTCGCCGTCGCCCGGCTGCACGACCTCGGCGCCGAGCTGGTCGGCGCCGGCCGTGTGGTCGCCGTGGGAGTGGGTCAGCAGGACCACGCCGATGCCGCCGCGCTCGGCGGCGGCGGCGCGGATCGCGTCGAGGTGACCGGGGTCCTCGCTGCCGGGGTCGATCACCACACAGGGATCGGCCCCGTAGACGTAGGCGTTCGTCCCTTCCAGCGTCATCGGCCCCGGATTCGGGGCGACGATCCGAGCGACCTCCGGATGCCCTGGCCCCGCTTCAGCCGCTCGACGCATTGAGCCGCCTACAGCCGGATCAACTCGTCGAGCGTCAACCGGCGATCTCTTTGGCGATCGCCTCGCGGGCGTCCTTGGGCTCGAGCACGACAAGGTCGCCGGCGCCGCGCAGGATCTCCCGCACCAGCCAGGGCTTGCCGGCGTAGGGCAGCTCGACGACGACGGCGCCGTCGGCCAGCTCCTCGACGACGGTGCGCTCCTCGCGCAGCCAGCGCGCCCGCTCCGGCGAAACCCAGACGCGGGCGACCTCGGCGGTCGGCACCTCGCCGTGGGTCATCCAGCCCTCGACCCCGGCGAACTCCTCGACTTCCGGCCGCGGCTCGAAGCGCTCCTCGGAGAGGATCGCCTCTTTGATCCGGTCGAGCTTGAAGTGGCGGACGCCCTCCTTGTTGAGGTCGTAGCACTCGACGTACCAGCCCTCGCGCCCGTTCTCGAGCCGGTAGGGCTCGACCCGGCGGTCGGTCAGCTGGTCCTCGTTCTCCTTGTAATAGGAGAGCTCGAGCACGCGGCTGCCGGCGATCGCGTCGTTGACCATCCGTGCCACGGCCGCGTCGCCGCCGCCGCTCGGCACGATCTCCAGCCCCTCCTTGGAGGGGTCGTGGCCGAGCGCCTTGACGATTTTCTGGCGGGCGCTCTGCAGGTCGGACTGCGGCAGGTGGTCGCCGAAGAGGTCGATCGCGGCGACCAGCGCCTTCGCCTCCAGCGGCAGCAGACGGGCCGGGCGGGCGAAGTTGTCGCCGTAGGGCTCGGAGTCGACCTCGATCTCGTCGCCGAGGAATTCCGCGTAGAGGACGTAGGTGCCGCCGCCGAAGTTGACGACGTTGAGCAGCTCGACGTCCTCGCGCAGCTCCTCGCCGGTCAGCTCGAGGCGCTGGCGCAGATCGGCGACCTGCAGCCGCTCGCCCTTTTTCGCCGCTTCGATCAGCATCCCGGCGAGGGTGACCAGGCGGGCGAAGCGCTCGGGCCTGATCGCCGCCTCGCCGCGGCCGTTGG
>JAENWU010000066.1 GCA_016649905.1 Thermoleophilia bacterium
CAGCCCGCCCTCCTGGTCGACCATGATCAGCAACGGGTCGCGCAGCGCCGCTGGGCGGCGGATCGCCTGCAGGCGGGCGATCAGCGTGCGGCCGGCCTGGCGGCTGGGAAAGTTGGCGGCGAAGAGGACGACGCCGGCGATCCGGTCCCGGCGGATCGCCTGGTGCAGCCGCGGCGACACCTCGTTGTCGCTCAGCCCGGCGACCAGGCGCTGTCCGGCCAGCTGCGATGCCGGCAGGGTGCTGGCGACCTCGACCGCTTCCTCCTCCCCCGGCGCCCTCCCATCCCCCAGCGCGGCGCCGAGCGCAAAGGCGCCGAGCGCGAGCCCGATCAAAACTCCAAAAGCCAGCCGGCGCCGGCGTGACTTCGTCCGATCCATAGTGCGATGCTATGCCCGATGGCATCCCTGATCACCGCTGAGGAAGCCCTCGCCTACGGCGCCCTGACCGAGCACGAGGAGATCGAAGCCCTGGTCGAACGGGCCTGGGAAGTGCGCCGCGAGAACTTCGGCGACTCCACCGACATGTGCTCGCTGGTCAACGCCAAGTCGGGCGGCTGTGCCGAGGACTGCGGCTTCTGCGCCCAGTCGCGCTACGCCGACGCCGACACCGTCATGCACGCGATGATGGAGCCGGAGCAGATCCTCGAACACGCGAAAGCCGCCGAGGCCGCCGGCGCCCACCGCTTCTGCATGGTCACCCAGGGCCAGGGCCTCTCCAAACGGGACTTCGCGAAAATCCTCGAGGGCGCCGAACTGGTTGCCGAGAAGACCAACCTCAAGCGCTGCGCCTCGATCGGCCACATGTCCGTCGAGCGCGCCAAGTCGCTCAAGGACGCCGGCATCCAGCGCGTCCACCACAACGTCGAGTCGGCGCGCTCCTACTACCCCGAGGTCTCGAGCACGGTTCGCTACGAGGGCCGCCTGCGGACGATCCAAGCGGTCAAGGAGGCCGGCCTGGAGACCTGCGTCGGCGGCATCCTCAATCTCGGCGAGACTCGCGAGCAGCGGGTCGAGATGGCCTTCGAGCTGACTGAGATCAACCCGACGTCGGTGCCGATCAACCTGCTGATCCCCAAGGACGGGACCAAGTTCGGCGACCGCGAGGTGATGGATCCCTGGGAGGTCGTGCAGTGGATCGCGATCTTCCGCCTGGTCATCCCCGGCGCCCTCTTCCGCCTCTGCGGCGGTCGGGTCGAGAACCTCGGCTCGATGCACAAGCTCGCCGTCAAGGCGGGCCTCAACGGGGTGATGATGGGCAACTTCCTCACCACCCTCGGCGCCGAGCCGGCCGAGGACCGCGAGATGTTCGAGGAGCTCGGCCTCAACGTCGCCCGCCAGCCCGACAACGGCGCCAACCCGCGGCCCGACAACCGCTCCGGCTGGCTCGAGGGCGAGACGCCCGGGACGCCGATGGACGCGCTGATCGACCACCAGGACGAGGCCCCGATGTGGGATCCCTCGACCCAGCTTCGCGTGGTCAAGAAGGGCACGAAGGCGCCCTCCTACCCGACCGCTGCGTGACCGACGTCGCCGAGCGGCTGCAAGCGCTCCGCGACCGCGGGCTCCATCGGCGGCTGCGCCTGATCGAGGGGCCCCAGGGCCCGCGGGTGACCCTCGACGGCCGCGCGGTGCTGCTGCTCTGCTCCAACAACTACCTCGGCCTCGCCGACGAGCCGCGGGTCCGCGAAGCTGCCGCCGAGGCGGCGCTGCGCTGGGGCGCCGGTGCCGGTGCCTCGCGCCTGATCTCCGGCAACATGGAGGCGCACCGCTCCTTGGAGGTGCGCCTGGCCGAGTTCGCCGGCTACGAGGCAGCCCTCCTGTTCGGCTCCGGCTACCTCGCCAACACCGGCACGATCGCGGCGCTGGCGGGGGCCGGTGAGGTCGTCTTCTCCGACGAGCTCAACCACGCCAGCATCGTCGACGGCTGCCGCCTCTCCCGTGCCGAGACCTTCGTCTACCACCACGCCGACCTCGAGCACCTCGAGTGGGGGCTGCGCGAGGCGAGTGGCCGCGGCGCCCTGATCGTCAGCGACGGCGTCTTCTCGATGGACGGCGACCTCGCGCCGCTGCCCGGCCTCCTGGAGCTGGCGCGCCGCCACGGCTGCCGGCTGATGGTCGACGACGCCCACGCAGTCGGCGCGATTGGGCCGGGTGGCCGCGGCTCCGTCGCCGCGGCGGGACTGAGCGGCGAGGTCGACGTCGTCGTCGGCACCCTCGGCAAGGCGCTCGGGTCCTACGGCGCCTATGCCTGCGCGACGCCGGAGACGATCGACTTCCTCGTCAACTCCGCCCGCTCCTTCGTCTTCTCGACCGCGCCGGCGCCAGCGGCACTGGGTGCCGCCACGGCGGCTCTGGAGCTGCTCGTCGCCGAGCCCGAGCGGGTCGATCGCCTGCAGGTCAACGCGGTGACGCTGCGCGAGGCGCTGGTGGCCGAGGGGCTGGCGCCGAGCTCGACGACCCAGATCATCCCGATCGAGGTCGGCGAGGCCGAGCCGACGATGCAGCTCTGCGAGCTGGCGCTCGAGCGCGGCGTCTTCGCCCAGGGCATCCGCCCGCCGACCGTCCCCGCGGGCTCCTCGCGGCTGCGGCTGACCGTGATGGCGACGCACGAGGCCGACGAGCTGGCCGCGGCCGCCAAGGTGATCGGCGAGGCGGCCCGAGCGATCGGGCTGGTCCCCGTGGCCGCTTGAGCGGGATCTTCGTAACCGGCACGGGGACCGAGGTCGGCAAGACCGTGGTCGCCGCCGTCGCCGCCCATACCCTCGCCGCCGACGGCGCCACCGTCGCCGTCTTCAAGCCCTGCGTCACGGGCCTCGACGAACTCTCCGCCGACGGGCCGATTTCGGGAGATATAGGCCCGAAATCGGCCCGTCGGCTGGCGGACCACGAGTTGCTGCGGGCGGCGTCGGGGTCGGGGCAGAGTGATGAGGAGATAGCGCCGTATCGCTACGGGCCGCCGGCCTCACCGCATCTGGCGGCGGCGCTCGCCGGTGAGCAGATCGACCCCGAACGACTGCGTGCGGCGGCCGGGAGGGCGGCCGCGGGCGCCGAGGCGATCGTCTGCGAGGGAGTGGGCGGGTTGCTGGTGCCACTCGCCGGCGAGTACCTGGTGCGCGAGCTGGCGGTCGAGCTCGGCTACCCGCTGGCGATCGCCGCCGGCCCCGGCCTCGGCACGATCAACCACACCCTGCTGACGATCGAGGTCGCTCGCGCGGCCGGCCTCGTGGTCGCCGCGGTCGTGCTCACGCCCTGGCCGCACGAGCCGAGCGAGCTCGAGCGCTCCAACCGCAAGACGATCGCCGCCCTCGGCGAGGTCACGGTGATGACCCTCCCAGAGGTCGACCTCGCGGCGCCGGACTCGTGGCCCGAGCTTCGCTTCAGTCGCTGACGATTACGTCGAGGTTGCCGCCGTTCAGCTCGACCTCGAAGCCAGCTTTGGCCGCTACCCCGGCAGCAGCCTCGGGGTCGGCTGGAGATCTCTTTGCCAGCAGCAGCGCCCGCGCGACGTCGCCGCGGACGGCCTTGGCCATGTGGGAGACGACCTTGCGCTGGCCGCCCCCGTCGCTGAAGGCCCGTACCGCCAGCAGCGTCGCCCGCTTCGGCTTCCAGGCGGCGGCGTAGGCGGCGGAGCGCATGTCGACGACGAGCTCACCGGGCTCGTCCGGCAGCGCCGCTGTCAGCGCCGGCCGCCACCACGACGCCGGCGCCCCGATCCGGCCGAGCCGCGCTTTCGAGGAGAAGCGGTAGTAGGGGATGCGGTCCTCGGGTCGCAGCACTCCCCAGAGGGCGCTGGCGATCAGGACCCGCCGCCGCGCCGGCGCCGGCAAGCCCGGCAATCCGAGCCGGTCGAAGAGGACGCCGGTGTAGATCTTGGCCGCGGCGGCGGCAGGAGCGCCCCGCAGGCCGGCGCCGACGGCGACCTCGTCAGCCTGACCGGCAGAGACTCCGAGCTTGCGCACCGCGGTCTTGCGCGGCGCCGCGGCGAGCCGCTCGAGCGCGTCGAGCAGAGCCGCCCGCTTCTCCCCCAGCCGCTCGGCATAGACCAGCGACTCGAGGTCGAGCGGGGCGCCCTTGGCGGGCGTCGCCTTGCCCTCGGAGGGCGGCAGCAGGATCAGCATCGGGCGAGACTCCAAACGGCCTATTCGTATTCGGCGGCGCCGGCCGCGGCCAGTTCCCGCTCCTCGGCGGCAAGCGCCGAGCCGCCGGGGTTGACGTCGGCCTCGGCCGCCTCGATCGAGATCTCTCCCCGGCGTTTGGCGCGGATCGCGACGGCGCCGACCACGGCGCCGGCGAGCGCGATCGCCGCCGAGACGGTCATCGCGTTGCCGAGCGCGTAGACGAAGGCTTCGTTGCCGGCCGCGGCAACCTCCTTCGCCTGGGCGGCGTCCAGGCCGGGCAGATGGCCGACGACACCGCCGCCGAGCTGTTCGGAGACGGTGTCCCGCTGCGCCGCGGAGATGCCGCTGCCGCCCAGCAGGCTGTCGAGCCGGGAGCTGACCAGGCCCTGGAAGATCGCGCCGGTGACGGCGATGCCGAGGCTGCCGCCGACCATCCGGAACATCGAGAGCACCCCGGAGGCGATCCCGGCTTTCTGCACCGGCACCGCGTTCATCGCGGCGCTGGTCATCGGCGACATCGTCAGCGCAATGCCGATGCCCAGCAGCATGAAGCCGGGCAGCAGGTCGAGGTAGGTGGAGTCGACCGCGATGCCGCTGAAGGTGAACAGCGAGGCGGCGACGAGGACGAGGCCGCCGGCGATCAGCCAGCGCGGCCCGAAGCGATCGGAGAGGCGACCCGCGACCGGGGCGACACCGACGATCATCAGGGTCGAGGGCAGGAACCGGACGCCCGCCTGCAGCGGCGAGTAGCCGAGGATGTCCTGCATGTAGAGGGCGAGGAAGAAGAAGACGCCCATCATCGCGAAGGTGATCACCAGCGCGACGACGACGGCGCCGAGGAAGTTGCGATCGGAGAGCAGGTCGAATTGCACCATCGGCGCCTTGACCCGGTTCTCGACGAAGACGAAGGCCGGCAGCGCCACGGCGGCGCCGACCAGCAGGCCGACGACCTGCGGTGAGCCCCAGCCCCAGCTGTTGCCCTCGACCAGGGCCAGGACCAGCGCCGTCAGGCCTAGGGTGAGGATGGCGACGCCGGGGTAGTCGACGTCACGGCCGACCGAGGTGTCGCGGGACTCGCGCACCGCGAAGACCGTCGCCAGCACGGCCACGATCGCTACCGGGATGTTGAGGTAGAAGATCGCCCGCCAGCTGACGTGCTCGGTAAGGAAGCCGCCGAGGACCGGCCCGATCGCCAGCGCCAGCGCCGAGACGCCGGCCCAGGTCCCCATCGCCTTGCCGCGCTCGTGCGGCGGGAAGGCGTCGGCGATGATCGAGAGCGTGCCCGGCATCATCAGCGCCGCGCCGGCGCCCTGGACGATGCGGCTGATCACCAGCGAGGTCGCGTCGGGGGCGAGGCCAGCGGTCGCCGAAGAGACGGCGAAGATGACGATCCCGGCGAGGAACATGCGCCGGCGGCCGAAGATGTCGCCGAGCCGGCCGCCGGTGACCAGCAGCACGGCGATCGAGAGGGTGTAGCCGTTGACGGTCCACTCGAGGCCCGAGATCGAGGCGTTCAGGTCCTGCTGGATCGACGGCAGCGCCACGTTGACGACGGTGTTGTCGAGCATCAGCATGAACAGCGCGAAGCACATCGCGCCGAGCGTCCACCACTTGCGGTTGTCGTCGGTGATCAGGTGGCTGTAGCGGGTCAAGCGCGGTCACTTCCCTTCAAGAGGTCATAGGTCTGGGCGATGTCCTCCCGCTCCATCAGGGAGTCGACCGCGGCATCGAGCTTGCGGCGCTGGGCGGCGCTGAGGGTCGACGCGAAGGCCTCGATCCCGGTCTGGCGCACGGTGACGAGCGTCTCGACCAGGTCCTTGCCGCTGGCGGTGATCGCGACCCGGCGGGCGCGGCGGTCGTCGGGGTCCTCGATCCGCGTCGCCAGCCCCTTCTTGACGAGGCCGTCGACGGCCCGGCTCATCGAGGGCACGGAGACGCCGAAGACCTCGGCCAGGTCGCTGACCTGCCAAACCTCGGCATCGCGGCCGAGGCCGCCGAGCTCGAGCAGCACCTTGCACTGGGTCATCGAGAGTCCCGACTCCTCGATCACCCGCAGCTGGTTGCCGCGGTCGTAGAGGAAGAGGTGGCGCAGCAGCGCGGTCAACCGCGCCGCCGTGTCCTGGGCCTCCGGAGTCGTCTCGCGGGCTGCCTTCTCGGTGATCGCCTTTACATCGCTAGCTTGCATGTCGGCAATAGTTGCAGCTCCGCAATCATTTCTCAAACGCAATATTTGCTCGTGTGACGGATATCACTGAGGAGTAGGCTGCCGATGCGATGGCTGCAGACCCCGCGCGCCTCGATCACGACCATCTCTGGCACCCCTTCACCCAGCAACAGGGCTGGAGCGAGGAGGCTCCGTTGGTGATCGAGCGGGGCGAGGGCTCCTACGTGATCGACGTCGAGGGTCGCCGCTACATCGACGGCAACGCCTCGCTCTGGTGCAACGTCCACGGTCACCGCCACCCGGTGATCGACGCCGCGATCCGCGACCAGATCGACCGCATCTCCCACTCGACGATGCTCGGTCTCTCCCACCCCGGCGCCGCCGAGTTGGCCGCACGCCTGGTCGCGATCGCCCCGCCTGGGCTCTCGCGCGTCTTCTACTCGGACTCGGGCTCGACCGCCGCCGAGATCGCCCTGAAGATGGCCTTCCAGTACCAGCAGCAGCGTGGCGAGCGGGGCCGCCGCACCTTCGTCCGCCTGCGCGAGGCCTACCACGGCGACACGATCGGCTCGGTCTCGGTCGGCGGCATCGACCTCTTCCACGCCACCTACCAGCCGCTGCTGTTCGAGACCCACGCCGCCGAGCCGGGCAACGCCGCCGACATGGAGCGCGTCCTCGACGCCTACGCGGACGAGGTGGCGGCGGTGATCGTCGAGCCGCTGGTCCAGGGGGCGGCGGGCATGATCGTCCACCCCCCGGGCTACCTGCGGGCGGTGCGGGAGCTCTGCGACCGCCACGGCGTGCTGTTGATCTGCGACGAGGTGGCGACCGGGTTCGGCCGCACCGGCACGATGTTCGCCTGCGAACAGGAGGGCGTGGTGCCCGACTTCATGTGCCTCGCGAAGGGGATCACCGGCGGCTACCTGCCGCTGGCGGCGACGCTGACCACCGAGGCGGTCTACGAGGGCTTCCTGGGCGCGCCGGAGGAGCAGCGGACCTTCTACCACGGCCACACCTACACCGGCAACGCGCTGGCCTGCGCGGCGGCGCTGGCCAACCTCGACGTCTTCGAGTCGGAGCGAACGCTCGAGCGCCTGCAGCCGAAGATCGCCCTGCTGGAGGAGCTGCTGGCCGGAATCGCGGCGCTGCCGGAGGTCAGTGCGGTGCGCTCGCGAGGCTTCATGGTCGCGATCGACCTCAACGACCACAGCGCCGCCCTGCGGATGGGGCACCGGGTCACCAACGAGGCCCGCGAGCGCGGCGCGATCATCCGCCCGCTCGGCAACACCGTCGTGATCGTGCCGCCGCTCTCGATCTCCGAGCAGGAGCTGCGGACGCTGATGACGATCTGCGCCGACTCGATCCAGGCCGCGATCGCTTCGCAGTTGCACCAGACCGCCTGAGCCGATACTCGTCTGTGATGGATCGCTGGCGCTCCCGTAGTAGTGGCGTGAACCAAACGCTGGTCGCCACCGCCGAGGAAGCCCCGCGCGAGGCCGACATCGCCTTCGACGCGCTCTACCGCTCTTGCCGCGACGACGTCTACGCCTACGTTGCCAGCCTGCTGCGCGACGGTCCCGCCGCCGAGGAAGTGACTGCGACCGCCTTCGAGCGCGCCTACCGCAAGCGCAACCGCTTCGACCCCAGGCGCGGCGAGCGCCGGGCCTGGCTGTTCGGGATCGCCCGCAACGCCGCCCTCGACGAGCTGCGCCGCCGCGGCCGCCAGGCCGAGCTGGCGGCCGAGCCCGAGGACCTGGCGCAGGCGCCGCCGCCCGCCAAGCCCTCGGCTGAGTTCCTTTCTTCTCGACGTGTCTGAGTTAAAGGTCCAAATAGGGTCCCTTAGCTCAGACAGGTCCGAGATAGGGTGGGCTACATGTCCCAACCGATGCCAGGACCGGCCGAGAGCCACAACGGCGGCGAGCCGGCGACGCCGCGTCCCTCGGCCTCGATCGTCCTACTCAGGCGCGGCGGCAAGCACTCCGAACGGGCGCTGGAAGTGCTGATGCTGAAGCGCAGCGAGCAGGCGCGGTTCATGCCTGGCGTCTGGGTCTTCCCCGGCGGTGCCGTCGATGCCGCCGACGGCGAGGGCGAGCAGGGGCGGCGCGCTTGCGCGATGCGCGAGCTGGCCGAGGAGTCGGGGATCGAGCTGCCGGCCGGCGAGGAGCTGGCCCTCTTCTCGCGCTGGATCACCCCCGAACGGGTCTCCACCCGCTTCGACGCCTGGTTCTTCCTCGCCCTTGCTCCCGCCCACACACCGCCGGTTCCCGACGGCGTCGAGACCACCGAGGCCGCCTGGTACCGCCCCGGCGACGCCCTCGAGGCCAACGAGGCGGGCGAGCTGCCGATCGTCTTCCCCACGGTGAAGCAGCTGCAGCTGCTGGCCCCCCACCGCACCGCCGACGACGCGCTCGCCGCCTTCCGTGGCCGCGAGGTCACATCGATCCTTCCCAAGTTCATCGGCGAGGGCACGGAGATGCGGCCGGTCCTGCCGGGCGAACCCGGCTACCCCGACTAGCTAAGGCTGCGGAAAGGGCTCCAGCCCGGCGTGCCACGGGCCGGGCGGGTAGGTGTGGATGCCGCTCTCGTCCATCTCTCCCTGCAGCCGTTTGAACAGCTGGCCGGCATTTTTGAGCGCCGCTTTCAGTTCGGCCTCGCTGCGCTCGCCAAGGCGCCAGAGGAACCAGAGCTGGCGATCGTTGATGCCGAAGTTGATCTCACCGGTCATCGTCGTCACCCAGCTGAGGAAGCCGGGGCTGAAGAGCTCGCGCAGCGCCACCGGGTCGTACTCCTTCGGAACCGTCGCCCAGAAGCGCTTGTTGAAGTCGATCGACTCGAACTCGACCTTGCGCGAGAAGCGCTGGGTGACGTGCTCGTGGCCCTCGATCGACTCGACGTTGAAGGCGGGGACCACTTGCGCCAGGTCCGGCATGTGGGCCTTGGCGAGCAGCGCCGTCGGCAGCACCGCCTTGTTGAAGAGGCCGCCGATTTCCCGTTCGTCGGCGTCGCAGGTCGAGCCCCAGAAGTCCTCGACCAGCTGCCCGGTCAGCCGGTTGACGCCGCCGACGCAGAGCGCCACCGGCGCGTCGACGGGGTTGATTCCGCCGATCTCCTCATAGGTGAGGCCGTCGCGCTCGCCGTAGCGGCGGACGATCTCGGCCCAGTCCTGCGCTTCCTGCTTTGCGCCCATCGGGCGATCCTAAGCGTCCAGGCCTCCTTGCGGCGCCGACGATCGGCGCTAGGATGGCCGTCAAGACCGCTCGAAAACAGGAGCCCCAATTGCTCATCGCCATCATCGTCGTCGTCGCGATCATCCTCATCGCGGTTTTCTATTTCATTGCGAAGCGCAACTCGATCATCGCTTCGCGCAACCGCGTCGACGAGTCCTGGAGCGGGATCGATGTCCAGCTGAAACGGCGCCACGACCTCGTGCCGAACCTGGTCGAGACGGTCAAAGGCTACGCCGCGCACGAGAGCGAGGTCTTCGAGAAAACGAGCAAAGCCCGGGCCGATGCGATGTCAGCGCAGAGCGTCGCCGACACCTCGAAAGCGGAGTCCCAGCTGAGCGGCGCCCTCGCCGACCTGCGCGCCGTCGCCGAGAACTACCCGACCCTGCGGGCGACCGAGAACTTCCAGCAGCTCAGCCGCAACCTCTCCGAGCTGGAGGACGAGATCCAGGCCTCGCGGCGGATCTACAACTCCAACGTCCAGTCCTACAACACGGACATCCAGCAGTTCCCGGGCTCGATCGTCGCCAACGCCGGCAACTTCACCGATCGCGAGTTCTTCGAGATCGAGGACGCCTCCGAGCGCCAGCCGGTCGCCGTCAGCTTCGACAAATAGCGGTTGCCTAGAATCAGGGCATGACCGAGACCAAAGAGGCGACCCTCTGGATCTGCGACAGCTGCGGGTTCATCTATGACCCCGCAATTGGCGACCCCGACGGCGGCATCCCGCCCGGAACCTCGTTCGAGGACATCCCCAAGGACTGGTTCTGCCCCGTTTGCGGCGCCCGCACCAGCGACTTCCGGCCGCTGGAGCCGGGCGAGGCCTAGAAGCCCGAAGTCGGGCATACCGTCCTCGCCCCAGCGGCTAGAGTCCTGGCTGATGAGCCAGTTTGATTACGACTGGATCGTGGTGGGATCCGGGTTCGGCGGGTCGGTATCGGCGCTGCGCCTTGCTGAAAAGGGCTACAGCGTCGGCGTCCTCGAGTGCGGCAAGCGCTTTCGCGACGAGGACTTCCCCAAGTCAACCTGGGACCTGCGCCGCTACTTCTGGGCGCCGCGATTGGGCATGCGCGGGATCTTCCGCCTTACCCCGTTCAAGGACGTCTCGGTGGTCAGCGGCTGCGGTGTCGGCGGCGGCAGCCTCGGCTACGCCAACACCCTCTACGTGCCCCCCGCCCCGTTCTTCGAGGACCCGCAGTGGGGCGACATGGAGGACTGGGAGGCGACGCTGGCGCCCCACTACGCCGAGGCGCAGCGGATGCTCGGGGTCGTCGTCCACGACAACGACGACCCCGCCGACCAGCTGCTGCGCGAGTACGGCGAGCACCTCGGGGTCGGCGACACCTACCGGAAGACCCCCGTCGGGGTCTTCCTCGGCGAGCCCGGGAAGACCGTCCCCGACCCCTACTTCGGCGGCGAGGGCCCGGACCGCACCGGCTGCATGCAGTGCGGGCGCTGCATGGTCGGGTGCCCGCACGGGGCCAAGAACACGTTGGTCAAGAACTACCTCTGGCTGGCCGAGAAGCGGGGTGCCGAGGTGACGCCAGACCGCACCGTGACCGAGATCCGGCCGCTCGGCGCCGCCGACGGCAGCGAGGGCTATGCGGTCTCCAGCGAACGCTCCGGATTCCTCCGCGGCCGCGGTCGCCGCACCCTCACCGCCGGCGGTGTGATCGTCGCCGCCGGCCCCCTGGGGACCAACAAGCTGCTGCAGCGCTGCCGCCTCGGCGGCGCCTTGCCGCGGATCTCCAACCGCCTTGGCGAGCTGGTCCGCACCAATAGCGAGTCGATCCTCGCCGTGACCGTGCCCGAGGACTACCCCGACGACCTGACCAAGCGGGTGGCAATCACCTCCAGCATCTACCCGGACCCCCACACCCACATCGAGACCGTCACCTACGGCAAGGCCGGCGACTCGATGAACATGCTCTACACCCTGCTGGTCGGCGACGGGACGCGGGTGACCCGGCCGCTGAAGCTGCTGGCGCAGATCGTCCGCCACCCCGGCCGCTTCGCCAAGGTCCTCTTCCCGCGCAACTGGTCCAGCCGCACGATCATCGTCCTGGTCATGCAGACGCTTGACAACGCGATCGCCCTACGGCCGACCCTGAAGCGCTCCGGCGACGTGCGCCTGCAGACCGAGCAGGACCCGGACAAACCGAACCCGACCTTCATCCCGGTCGCCAACGATGCCGCCGAGTGGCTGGCGCAGCGGACCGGCGGCGTGGCCCAGAGCGCGACCTCCGAGGCGCTGATGAACATCCCGACGACCGCCCACATCCTCGGCGGCGCCGTGATCGGCCACGGGCCCGAGGACGGGGTCGTCGACGCCGACCAGCGCGTCTTCGGCTACGAGAACCTGCTGGTCTGCGACGGCGCCGCGGTGCCGGCGAACGTCGGCGTCAACCCCAGCCTGACGATCACCGCTCTGGCCGAGCACGCGATGAGCGAGATCCCGGCCAAGGGTGAGACCGGGCCGCGCCAGCCCGAGGCGGCGCGGCCGGCCCCGATCAATTAGGCGGCGAACTTCTCCGCGACGTAGTCCCAGTTGACGACGTTCCAGAAGGCGTCGAGGTATTCGGGCCTTTTGTTCTGGTACTTGAGGTAGTAGGCGTGCTCCCAGACGTCGGCGCCCAGCAGCGGCGTCTGCCCGTCGGAGACCGGCGAGTCCTGGTTCGGGGTCGAGGTCACGGCGAGGTTGCCGGACGAGTCCTTGACCAGCCAGGCCCAACCGGAGCCGAAGCGAGCGATGCCGGCGTTTTTGAACTCCTCTTTGAAGGCGTCGAAGGAGCCGAAGGCGCTGTTGATCGCCTCGCCAAGCTCGCCGCCCGGCTCACCGCCGCCGTCGGGGCTCATCATCTGCCAGAAGAGCGTGTGGTTGTAGTGACCGCCGGCGTTGTTGCGGACCGGGCCCTGCTTGTCGGCGGGCAGGTCACCGAGGCTCTTGAGCACGTCCTCGACGTCGCTGTCGGCCCACTGCGTGCCCTCGAGGGCGCCGTTGGCTTTATCGACGTAGGCCTGGTGGTGTTTGTCGTGGTGGACGCGCATCGTCGCCTCGTCGATGTGGGGCTCGAGGGCGTCGTAGGCGTACGGAAGATCAGGTACCGAAAATGCCATCGAAACGGTCTCCTTGCTCGGATTGCGAAGTCCCTATGGAGCCTACCCTCCCACCTCTTCGGGATCCTCGACGGCTGCGCGGGGGACCGCGTCGGGGTCGCCGCCGGTCCACTGGTTGAAGCGGTACCAGGAGGGCTTCGCCTCGCGGTCGGCGGTCAGGAGCCCGGCCGATTTGCAGAAACTGCAGCTACCCCCCTCGTCGCTCCAGGAGAACCACCAGACGCCACCGACCCGCCAGCGCTGGCGGTTGGCCGAAAGCATCGAGAAGGCGCGCGAGAACTGGTTGGCCTGGCCGTAGAGGCCGCGCTCCCAGCGGGTCGGGCCACTGTCGGAGCCCCAACCGAGCTCGGTCACGTAGATCGGCGTGGCGGGATCGCCGTGGGCGCGCATCACCCGCCGCAGGCTCTCCATCTGCCCTCCCATCGCCCGCGCGTCGGCGACGTAGGGGTGCAGGCCGACGCCGTCGAACCAGCGCTTGACGTTGCCGGCCCGGTAGAGGCGCTCGAGGTAGTCCGCCGAGGCGACGTTGGGCGGCACCTGCAGCGGCCGCCCGAAGAAGCCCCCGACGATCACCTGCGCGCCGGGATCGGTGCGGTGCAGGATCCGCCCGGAGATCCGGATCAGGATCGCGAACTTGGCCGGGTTCGGTTCGCTGGCGAAGGTGACGAGGTTCTCCTCGTTCCAGATCTCCCAGCGCCTGATCGGCAGATAGGGCAGAGCGGAGTGCTCTTCCCAGAAGCTGCCGCCGCTGCCGTAGCGCTCGGCGGCGGCGCGCAGATAGTAGGCCCACGCCCAGCGCTGAAAGGGAGTCTCGACCGGCAGGTCGATCGGCTCGTCGGCGGCCCACTCGGGGCTGCCCCATACGAACGGCATGATCCGGATCCCCTCCCTGGCGGCGATCGCCACTTCGTGGTCGAAGCTCGACCAGTTCGGGTCGGCCAGATAGGGGCTCGCCGACTGGGTGCCGACCCAGTAGAGCGGCAGCCTGACGCTGGTGATCCCGGCTTCCCGCATCAGCTCGTAGTCGGACACCTTCGCCGGGCTCTGCGGCGAGACGCCGATGAACCCGTGCGGGATGTCGGCCCGAGCGGACGCCGCCGGCAGGGCCAGCGCGAGGAGCACGAGAAGCGGGATGAGCTTGCGGGCCATTGCCATTGCTGGGAACCGTTGCGCCAGGCAAAGTAGCGGCCTCGCCCGGAGGGAGGCCCGCCTTTATCCCCGGCTCTGGGATAATCGCCGCTCTCGGGGCGTGGCGCAGCCTGGTAGCGCGCACCGTTCGGGTCGGTGAGGTCCCCGGTTCAAATCCGGGCGCCCCGATGAAGACAACAGGTTCCGGTCGACTTGGCGCGGGAATCAGAAGACGACGCTGGCGTTCGTGTACTGAGCGGCGCAGCGCTGGCCGTGCGTGAGGACGTTGCTCGCGCCCGCGGTTTCTAGGACCAGCGTGTTCGGGCCGGTGAAGTGGCCCTGGGAGATCTGGTGCGCGCCCTCGGCGGTCGCCGAGCTCGTCACGGTCACGCCGTTGGTTCCCTTGTAGGTCCCGGGCGTCGCGAGCACGTCGAGGCCGGAGTGTGGCGTGACTTTCGGCGTCGTCTTCGCCTTCACGCACACGAACTTGCCGTGCTTGCGCTTGCGGACGTATCCCTTTTTGCACTTCTTCTTCTCGGCGGCGAGGGTGGTGGGCCCGGTGCTCGCGCCGGTGCTGTCGCCGCTGGCGATCGGCGCCGTCGTACCGAGGACCGAGAGTGCGATGAGAGCGACGAGGAAGCGGCGCACGCGGGCGAGACTACCCCACGCCGGTTCGCGCGTCGGCGCTTTTCGAGGCGCCGTGGGCGGAAACTACGTAGTCGACCCGACGCCCCCGGGCCGGCCGCTTCGGCGGCCGGCCCGGGGGTCGAGATCAGGCCAGGTCGAAGCGGTCGAGGTTCATCACCTTGACCCACGCCGCGACGAAGTCGTCGACGAACTTCTCCCGCGCGTCGGCGCTCGCGTAGAGCTCCGCCAGCGCCCGCAGCTCGGAGTTCGAGCCGAAGACGAGGTCGGCGCGGCTCCCGGTCCATTTGACCTCGCCGGTGGCGAGGTCGCGGCCCTCGAACGTCCCTTCGTCCTCTGACGTCGCCTTCCACGCCGTGCCCAGGTCGAGCAGGTTGACGAAGAAGTCGTTGGTCAGCGACCCGGGCGTCGAGGTGAGGACGCCGACCGGAGACTGCTTTGCGTTGGCTCCGAGGACGCGCAGGCCGCCGACGAGGACGGTCATCTCGGGAGCGCTCAGGGTCAGCAGGTTCGCCCGGTCGACCAGGAGGAACTCGGCCGGCAGCCGGTAACCGTCGCGGAGGTAGTTGCGGAACCCGTCCGCGGTCGGCTCCAGCGGCTCGAACGAATCCACGTCGGTCTGCTGCGGCGAGGCGTCGGTGCGTCCCGGCGTGAACGAGACCTCGACGTCGTGGCCGGCGTTCTTGGCGGCCTGCTCGACCGCCGCGGACCCGCCGAGCACGATCAGGTCGGCGATCGAGACCTGCTTCCCCCCGGTCTGGGCGCTGTTGAAGGCCGTCTGGATCTGCTCCAGGGTGCCCAGCACCTTCGCCAGCTGCTCGGGGTCGTTGACCTCCCAGCCGTTCTGCGGCTCGAGACGGACGCGGGCCCCGTTGGCGCCGCCGCGTTTGTCGCCACCGCGGAACGTCGACGCCGACGCCCAGGCGGCGGAGACCAACTGAGAGACCGACAGCCCCGAAGCGAGGATCTGGTCCTTGAGGGAGGCGATGTCCTCGGCCCCGACGAGCTCGTGCGTGACCTCGGGGACCGGGTCCTGCCAGATCAGCACCTCCGCCGGGACCTCCGGACCGAGGTAGCGCGCGATCGGCCCCATGTCGCGGTGGGTCAGCTTGAACCAGGCCCGGGCGAAGGCGTCCGCGAGCTCGTCGGGATGCTCGAGGAAACGTCGCGAGATCGGCTCGTAGGCCGGGTCGAAGCGCAGCGCGAGGTCGGTCGTGAGCATCCGCGGCTCGCGATGCTTCGACGGGTCGTCTGAGAGCGGCACCATGTCCGCGCCGCCTCCCGCCTGCGGTCGCCACTGCTTCCCGCCCGCCGGGCTCTCCATGAGCTCCCACTCGTAGGCGAAGAGGATGTGGAGGAACTCGTTGTCCCAGCGGGTCGGGTGGTAGGTCCAGGTGACCTCGAGCCCGCTGGTGATCGTGGCCGTGCCGTTGCCGCTCTCGTAGCTGTTCTGCCAGCCGAGGCCCTGCTCCGCGAGCGGAGCGGCCTCGGGCTCGGGGCCGACGTACTCTTCCGGGTCGGCCGCGCCGTGGGTCTTGCCGAACGTGTGCCCACCGACGATCAGCGCCACCGTCTCCTCGTCGTCCATCGCCATGCGCCGGAACGTCTCGCGAATGTCCCGGGCGGAGGCGAGCGGATCGGGGTCGCCGTTGGGGCCCTCCGGGTTCACGTAGATGAGGCCCATCTGGACCGCGGCCAGCGGGTTCTCGAGCTCGCGGTCGCCGCTGTAGCGCTCGTCGCCCAGCCAGGTGGTCTCGGGGCCCCAGTAGACGTCCTCGTCGGGCTCCCAGACGTCCTCCCGGCCACCGGCGAAGCCGAAGGTCTCGAAGCCCATCGACTCCAGGGCGACGTTGCCGGAAAGGACCAGCAGGTCCGCCCACGAGAGCTTCTGTCCGTACTTGCTCTTGACCGGCCACAGCAGCCTGCGCGCCTTGTCGAGGTTCGCGTTGTCGGG
>JAENWU010000117.1 GCA_016649905.1 Thermoleophilia bacterium
CTGAAAATCGTGGTGTCGCGGGTTCGAATCCCGCCCTCGCCATTCTGTTTCCCTCCAACTAGGATGGGCTCGTGCGGGGAATTTGGGCGATCGGGTTGATCGTTGCCTGCGCCGGCGCATCTTTGGTCATCGGTGCCAATCAGGCGAGCGCCGCTGGCTACACCGAACCCGCGGAGGTTCGGCCCGTGCCTTGGAGCCTCCAATCGCGGGACGGTGCGCACGCGCTGACTCTCGGCGTCGGGACCGGTTCTTGCGCCGGCAGGCCGGCGCCCGAGATCCATCGCGTGCGACGAGTCTGGCGGCACCACGCGTTGGTGCTCACGGTCCTGATGCGCTTCCCGGCGGTGCACTTCGGGCCGGATGAGGCATGTGCGGACATCGGGCTGGGCATGTCGGGGCAGATCAGGTTCGGCCCCTCGATCACCCATCGTGCTCTCTACGACGGCAGCACCTCGCCGCCGCAGCGGCGAACGCTCCAGCGTTGAGGCTAAGCAGCGGCGCGCCGCTGCTCGCGCAGCAGCCACCAGTCGACCACGTAGCCGCCGAAGGGCAGCACCGCCCCGACCAGGATCCAGAAGGTGACCTTGGCGCTCCAGCCCTGCTCGGCGCGGATCATCAGGGCGATCACGACGTAGGAGATGAAGAGCAGGCCGTGGATCGGGCCGAGGATCTGGACGCCGACCTCGCTGCCGTCGGTGCGTTTGATCACGGCGGCGATCAGCAGGGCGAGAAAGCTGGTCGCCTCGGCGAGGGCGACGTAGCGGAAGGTCTTGAGCGTCACGTCAGGGGACCCTAATGGTTGGCCGCGGGCTTCGGTTTGGACATTCGTCACCGATGGGTATGGGTCGGAGGTGGCCACCGAGATCGCCGAGAACCCGCAGCGCTCGCGCTACGAGCTGCGCCTCGACGGCGAGCTGGTCGGGGTCGCCGACTACATCCGCGCCGACACGGTCGACTCCTTCGTCCACACCGAAACCGTGGCGCGCTTTCGCGGTCGCGGCCTGGCCGCCGAGCTGATCGAGTTCGCCCTCGCGGCGAGCCGTGAATCAGGCCGCGAGATCCTCCCCTACTGCTCCTTCGTCAGCGAGTACATCGGTTCCCACCCCGAGTACCTCGAGCTCGTCCCCGCCGAGCGGCGCGGCGAGTTCCGCCTGCCCGTCGCCGTCGCCTAGCTCAGTGGCCGCCGGCCGAGAAGTGCTGGTAGTCCTTTGGCCAGGACCAGTTGCCGCCCCATGCCCAGCCGATCGCGGCGACGACCGGGCCGCCGCGGTGGATCAGGCCGGGGGCGCGTCGGGAGCGGTCGGCGTAGGGGGCGCCGGCGGGCGGTGAGACGTAGCCGTTGCCGTCGGCGTAGGGGTTCTCGATCGGGTTGACGTCGATCGCGTGGCCGTAGGCGTGTTCGGACCATTCGCTGGTGCCGGAGACGAAGCGGCAGTTGAAGGCGGAGGTGTTGTCGGCGTCCATGCTGTGGTGGTCGTCGGCGCCGTAGGCGTCGACCAAGCGCATGCGGCGGATCTTGAAGTGGAGGCGGAAGAGCCGGCGCATCCCCCGCAGCATCCCCCGCGCCGAGTCCTCGTGGACGACCAGCCGGCCGCGGTGCACGCGCCCGTCGAAGCCCCAGTGCCTGACCTTGAGCAGGCGCAGGTCGTTGAGCCCGACCGGGCAGCCGCGGTGCCAGGAGACGCCGACCATCCGCTGCTTGGTCGCGGCGTCGATCGGGCCGGCCTGGAAGCCGGGCCGTGCCGACGCCGAGGCGGTCGCGCCGAGGGCGAGCGCGACGAGCGCCGCCACAACCAGCTCGCCTCCCAGCCGCGGTCCCTGGGATCCTCTCATCCCCGCGAACGCTAGAGCAGCGATGCATCGGCACGGCGGGGACCCCTCGTCCGAACCGATAATGCCGCGCCATGGAGCTAACGCGACACCCGGGGCGCAAGCTGGCGGCGATCTACGCCGGCGGGGTCGTCGGGGCGCTGATCCGCGTCGGGGTGGCCGAGGCCTTCCCACCCGCCGCCGGCAGCTGGCCCTGGCCGACCTTCGCGGTCAACATGGCCGGCGCCCTGCTGCTCGGCTACTTCTTCGCCCTCTCCCGCGACCACCCGGAGGAGAGCCTGCGCCACCCGCTCCTCGGCACCGGCGTCTGCGGCACCCTGACCACCTTCTCGACCCTACAGCTCGAGCTCTACGAGCTGGTCGACGGCGGCGACACCGGCCTCGCCGCCGCCTACTGCGCCGCCACCGTGGTCGCCGGCTACCTGTTGGTGCGGCTCGGGATCGCCCTCGAGGGGCGCCGGCCGCGCTGGGAGGCCCGATGAGCCCGCTGGCCTGGATCGCGGTCGGGCTGCTGGGCGGCGTCGCCGCGGGCGCCCGCTTCGCCATCGACTACGAGGTCTCGCTGCGCGCCCGCGGCGCCTTCCCGACCGGGATCCTCGTCGTCAACCTCGTCGGCTCGCTGGCCCTGGGGATCGTCGCCGGCGCCGGCCTGCATGGCGAGGCGCTGGCGATCGTCGCCGGTGGCGGCATCGGCTCCTTCACCACCTTCTCGACCTGGATCCTCGACTCCCACCGGCTCGAGCGCGGCGGCCATCTCGAGCTCGCCCTGCTCAACATCGGCCTCTCGATCGTCGCCGGTTTCGCCGCCGTCGCCCTCGGCCACTGGCTCGGCAGTCTCTGAGGTGTGATCGCCATTTCACCCCGTATGGGTGGGAAATGGCGATCACACCTGGTCTGCTGATGCACCACTTTGGAATCAGTCCAGATTAGGTATGGTGCTGGGGTGCTCGCCAGTCATGAGGATGTGAAGGAGCAGCTGCGCGCCCGCGGGCTGCGTGCCACCGGATCCCGCGTCGCGGTCTACGCGGCCGTCGTCGAGCTGCCGGGCCATCCCCGCGCGCTACGAGACCCGTGTAGGCGACAACCACCACCACATCGTCTGTCGCGCCTGCGGTGCCACCGAGGACATAGATTGCGCCGTCGGCGCCGCTCCCTGCCTGGAGCCGGCGAGCGCCGGCGGCTTCGCGGTCGACGAGGCCGAGGTCACCTTCTGGGGCCTCTGCCCCGAGTGTCAGCAGGCGCCCGGCCGCGAACTGGCGGCGAGCCCGAACTTGAGCAAAGCAGCGAGTAACTAGAACCAGTCAGATCCAGCGGAGGCGAGAGAACGATGAGCGACGAGACGAAGCGACCGAGGACGACGACGGACTCCGGCATCCCGATGACCAGCGACGAGCGCTCGCTGACCGTCGGCGAGCAGGGGCCGACCGTCCTGCACGACCACGCCACGGTCCAGAAGATGCAGCACTTCAACCGCGAGCGCGTCCCCGAGCGGGTCGTCCACGCCAAGGGCAGCGCCGCCCACGGCTTCTTCGAAGTGACCGAGGACGTCTCCCAGTTCACCAAAGCGGGCCTCTTCCAGCCGGGCGCGCGGACGCCGATGTTCTCGCGCTTCTCGACCGTCGCTGGCGAGATCGGCTCCCCCGACACCGCCCGCGACCCGCGCGGCTTCGCGATCAAGTTCTACACCGAGGAAGGCAACTACGACCTGGTCGGCAACAACACGCCGGTCTTCTTCATCCGCGACGCCTCCAAGTTCTCCGACTTCATCCACTCGCAGAAGCGCCTGCCAGACACCGGCATGCGCTCCAACGACATGCAGTGGGACTTCTGGACCCTCTCCCCGGAGAGCGCCCACCAGGTGACGATCCTGATGTCCGAGCGCGGCACCCCGCGGACCCTGCGCAACATGAACGGCTACGGCAGCCACACCTACTCCTGGGTCAACGCCGGCGGCGAGAAGTTCTGGGTCAAGTACCACTTCAAGACGGTGCAGGGGATCGAGAACTACACCGAAGCCGAGGCGGTGCAGATGGCCGCCGAGGACCCCGACGCCCACCGCCGCGACCTGCGCAAGGCGATCGACGACGGCGACGCCCCCGAATGGCGGCTGGAGATGCAGATCATGCCCTTCGAGGAGGCCGCCGGCTACCGCTTCAACCCATTCGACCTGACCAAGGTCTGGCCGCACGGCGACTACCCGCCGATCCAGGTCGGCCGGATGGTCCTCGACCGCAACCCGGAGAACTTCTTCGCCGAGGTCGAGCAGGCCGGCTTCTCGCCCGCCAACCTGGTGCCGGGGATCGGCCTCAGCCCCGACAAGATGCTGATGGGACGGATCTTCTCCTACCACGACACCCACCTGCACCGGATCGGCGCCAACTACGAGCAGCTGCCGATCAACTCGCCGAAGTCCCCGGTCCACTCCTACAACCAGGACGGGCCGATGACCTACCACCACTCCGGCGCCCAGCCGGTCTACGCGCCGAACACCAAGGGCGGCCCCGAGGCCGACCCCGACAACGGCTCCGAACTGAACTGGGGCGTCGAGGGGGCCGAGCTCGGCCGCTACGCCAACCCCAAGCACGCCGAGGACGACGACTTCGGCCAGGCCGGCACCCTCTACCGCGAGACCATGGACGCCGGTCAGCGCGACGAGCTGGTCGAGAACATCGTCGGCCACGCCAGCGCCGAGGTCTCCAGCGAGGTGCAGGCGCGCGTCGTCGAGTACTGGACCCAGGCCGACGCCGAGCTGGGTGCGCGGGTGGATGCCGGTCTCAAAGGGGCCGATCGAGGGGAGACGCCGGCACAGGCTGAGGTTCCCTCGGGCGTCTAACGACGAGCGGGGAGGCCTCGCCGTCGCAAACAGCGGGGAGGCTCCGTCGGGACCTCCCCGCTCGTCGCTTGAGGGTCCGGGCGGCGCTCAATCGCTGTCCGCCCTCGTCTCTACCTTGGGTGGCGAGATGGACCAGCAGCACACCCTTGACGAGCAGCAGATTTCGATTCCGACGCCGTCGGAACCTCGGGTTCCGTTGAGCGAGCTCGAGGATGGGCAGCGGGTCAATGGCGTCTACGCGGTGCGCGAGCGGGAGCTGCGGCGCAAGCGCAACGGCGAGCCCTGGCTGCGGCTCAGCGTCGGTGACGCCAGCGGCAGCGCCGAGGCGGTCTCCTGGGAGGACGCGGAGGCGCTCTTCGCGCTCTGCGTCAAGGGCTGTGCGGTCTATTTGACGGGAAGCTTCGAGAACAGCGAGCGCTGGGGGGCCAAGATCAAGCTCCTCTCCGTACGCGAGGCCGAGCCGCACGAGTTCGAGACGGCCGACCTAGCCCCGGAGTCCGCGGTCTCGTTGGAGCTGCTGGAGACCGACCTGCGGGCGCTGCTGGACACGATCCAGGATCCGCAGCTGCGACAGCTGCTCGACTACTTCTTCGGCGAGCTATCGCCGACCTGGCACCGCTTCCGCGACGCACCGGCGGCGAAGGTCTACCACCAGGCCTACCGCCACGGGCTGCTCGAGCACACGCTCTCGGTCGCCCAGGCCGTCTCCGCCGCCGCCAACTTCTTCCCCGGCATCGACCGCGAAGTCGCCGTCGCTGGCGCCCTCCTGCACGACATCGGCAAGACGGTCGCCTACAACGACGACCCGCTGGCGATCGACCTCACCGACGCCGGCCGCCTGCAGGGCGAGATCCCGCTCGGCTACTACACGGCGCGCCGTCAGATCGAGGAGATCCCCGGCTTCGACCCGGCCCTCGCGCAGTGCGTGCTCCACATCATCCTCAGCCACCACGGTCAGCTCGAGCACGGCTCGCCGGTGGTGCCGCAGACCCGCGAGGCGGTCCTGGTCCACATGATCGACAACCTCGGCGGCCGCCTCGGCAGCTTCGACCGCCTCGAGCGCCAGCTCCCCGCCGGCGAGTCCTGGTCGGGCTTCGACCGCGCCCTCTCCGGCTCCGCCTACTTCGGCGCCCGCGAAGCCGCCTGATCGTCAGCTCGCCGGCAGGTGGGCGGTGTCCTCGAAGCGCTTCAGCAGCGTGAAGAGCTCACGCGCCTCCCAGCTGTCGCCGTACTTCTGGTTGCGGTGCCGCTTCAGCGCCCCGGCCTCGGCGAGGCGGGTCAGGCCGTTCAGCGTCGCCGGTCGCGAGCGGCCGATCTCCTTCTCCGCCACCGCCGCGGTGATCACCGGGTACTCGGGCAGGAGGTCGATCAGCGGCATCACGGCGGAGTCGCGCCGAACCGGCCGCACGCGGTTGCGCCAGTTCTCCTGCAGCGCCGCCACCGCGGCCGAGAACTCGCGGGCCCTCGCCGCCGCCACCTCCACCGCTCGGGAGAAGTACCTGACCCACTCGTCCAGTCGTCCCGCCCGGTAGGCCTCGAGGCCGGCGACGTAGGCGTCCTTGTTGGCGCCGAGCACGAGGCTGATCGGCGGCACGTAGCGAGGCGCCAGGCCGCGACGCCAGAAGAGCGTGTGGACCAGGCAGCGGCCGACGCGGCCGTTGCCGTCTCCGAACGGGTGGATCGTCTCGAACTGCGCGTGCGCGATCGCCGCCTGGGGGACGGGCGAGACGTCGTCGCGATTCATGAACTCGCAGAGGTCGCGGAGCAGCGGCTCGACCTCCTCGTGCGGAGGGCCGACGTATTCGGCGGTGGCTGGAGCGGCGCCGCCGATCCAGCTCGCCTCCTCGCGGAGTTGGCCGGCGATCCGGTCCAGCGGCGGCACGGTCGAGAGCTCCGCGTGGAGCGCGGTCACCGTCCCGACGTCGATTCGGCCGGCTTCGCCGCCGATCGTCATCGCCCGCTCCATCGCTCGGATCGCGCCGACGATCTCCGCCGCCTTGTGGTGGGTTCCGCGACCGGCGAGCTCGGCTTCGGCCAGTTTGCGGTGAGAGACGCTGAGCCCCTCGATCTGCGAGGAGGCGAGGGCCTCGGAGCGCAACAGCTGCCTGCCCAGGCCCTCGAGCGAGACGAGTCCGGAGACGTCCGCATTCAGATCTCGGACCGCGGTCCCGGCGCGCTCGGCGAGCGCCGACGTGGCGCTCTCGAGCGCCGGTTCGTCCTCGCCGATCGTCGTCGGCACGAACGCCCGGTATCGCTCGGCGCGCTGCCGGCGGCCACCGCTGCGCTTGAAGTCGGGCGCCCAGCTGCGCTCCACGTAGCGGCCCCCGCCCGCCATCAGCTTCGCACCGATCCTTTAAGCCAATTGGACATGCTTAAAGGATAGCGCGTTAAACTTTAAGCTAAAGCAATCTCCGTTAGGGATCGCTCGCGGCTAGAACTTGACCGTGCAGCGCTGGATCATCGCCACGTCGCCCCTGGCGTGCTGGATGCACCTGACCAGGCGCTTCGGGTTGCCGTCCTTCTTCGCCGTCTTGAACGAGCGGCGAATTTGGCGCTGGACCTGCCTGTTGACGTCGTCGATCGTGCCACTGATGTCGGTGATGTCGACGCCTTTGGTCCCGAACGACCTTTCGAGGCTCTTGTTGGCGCTGTCGATCGCGTTGTCGGTCGTGTTCAGGACCGGCTTGACGATGAAGAAATAGGCCGCGGCGAGGATCCCGACCGTGACCGCAAGCCGGATGATGCCCGAAGTCAGGTTGCCGAAGAGGTTGCGCAGGATGTCCATGGCGTTCGCCGCAGACTATCCTGCGCATCGTGGCAAAGGACACCGAGAAGCTGATCCGCCAGCTCTCTCTGATCTCGTTCCTGATGGCGCAGGGCAGGCCGGTCTCGGCACTCGAGATCAAGCGCGAGGTGGAGGGCTACAGCGACATGAACGACGATGCCTTCGCGCGTCGTTTCTACGCCGACCGGGCGGAGCTGGAGAGCCTTGGCATCCAGCTTGGGGTCGAGAAGCCCGGCGAGGGCTTCTTCGAGGCCGAGCTGTACTCGCTGCCGCCCGAGAACTTCTACCTCGACCCGATCAAATTCACCGACGAAGAGCTGGCGGCGCTGAGCACCGCGCTGCTGCTGCTGACCGACGGCGGCTTCGCCTATGCCGAGCCGCTGCGGCTGGCCCTGCAGCAGGTCGCCTGGGGCCATCCCAACCCGCTCAACGAGGCCGAGCGCGCCCCGGTCGAGATGGCGATGACCGCCTCCGCCGGCGGCCGCGACCTCTCCCAGCGCCTCTCCAAGATCGAGACGGCAATCTCGCGCCGCAAGACGATCGAGTTCACCTATTACACGATGGAGCGGGGCGAGACCGAGAAGCGCAAGGTCGACCCCTTCCACCTCGTCTTCCGCGGCGGCCAGTTCTATTTGATCGGCCACTCGCACGAGCGCGATGCGGTGCGGGTCTTCCGGCTCTCGCGGATCCAGGGCAAGGTCGGCTACGCCTCCAAGGCCGAGCACGACTTCTCGCCGCCGGAGGACTTCGACCGCCGCGACTACGGCAGCCGCGCCGACTGGCAGCTGGGGGAGACCCAGGGGACCGCGAAGATCTTCATCCGCGAGCGGATCGCCTGGCTGATCGAGCGCGATTACGGCACCTATGGCGAGCTGCGCGAGGCAAAAAAGTCCGACGGGGCGCCGGGCAAGGGGAAGGTCTTCGAAACCAGCTACGCCGCGGACCGCGAGCTGATCGCCTGGGTCCTGCGCTGGCGGGCGAACGCCCAGGTGCTGGCGCCCGACGACCTCCGCGACGAGGTGGGGAACCGGCGGGCGCTGCTGCGCGACCGCCACGAGAACGGCTTCGAGCCGGCCGCGGTCGTCGATCGGCCGCCGCGCGAC
>JAENWU010000180.1 GCA_016649905.1 Thermoleophilia bacterium
AGGATTGAGCTCGACGTTGTAGCGCGCGAACAGCTCGCGGGCCCGGCGGTGCTCGGAGAGCGCCGCGCGCGCCGCCGCCCGGGTGGCGCCGTTCTCCCCCTCGGCCAGCCGCGTCAGCTTCTCGGCCTCCGGCTTGGAGAAGCGCTCCGGGTAGAGCCCGTTGAGGTAGACGCGGTCGACGGCGACGCCGACCTCGTCGCGCAGGTCCTTCTCCAGCGCCGCCGACTCGTTGACCGGCATCTCCTCCGGCAGGGCGACGATCGCGGCGCCGGTGTGCTCGTGGTCGGTGATGAAGCGGTCGAGCGTCTGCGCCTGCGAGTGGATCGGGCCGACGCGGGCGATCGAGGCGAAGGTGCGCGGCGTCTGCAGGAAGCCGACACCGTGGCCGGTGGCTGGAGCGTCGACGATCACGAGGTCGTATTTGCGGCCCTTCTTGACCTTGCGGTCGAGCTGGGCCAGCTCCCAGATCTTGCCGATCGTGACCAGCTCCTTCAGCCCCGGGGTGGCGGCGGCGAGGTAGTTGAAGATGCGGCTGCGGAAGAGCATGTCGCGCATCGCGCGGACCTTCAGCTGCAGCAGCACGTACTCGCGCATCGACTCGTCGGGGTCGATCGAGATCGACCAGAGGTTCTCCTCCATCTCGACCTCGTGGAAGCCGACGGCGGTGTGCTCGAAGATCCGCGACGCGTTCTCCTGCGAGGAGACCTCGCAGACGATCGTCCGCTTTCCTTCCGCCGCGGCCCGCAGGCCCAGCGCGACCGCGACCGTCGTCTTGCCGACGCCACCCTTGCCGGTGACGATTACCAATCGCTTGTCGAGAAGTTCGGGTATCGGGCAATTCCTAGCAATTTCGCGGGCTGGCAGGAAAAGCCGGCCCCCATACGAATATCCGCGCAATGGGATTTCTAAGCCGCAAGTCCAAGCGTTCGTCCGTCACCGTCGAGGAGCCGCATCCAATCGTCGAGGAGCTCCAGCGTATGGAGGAAGCCGTGCCGGAGCGCCCGGCCGACGATTTCGAGCCGACCTACTCGGACGACTACGAGGAGCAGGAGGAGTACGCCGAGCCCGAGCCCGAGGTAGAGCCCGCGCCGGTCGCCGAGCCCGAGCCCGAGCCCGAGCCGGTCGCCGAGGTGGAGCCGGACCCCGAGCCCGAGCCCGCGCCGGTCGCCGAGGTCAAGGAGCCCGTCGCCGTGGCCGAGGAAGAGCAGCCTGTCGAGAAGGACGACGGCCGGGTCAAGGCCATCGATCTGATCGCGCCGACCCGACTCGACTTCATCGCCGAGCAGCGCCAGGAGGCGGAGGCACCGGTCAAGACCGCCGAGGTGTTTGCCTTCGCCAACCAGAAGGGCGGCGTCGCCAAGACGACCACGACCCTCAACCTCGCTGTCGCCTTCGCCGAGTCCGGCTACCGCGTGCTCTGCATCGACCTCGATCCGCAGGGCAACCTGACGATGAGCCAGGGCATCGACCCCGACAAGGTCGAGAAAAGCCTCTACGACGTGCTCGTCAACGACATGCCGATCTCGGAGATCATCGTCAAGCGTGAGATCGACATCGCCGTCGCCTCGATCGACCTGGCCGGCGCGGAGATCGCGATGAGCACCAAGATCGGCCGCGAGCGCTCGCTGGAGAAAGCGCTCAAAGAGGTCGCTGGCGATTACGACTTCGTCTGCATCGACACGCCGCCGAGCCTCGGCCTGCTGACGATCAACGCCTTGACCGCAGCAAACAAGGTGATCGTCCCCGTTCAGTGCGAGTATCTGTCGATGCGGGGACTGGTCCAGCTCCAGAACACGCTGAAGATGATCCAGGAGAACCTCAACCCGGACGTCCGCATCGAGGGCATCCTGCCGACGATGCTGGACTCGCGGACCGTCCACGCCAAGGAGGCGGTGGAAATCCTCGAGGAGAACTTCGGTGAGCTCGTTTTCCGCTCCCGCATCAAAAAGGCGATCAAATTCGCCGAGGCGCCGGTGAAAGGCGCCAGCGTGCTCAAGTACGATTCCGGCAGTAGCGCCGCGAACTACTACCGGGAGCTGGCGAAGGAGGTCCTGGCGAATGGCTCGGCGTAACAAGCGGGCAAGCATGCGCGAGGGTCCCCTCGCCGATCTGTTTCGTTCAACTTCAGAGGATGCGCCCCGGTACGGGCGCCTCGATCCCGCTGAGGCCAAGAAGACCGAGGACGAGGCCGGACAGGCCGCGGATCCCGTCGCCGGGGACGACCTGTCGTCCTCGCAAGCCGCGGACGAAGAGCCATCTCCCGCGCCACCCGCGGCAGACTCGCCCCCGGTTCCCGCCGCAGAGGCTCCCTTCGATCAGGCATCCGCGGAGCCGGTCCCAGAGGAGCCCGCCACGAGCGCCGAGAGCGCGCCGGAGCGGCTGAAAAGGGTCTTCGCCGAGGAGCCGATGCGGCGCGAGGATCTCAGTACCGCCAACCCGCGCTACGGGCGCGAGGAGCCGGCCTACGAGCCGCCCGGAAGCGGCGAGCCGCACCAGCCGGTGATCAAGGTCGTCGGCGTCGGCGGTGCCGGCGTCAACGCCGTCAACCGCATGGTCGACGCCAGTATCCCCGGCGTCGAGTTCATGGCCGTCAACACCGATCTTCAGTCCCTGCAGCTCTGCGTCGCCGACGTCACCGTCCACATCGGCGAGCAGCAGACGCGCGGCCTCGGCGCCGGCGCCGACCCCGCGGTCGGCCACCGCTCGGCCTTCGAGGAGCAGGACAAGATCAAGCGCCTGCTGAAGGGCTCGGACATGGTCTTCGTCGCCGCCGGTGCCGGTGGCGGCACGGGATCCGGCGCCGCCCCCGTGGTCGCCCGCCTCGCCCGCGAGGTCGGCGCCCTCACCGTCGGTATCGTCACCAAGCCGTTCAGCTTCGAGGGCAACCGCCGCGGCACCCAGGCCGACAAGGGGATCGAGGAGCTGGCGGCCGAGGTCGACACCCTGATCGTGGTTCCCAACGACCGCCTGCTGCAGGTGCTCGACCAGCAGACCTCGATGGTCGAGGCCTTCCAGGTCGCCGACGACGTGCTGCGCCAGGGGGTCCAGGGGATCTCCGACCTGGTCACCCTGCCCGCCGTGATCAACCTCGACTTCGCCGACGTGCGGACGATCATGTCCGACGCCGGCCGGGCGCTGCTCGGGATCGGCATGGCCTATGGCGACGACCGCGCCGTCCTCGCCGCCGAAAAAGCGATCTCCTCGCCGCTGCTGGAGACCTCGATGGAGGGCGCCCGCTCGATCCTGCTCTCGATCACCGGCGGCTCCGACCTCTCCCTGGTCGAGGTCTCCGAGGCCGCCAAGGTGGTCGGCGAGGCCGCCCACCCCGACGCCAACATCATCTTCGGCGCCAACGTCGACGACGAGCTGTCCGACCAGATCTGGGTCACCGTCGTCGCCACCCGCTTCGACGGCCGGCCGAGCCCGCCGCGGCGCACCGCCGAGCCGACGATCCGCCGCACCAAAGAGGCCGGCGAGGGCCGGCCCGGTCGCTCCGGCGAGCGCGGCGGCGACCTCGGCATCGACGTCCCCGAGTTCCTGCCGGGGTAGCCCCGGCACCGGGTTGTGCCTGCCGGGGTCCGTGCCATGACCGGGGTCGTCGCAGCCGGCCATCCGCTCAGCGCCGAGGCCGGCGCTGAGGTGCTGCGCGAGGGTGGAAACGCGGTCGACGCCGCGATCGGAGCCGTCCTCGCCTCCTTTGCGGTCGAGAGCCCGCTGACCGGGTTCGGCGCCGGCGGTTACATGCTCGTTCGCCGCGAAGGGGGTGCCGCCACCGACATCGCCCTGATCGATTTCTTCGTCGCCGCCCCCGGCCTCGACGGGATCGAGCGGCGCGCGGATCTGGTGCCGGTGCCGGTCCACTTCGACG
>JAENWU010000196.1 GCA_016649905.1 Thermoleophilia bacterium
CGACCAGTTCTGCACCGTCGTGTAGCGGATGCGCGCACCCGGCTTGGCGATGAGCTCGACCACTGCGGAGTGCAGCGAGTCGCTCGAGTACGTCGGCGCCGTGCACCCCTCGACGTAGTGAACGTGGGAGCCCTCGTCGGCGATGATCAGCGTCCGCTCGAACTGGCCCATGTTCTCGGTGTTGATCCGGAAGTAGGCCTGCAGCGGCATCTCGACTTTGACCCCGGCCGGCACGTAGACGAAGGAGCCACCCGACCAGACGGCCGAGTTCAGCGCCGCCAGTTTGTTGTCGTTGGCCGGAATGATCGTCGCCCAGTGCTCGCGCACCAGGTCCTCGTGCTCGCGCAGGGCGGTGTCCATGTCGGTGAAGATCACGCCCTGGGCCTCGAGCTTCTCGTTGACCTGGTGGTAGACGACCTCGGACTCGTACTGGGCGCCGACGCCGGAGAGGAATTTGCGCTCCGCCTCGGGGATGCCAAGCCGGTCGAAGGTGTTTTTGATGTCCTCCGGAACCTCGCTCCAGTCGCGGCTGTTTTTCTCCGAGGCGCGGACGAAGTAGTGGATATCGTCCCAGTCGATCTGAGCGAGGTTGCCGCCCCAGGACGGGGTCGGGCGCGAGTAGAAGTGTTCGAGCGCCTTGAGGCGGAACTCGCGCATCCAGGCCGGCTCCTTCTTGTAGTCGGAGATCGATTCGACGATCTCGCGGGAGAGCCCCTTCGGCGCTTTGTAGGCATAGCCGGACTCCGAGTCGTGGAAGCCGAACTTCTCCTCGTAGTTGGCGTCGATGCCGGCAAGATCTCGTTTCTCTGCGACTGCCTCGGGCGTTGCCATGTCAGACCTCCAGGGTGATGGTGTCGTCCTCGATGGCTATCGGGAACGTCTGCACCGGGGCGAATGCGGGGAGCGTCTTCGGCCTGCCGGTGGTCAGGTCGAAAACCGAGCCGTGACGGGGGCACTCGACGGTGCAGGTGGCGGGGTCGAACTCACCCTCGGCCAAGGGCCCGTCGTCATGGGAGCAGCGGTCCTCGATTGCGTAGAGCGCGCCCTCGCAGTTGAAGACGCCGATCTTCTTGTCCTCGTGCTCGACCAGGCGCATCGCCCCGGGCGGAAGCTCGGTGGCTGGGCACACGGCGATGCGGGTTCCTGCGGTATCGGACAAGAGGGTGGGGCTCCCCGTCGGTAGTTAGTGCGGGTTGAGACTTAATCCTACTTCTACGGTCGGATTTTAGCGGGCGGGCGAGCTGGCCTGCGGATATCACCGATTCTTGACGGGGTCGCCTCTTGCGGGTGCGATGATCGAGGCAATCCGTCGAGGAAGGGAGCGGGATGAGCGAGAGAACGAGTTACGCGGCCGGGACGCCGAATTGGGTCGATCTCAGCACGCCGGATCCGGAGGCCGCCAAGGCCTTCTACGGGCCGTTGTTCGGCTGGAGCTTCGACGGCGGGGAGAACCCGGAGGCGACCGGCGGCTACCTCTCGGCGATGCTGGGAGAGCAGCCGGTCGGCGGGGTGATGAAGATCATGCAGGAGGGGCAGCCCCCCGCCTGGTCGAGCTACATCTCAGTCGAGGATGCCGAGGCGACGATGGCCGCCGTAAAGGAGGCTGGAGGCACGGTCGCGATCGAGCCGATGGACGTCCTCGACATCGGCCGGATGGGCTTCTTCATCGATCCGACCGGGGCTTTCTGCGGGATCTGGCAGCCGCTCACCTTCAAGGGCGCTGGCCTCGTCAACGAGCCCGGCGCCTTCTCCTGGAACGAGCTCGGCACCCGCGACCCCGATGCCGCCAAGGCGTTCTACGGCGCCGTCTTCGGCTGGGGCTTCGAGGACCACGACATGGGTGACATGGGCACCTACACCGAGTGGAAGCTGGGCGAGGACTCGATCGGCGGCATGATGGACGTCACCGGGCGCCTCCCCGACGAGATCCCCGCGCACTGGCTCGTCTACTTCGCGGTCGAGAACACCGACGCTGCGGTGGAGCAGGTCAAAAGCCTGGGCGGCGATGTGCGCTTCGGGCCGATCGACATCCCGGCCGGCCGCTTCGCCATCGTCGCCGACCCCTTCGGCGCCGTTTTCGCGGTAATCCAGACGCCCGAGGAAGCCGCCGCCTGACGGTGCGGCGCCGCGGCGTTCGTCAGAGCGCCGCGGCTTCCGTCGGATCGCCGGCCTCGCCCTCGTCCTCCCATTCGGCGGGCTGGCCGAGGCTGGCGCTCTTGACGATCTTGAGGCCGAGCATCGCGCACTTCATCCGCGTCGCCGAGATGTCGATGCCCAGCAGCTCCAGCACGTACTCCTTCGGCAGCCGCAGCAGCTCCTCGCGTGATTTGCCGGCCAGCTCGTCGGTCAGCAGCGAGGTGGCGGCGGTGGAGATCGCGCAGCCTTTGCCCTCGAAGGCGATCTCGGCGACCCGGTCCTCGGAGTCGAGGCGGATCGTCACGCGCTGCTCGTCGCCGCAGAAGGGGTTGGTGTCCTCGTACTCGAGGTCGGGACTGTCTAGCGCGCCGAAGTTGTGCGGGCGCTTGTAGTGCTCGAGGATCTGGTCGCGGTAGAGCTCATCCATGCCATCGAGGCTAGCGAAGCGGGATAGGCTGCCGGCCAAATCCCCCCGACTTGGAGGTCCGATGTCCGCCCGTCTTCGCTCCCTCGTCCCCGTCGCCGCCATCAGCGTCGTGGCCGCGCTCGCCCTCGCCGCACCCGCCGGCGCCGGCTCCTACGAAACCTTCAAGACCACGGTCGGGATCAGCGGCAAATACCCGGCCTTCTCGGGCAAGCTCAGCTCCGGCAACGGCTACTGCAAGGGCTACCGCAAGGTGAAGCTCTGGAGCGAAAAGGGTGGTCCCGACAAGCTGCTCGGCACGACCACCAGCGACTCCTACGGCAACTGGGCGATCGACGTCAGCGCCAAGCTGAGCTCCGGCGCCTACTACGCCTCGGTCACGGCGAAGAAAAGCACCGAGGTCGCCGTCGCCTGCAAGGCCGGCACGTCGAAGGTCATCGCGGTCGACTAGTGGTGTGACCGGCAACGTTGCCGGGAATCTGGCGAGACTCGGTGGTCGTCGGGCCAGGACGCAGGGAGCCCGAATAGCAGCGCTATTTGGGCGACTGAGGACGCCGCACGGCGA
>JAENWU010000034.1 GCA_016649905.1 Thermoleophilia bacterium
CGGCTGGCGCTGGCGCTGCGCGAGCGTTTGCGCGCCGCCGGGGTCGAGGTCTACGAGAACTCGCCGGTGCGCTCCTTTCGCGAAGGTGAGGACGGGGTCGAGGCGCGGACGGCGGGAGGCACTGTCCGTGCCCCCCGCGCCGTGCTGGCGATCGGCGGCGCCGCCAAGGGCCGCCACGGCCCGCTCCGCGGCCGGCTCTCGATCGCCTCGTCGCACATCGTCCTGACCGAGCCGGTGCCGGAGCTGCTGGCGGAGATCGGCTGGACCGGCGGCGAGTGCATCACCGACTCCCGCGCTCTGCTGCACTACTTCCGCACCACCCCCGACGGCCGCATCGCCTTCGGCTGGGGCGGCGGCCGGATCGCGATGGGCGCCCGGCTCGGTGGCCGCGCCGAGCTCGACCCCGACGTCGTCGGCGCCGTCTCCAGCCACCTGCTCGACTACTTCCCCGGCCTCGCCGGCAAGCAGATCACGCATGCCTGGGGCGGCCCGATCGACGCCTCGCCCTCGCACCTGCCGATGGTCCTATCCCAGCGCCACGGCCGCGCCTTCGCGGCCGCCGGCTACACCGGCAACGGCGTCGGCCCCTCGAACATGGTCGGCCGCACCCTCGCCGCGCTCGCCCTCGACCGCCGCGACGAGTCGACCTCGCTTGCCTTCGTCGACTCGAAGCTGCCGCGGGTCCCGCCCGAGCCCTTCCACTGGCTCGGCGGCGAGGCGATCCGGCTCGGGATCATGGCCAAAGAGGAGGCCGAGATGGCCGGCCACGTGCCCGGCCGGGTCGCCTCCGCGCTGGCCGGAGTGCCCAAGCTGATCGGTTTCCACATCGGCCGCTGACCAGGCGTCGCGGTACTCGAACAACCGCGCGCGACCCGGGGCGCCGCTATTTATCCGCGGGCACTACCAGCACCGGCCGCTCGGCCAGGTGCAGAAGCTTGTTCGGGGTCGATCCCAAGATCACCCCTTTCAGCGGCGGGTCGCCGAAGCTGCCGACGACGATCATTCGCGCATCGTGGCGCTGGCCGGCGTCGAGCAGCGCCTCGACGGCTTTCTTCGGGATCAGCTCGACCTCGATCTCCGCACCGTGCTTGGCGGCCTGCGCCTGCGCCTGTTCCATCACCTTGGCGCCGAGTTCCTCGATCGCCTCCTCGTGGTCGGCGATCTCGCCGCCCCACAGCCCCGGCGGCGCGTAGCCGAAGACGACCACGACCTCGTCGCCGAGCTGGGCGGCGAGCCCGAGCGCCGACTCCAGCGCCGCTTCGCCACACGCCGACCCGTCGTATCCGACCACGATTGCACTCATCAGACTCCCTCCGTTCCGGTTGGCTCTGGCGGCGGGGCCTCACCCTCGAGGAACCCCGCCGGCACCACCTCCGGCTTGCGCTTGAAGAAGGCGGGGAAGGCCCGCCACTGGATCACCATCAGGACGATCCCGAGGATCAGGAAGGAGATTGCGATCACCAGCGGCGGCCCGACCCCCGCCCAGGAGTTGCCCGATTCGGAGTTGGCCGGGTCAGCCAGATCGATCCCGTTCTTGATCAGCAGGTAGAAGAGGATCGCGCCGCCGAGGGTTGGGCCGACGCCGATGAAGAAGAAGTTCTTGACGCTGCGGAGGAGCTCGCGCCGGTAGTAGATCGTGCAGGCGAAGCCGGTGATGCCAAGGTAGAAGGAGATCATCAGGCCGAGCGCGGCGAGCGAGTCGAAGAGGATGTCTTCGCTGACGATCGTCAGGCCGACGTACCAGACGATCGAGGCCGTGCCCATCAGGATCGTCGAGACGTGCGGGGTGAGGAAGCGGGGGTGGACCTTGCCAAGGCTCTTCGGCATCGCCGCCGCGCGCGCCATCGAGAGCGTCGTCCGCGCGGTCGGCAGGATCGTCGTCTGCGTCGACGCCGCCGCCGAGGTGAGCACGGCGATGATCAGGATCTTGTCGAGTGGCGAGCCGAAGACTTCGGTCCCGAGCGAGCTGAGCACGTCTTCCTGGTTTTCGATCAGGCCGTCGACGCCGGCGTAGGCCTGGGCGGCGAAGGCGACGATCACGTAGATCCCGAGCAGGATCAGGGTGCTGACCACGCTCGCCTTACCGGGCGCCTCGCTGGAGTCCTCGGTCTCCTCGTTGACCGTCGCGGTCGTGTCCCAACCCCAGTAGATGAAGACGGCTAACAGCATCCCGGCGGAGATCTCGGTCAAGCTCAGCTCGAAGGGGTTGATCCAGGAGAGGCTGGGGTGGATCGAGGCGTCGGGGGCATCGCCGGAGTAGACCTTGACCAGGGCGACGATCGCGAACAGCGCCAGGGTGACGAGCTCGGCCGTCAGCAGGCCGACCTGGGTGCGGGCGGAGAGCTCGATCCCGATCACCACGATCGAGGTCATCAGCACGATCCAGAGAACGCCGACGATGGTCACGGCGACGGTCGATTCCGCCGCCGCGGTCCAGCCGAACAGCTCGAAGCTGTAGAGCCCGGCGATCTGGGCCAGGTTGGCCATCACGATCACGTCGGCGACGACGATCGCCCAGCCGGCGATCCAGCCGAGCTGCGGCCCCATCGCCTTCGTCACCCAGGAGAAGCTGGTGCCGCAGTCCGGGTCGGCTTTGTTCATGTAGTAGTAGCCGCCCGCGACCAGGAACATCGGGATGAAGGCGATGATCAGGATCGCCGGCGACTGCAGGGCGACCGCGGCGGCGACGAAGCCGAGGGTGGCGGCGAGGCTGTAGCCCGGCGCGGTGGAGGCGACGCCGATCACGACGCTGGAAACGAACCCGATTGCGTTCTTCTTCAGGCCCTTCTCGCCGACTTCGGGTGAGCCATCCATCCGCTACCCCCTCCTATTTCCCCGTCCGTGCCGAAGCGGACGGTGTCTTTGCGCGACCGTAAGCCCCAGCGGACACCGGCGCAAGTGGCAGATGTCCCAAAAGCACAGCTACCTCTTGTACCTGATGTACAAGGCGATCGCTCTGACTTGACCCAATGACCACTTGCGTCTGCGCCAGATTGGTTCTAGCTTTGTCCATATCGTCGTAGCACGAGAGGAGAGTCGTATGGCCACCGCGTCTCAGTCAGTCGACACCGGGCTTCAGCAGCTGGCACGGCGACACCTCTGGATGCATTTCTCGCGGATGGGCGCCTACGACGCCGACCACGAGATCCCGATCATCTCCCGCGCCGAGGGCTGCTACGTCTACGACGAGCACGGCAACCGTTACCTCGACGGGCTCTCCGGCCTCTTCTGCGTCAACGCCGGCCACGGCCGCAGCGAGTACGGCGAAGCGGCGGCGCGGCAGGTCGAGGAACTCGACTTCTACACGCTCTGGAGCTACGCCCACCCGCGCGCGATCGAACTGGCGGCGCGGCTCGCCTCACTCGCCCCGGGCGAGCTGAACCGGGTCTTCTTCACCAACGGCGGCTCGGAGGCGGTCGAGTCGGCGCTGAAGCTCTCCCGCAACTACCACCGCATGCATGGCAAAGGGCAGAAGCACAAGCTGATCGCCCGCGAGGTCGCCTACCACGGCACCTCGATGGGAGCGCTCTCGGCGACCGGGATCACCGAGCTGCGAACCCAGTTCGAACCGATGACGCCGGGGGGCTGCCACGTCCCCAACACCAACGTCTACCGCTGGCCCGACGATCGCGAGCCGACCTGGGCCGCCGACGCGATCGAGGAGCGGATCGTCTTCGAGGGGCCGGAGTCGGTCGCCGCGGTGATCCTCGAGCCGGTCCAGAACGCTGGTGGCTGCTTCGTCCCGCCCGACGGCTACTTCCAGCAGGTCCGCGAGATCTGCAACCGCTACGACGTGCTGATGATCTCCGACGAGGTGATCTGCGCCTGGGGCCGGCTCGGCCACTACTTCGGCTGCGAACGCTTCGACTACGTCCCCGACATCATCACCGTCGCCAAGGCGCTGACCTCCGCCTACGCGCCGATGGGGGCCATGATCGCCTCCGACACGGTCGCGGCGCCGTTCATGGAGGGCAACGCCTCCTTCGCCCACGGCTTCACCTTCGCCGGCCACCCGGTGGCGGCGGCGGTCGCGATGGCCAACCTCGACGTCTACGAGCGCGAGGACCTCTGTGGGCACGTGCTCGCCAAGGAGGGCGAGTTCCGTCAGATGCTCGAGTCGCTGCGCGACCTGCCGATCGTCGGCGACGTCCGCGGCGCCGGCTTCTTCCAGGCGATCGAGATGGTCAAGGACAAGGACACGAAGGAGAGCTTCAACGACGAGGAGTCCGAGCGGCTGCTGCGCGGCTTCCTCTCCGCCGAGCTCTACAAACGTGGCCTGATCTGCCGCGCCGACGACCGCGGCGACCCGGTGATCCAGCTGGCGCCGCCGCTGATCGCCGACACCGAGCAGTTCGAAGAGATCCACGACGTGCTCAGCACGGTGCTCGCCGAGGCCTGGGACCAGGTCGTCAGATAGGAGCTCGGTGCTCACCGTCCAGAGCCTGCTCGACGAGCTCGACCTCGAACTGGCGGCCGGTGGCGATGCGGCGGCCTCGCCCGTCCGCTGGGTCCACATCTCCGAGCTGGAGGACCCGACGCCGTGGCTCTCCGGCGGCGAGCTGATGCTGACCACCGGCATCCCGCTCGACACGGCCGCCAAACAGCGCTCCTTCGTCCGTCTGCTCGCAGACTCCAACCTCGCCGGGCTCGGCTTCGGCACGGGGTTCAGCCACGACACGGTGCCGAAGGCGCTGGTCGAAGAGGCCGACAAGCGCGGGTTCCCGCTCTTCGAGGTGCCCTACTCGACGCCGTTCATCGCGATCACCGAGAAAGCCTTCGCCCGCCTCGTCAACGAGCAGTACGAGGTCCTGCAGCGGGGGCTCGCGGTGCAGCGGCGGCTCGAGCGACTGGTCCTCGAGGAGCGCGGCCTGGAGGAAATCGCGGCGACGATCGCCTCCGTGGTGGGCGGCACCGTGGCGATCCTCGACGGCCGCGGCGACCGCCTCGCCGGCCGCGGCTTCCGCCGCCAGCTCTCCGCCGACGCGATCGCCGGCATCCGCAAGGAGGCACTCGGCCACTCCCGCGACGGCCACCCCTTCGTGCCCTCGCACGCCTCGGTAGCGGGCCGGGCGCTGGCCCACCCGGTCGTCTCGCCGGGCGGCGGCCCGCCGCAGGCCTGGGTCGTGATCGTCCGCGACTCCGGCGGGCTCGGCGATTTCGAGCGGCTGATCCTGCAGCAGGCGGTGGCGGTCGTGGCGCTGGAGCTGATGCGCCGGCGGGTCGCCCGCGAGACCGAGCGCCGCCTCGCCGGCGACGTCCTCGCCGGTGCGCTCGGCGGCCGCATGGAGCCGACCGAGCTGCGGCGCCGGCTGGAGCCCTTCGGGATCGGCGAGGAGGCCGCGGTGCTCGTCTTCGCCCTCGAGCATCCCGCCGCCGCCACCGCGGCGCTGGAACGGGCGCTGGCCGCCGACGCCTGCCCGGCGGTGGTGGCGCCGTTTGCGAGCGGCAATCGCGAACTGCTTTGCGCGGTGATCGACGCCGCCGATCGCGACCCGATCGACGTCGCCGCCGACGCCCGCCGCGCCCTATTCCCGGAACGGGGCGCCGTCCGCGCCGCGGCAAGTCGGCCGGCGGCGCCGGAGGCCCTGCGCCACTCCTTCCACGAGGCCCGCTGCGCGCTCGAGGCGACCTCCTTCGACAACGGCCACGCCCCGGAGGTCGCCTCCTGGCGCGATCTCGGTGCCTACACGCTGCTGCTTTCGATCCAGGACGACGACGCGTTGGCGCTCTACTGCGACAGCGTCCTCGGCCCGATCGAGGCGGGCGACCAGGAGTACGGAGGCGAGCTGCTGCGCTCGCTGGAGGCGTTCATCGAGCAGAACGGCCAGTGGGAGCGGGCGGCCCGCGAGGTCTACTGCCACCGCCACACGCTGCGCTACCGGATGCGCAAGGTCGAGGAGCTGACCGGCCGCGACCTCTCGCGCGCCCACGATCGGATCGAGTTCTGGCTGGCCCTGCGAGCGAGGGAGTTGGTCGCATGAAGATCGGAGTGCCCACCGAGATCAAGGCCGACGAGCACCGGGTCGCGATCACCCCCGCCGGCGTCCGCGAAATGACCGATCACGGCCACGAAGTCCTGATCCAGGCCGGGGCCGGCACCGGCAGCGCGATCGCCGACGCCGAGTACGAGGCGCAGGGGGCAAAGATCCTCGCCGACGCCGCCAGCGTCTTCGAGCAGGCGGAGATGGTGATTCACGTCAAGGAGCTGCAGCTCTCCGAGATCGAGATGCTGCGGCCGGGCCAGCTGCTCTTCACCTATCTGCACCTCGCCCCCGATCCCGAGCAGACCCGCGGCCTCGCCGCCTCCGGGGCAACCTGCATCGCCTACGAGACCGTCGAGGACTCGCACGGGCGGCTGCCGCTGCTGGCGCCGATGAGCGAGATCGCCGGCAAGATCGCGACCCAGGCCGGGGCCTTCATGCTGGAGAAGCCGCTCGGCGGCCGCGGCATTCTGCTCGGCGGCGTGCCGGGCGTGGCCGCCGCCAACGTGATGGTGATCGGCGGCGGCGTTGTCGGCATGAACGCCGCCTTCATCGCGATCGGGATGGAGGCTGACGTCTTCGTCTTCGACCGCTCGATCGACCGCCTGCGCGAGCTCGAGGTCGCCTTCGGCGGCCGCTGCTCAACTGTTTACTCGACCACGCTCGCGGTCGAGGAGATGCTGCCGCGCGCCGACCTCGTGATCGGCGCCGTCCTCGTCCACGGTGCCCGCGCCCCTTACGTGATCCACCGCGACCAGCTGGCGCTGATGAAGCCGGGGGCGGTTTTGGTCGACGTCGCGATCGACCAGGGCGGCTGCTTTGAGACCTCGCGGCCGACGACCCACCGCGAACCGACCTTCGAAGTCGACGGGATCACCCACTACTGCGTCGCCAACATGCCCGGCGCGGTCCCGATCACCTCCACCCACGCGCTGACCAACGCGACCCTGCCCTACGCGATCGCCCTCGCCGACCTCGGCGTCGCCGAGGCGATCCGGCGCGACCCCGGCCTGCGGCCGGGGGTCAACGTGGCGGCGGGCCAGGTGACCCACCCGGCGGTGGCGGAGGGAGTGGGTATGGACTACGTGCCGGTCGAGGAGGCCCTGGGTCTCGAGCGCCGGGAGACGGCGGGCACGGAGCCCGCCGAAGTCTGGGCCCGCCGGTTGCTTCAATGATCCCGATACAGACACCCACAGGGGGAGCTGAATGAGCACTTACGCGGTAGTCAACCCAGCCACCGGCGAGACGATCAAGGAGTACCCGGAGATCGGCGACGCCGAGCTCCGCGCCGCGATCGACCGGGCCGAGGAGCCCTCCCGGACCTGGTCCGGCTCCTCCACCGTGGCGGAGCGCGCCGCGCTGGTGCGCAAGGTCGGCGAGCTCCACGGCGAGCGGCGTCAGCAGCTGGCCGAGATCATCGTCCGCGAGATCGGCAAGCCGATCGAGCAGGCGCTGATGGAGGTCGACTTCGCGGCCGAAATCTACGTCTACTACGCCGACAACGCCGAGGCCCTGATGGCCGACGAACCGATCGAGCTGCTCGGCGGCGAGGGCACCGCGTTGGTCCGCCGCGGCTCCTTCGGCGTCCTGCTCGGGATCATGCCGTGGAACTTCCCCTATTACCAGGTCGCTCGCTTCGCCGGGCCGAACCTGGTGATCGGAAACCCGATCCTGCTCAAGCACGCGCCGCAGTGCCCGGAATCGGCCGAGGCGATAGCGCAGATCTTCAGCGACGCTGGCTTTCCCGAGGGGGCTTACCAGAACATCTACGCGACCAACGAGCAGATCGAGTGGGTGATCGCCGACCCGCGCGTGCACGGCGTCTCGGTCACCGGCTCCGAGCGCGCCGGCGCCGCCGTCGCCGAGATCGCCGGGCGCAACCTGAAGAAGGTCGTGCTCGAGCTCGGCGGCTCGGACCCGTTCATCCTGCTCGGGACGGACGACCTCGACGCGACCGTGCAGGCGGCGGCCGAAGCGCGGCTCGACAACACCGGCCAGTCCTGCAACGCCGCCAAGCGCTTCATCGTCGTCGACGACTTCTACGACGAGTTCCTCGAGAAGTTCAGCGAGACGCTGACCGCGTCGAAGCCGGGCGACCCCACCGACGAGGACACGGCCGTCGGGCCACTCTCCTCGGAGGCGGCGGCCGACCGGCTCGAGGAGCAGGTCAAGAAGGCTGTCGACAACGGGGCCGAGGTCGTGGTCGGCGGCAAGCGCGACGGCAACTACTTCGAACCGACGATCCTGACCGGGATCAAACCCGGCGACGAGGCGTCCCAGGAAGAGTTCTTCGGTCCCGTTGCCCAGGTCTATCGGGTCGGCTCCGAGGAGGAGGCGGTCGCCCTCGCCAACCAGACCCCGTTCGGTCTCGGCTCCTTCGTGATGACTACCGACAAGGAGCAGGGCGAGCGGGTCGCCGATAAGATCGAAGCCGGAATGGTCTACGTCAACCTGGTCGGAGCGGACAGTCCCGAGCTGCCATTCGGCGGTTTCAAGCGCTCTGGCTTCGGCCGCGAGCTCGGCCGCTTCGGCGCCGACGAGTTCGTCAACAAGAAGCTGATCCGCAGCGCCTGATCCCCGCACGATGAAGCTTCGGATCGGGGTCCTCGCCGCGCTGCCGCTGGTTGCCGCCGTCTTCGCGGCCGGCGCCCTCGCGGCCGAAGACGAAGCCGCGGGCGACCCGCCGCGCTGTCATGGGCGCCTGGCGAAGATCGTTGGCACCGACGGCGACGACGTCCTCCACGGCAGCTCCGGCCGTGACGTGATCTGGGGCGGCAAGGGCGACGACACGATCTACGGCAGCCTCGGCAACGACCTGCTCTGCGGCGGTCCCGGCGCCGACCTGATCCACGGCGGTCGCGGCAACGACGAGGCCGACGGCGGCGCCGGCGACTACGACCGCGTGGTCGGCGACCTCGGCGACGACAAGGTGGTTGGCGGCGCCGGCGACCACGACGAGGCAGCCGGCAGCCTCGGCATCGACATCGTCAACGGCGGCGCCGGCGACTTCGACCTCGTCCATGGCGACTATGGCTGGGATCGGATGTCGGGCGGTGCCGGCAAAGGCGACATCGCCTCCTTTGCGACCGCCGTCGCCGGCGGCAAGGGCAGCGGCGTCTGGGCCTCTCTGAAGACGCACCGGGCGTTCGGTGACGGCCACGACAAGCTCTTCGCCTTCGAGGACCTCGAAGGCTCGGCCTTCCGCGACACCCTGATCGGCGACAAGGGCAACAACTTGATCGACGGTGGCCTCGGCGACGACAAGATCTTCGGCACCGGCGGCACCGACACGATCGACGGCGGCCAGGGGACGGACTCCTGCGACGGCGCCAAGGGCCGCACCACGTCCTGCGGCAAGGAGCGGGCGCCAAAAGCCTCGGCCTACGTCCAGCTCAACCCGCTGGCGCGCGGCGGGGCCGGGCTGCAGGTGGTGGGCGGCGGCGGCCCCGACGACTTCGTGGTCGGCTTCGACGACGCGACCGAGACCTTTTCGGTCAGCGCGAAGAAGCCCCTCGCGATCGGCCCCGGGTGCAGCCGCCCCGTCGGCGTCGCCGACCGGGTCTCCTGTGCTGCGGAAGGCCCCGGCCTTTGGCTGATGGCCGACCTCGGGCCCGGGAACGACAGCCTCTCTGTGCAGGGCTCGCTGAAATCGGTCGGCAGTGCCCGCTTTGCCGGCGGCTTCGGCAACGACGTCATCCACGGCGGCCCCGAGGACAACCTGATCGAGGCCGGCCGCGGCAGCGACCGCCTCTACGGCGGCGCCGGCGCCGACGGATTGATCGGCGGCCTGCCCGGTCCCACGTCTCTCTACGGCGGCCCCAACGGCGACCTGCTGGCGGCCGGCGGCGGCTGCGCCGGCGGCGCCATCGTCGGCGGCCCCGGCCGCGACGATGCCTCCTTCGCCGAGACCCAGGCGCATCCCGGTCTGCTGATCATCTCCTTCCCCCGCCGTGCTGCCTGGATCGACGAGATCAAAGGCTGCGACCCGGTCCGTCTCTCGCCGACCAACGAGGACATGGAGGGCTCCTTCGACAACGACGCCCTGATCGGCGACGGCCGCGCCAACAGCATGCTCGGCCAGCCCGGGCAGGACCGCTTCTACGGCAACGGCGGCGACGACGTGATCGACGCCCGCGACGGTGTCCGCGACTTCTCGATCCAGTGCGGCCGCGGCGAGCTCCCGCGCCCGCAAGCGAAAGGCAAAGGCCTGACCGCGCCGACCGGCCAAGCAGCCGGCCGCGCCCTGATGGACGTCTTCGATCCCACCGCCTTCAACTGCGCGATCACCAAACACGGCACCCCCGTCCCCGGCCTCAACGGCTGATCTCCTAGCTGCGGCAAGGGCTCAAGCCGCGGCGTGAGCGCGAGCCGCGGGGGGAGACATGGAGCCCGTCTGTCCTTTGTAACCCTGTGGGTGACAAAGGACAGACGCGGCGCCATCGGCCGCTGTTCGAATTGGCGACGACGCAGCACGGCGTCGTTTCGACTCGGCAGTTGAATCGCCTGGGCTACGGGAGAAATTCGGCATCGAAGGCGAACGGAGTAGGCCGGCTGCGCCGGATCTATCGAGGCGTCTATGCGGTGGGTCACGAGCCGCTGACCTGGCATGGGCGGTGTATGGCGGCGGTCCTCGCTTCCCGGCCGGCGGTTGCCAGCCATCTCTCGGCCGGCTACGTGAGTGGGCTCCTCAGGTACCGGCCGGAAACCATCCAGGTGACCGCCCCGACCTCGCGCCGTTCCAAACGGGAGTTCCGGGTGCACGCGGCGGCTTTGCAGGCCGCTGAAATCACGGAAGTTGACGGGATCCCGGTCACCAGCCTCGCCCGCACGTACCTTGATCTAGCGGCGATGCTCTCGGAGCCAAGCCTGCAACGGGTCCTCGAGCGAGCGGAGGAGCTGCGCATATTCGACCTTGGTCCCGTGGAGGAACTGCTGGCGCGGGCCGGGGGTCATCCCGGCGCGGGCAAACTGCGCCGGGCGTTGGCGATCTATCGCGACGATCCGACCTTCACCCGCTCCGGGCTCGAGAAGCGATTCCTGGCGCTCGTGCGGCAGGCGGGACTGCCGTTGCCGGCGATGAACTATGTCGTCGCGGGATTCGAGCTCGACGCCTACTGGGAGCGTGAGCGCTTCGTGGTCGAACTCGATGTCTACGAGACCCACGGCACGCACGCGGCCTTCGAGCGCGACCGCCTGCGCGAGGACGACCTGCTGCTGGCCGGCATCGAGATGATCCGCGTCACCGGACCCCGCCTGAAGCGCGAACCGCAGGAGGTGATGCGCCGCGTTTCTGCCCATCTCGAGCGCCGCCGCCGCGAGTTTGCCTGACCGATTCCGGTTGGCGCTTGTATCCCTCTGGGAGACAAGTGGCAACCGCGCGCTTGAACTAGGCTAGATCCGTGGCACGCAAGACCGCGAACGGAGAGGAGGCCGCTGCGATCGCGGCGGCGCTGGCGCGGTTCGAGGCGGAGTTTGCGACCGCTCCCGGGGACGACCCCGCGGCGGCGGTTAGCCCGTGGCAGCGTGCGGCGCTGCTGGAAGGGGTAGGGGCCAAGGAGGCGGTCCAGGAGTCGAAAGGAAAGGGATCGACATGGCTGTCGTAAAAATCATCGAGTTGGTCGGGAGCTCCAAGACCTCGACCGACGACGCGGCGAAGCAGGCCCTCAGTCAGGCCGAGGGCTCGCTGCGCAACATCCGCGCCGTCGACATCGTCTCGACCGGGATCCGCGGCGAGAACCTCGACGAGTACCGGGCCCACGTCCGGGTTGCGTTCCTGATCGAGGGAACGGAGATCGCCTGATGGCAGAGGCGGGGGAGCCGAAGGAGGTCTCGCGTGAGCAGGCCCAGCAACTGATCGAGGACGGCGCCCAGCTGGTTGATGTGCGCGCCGATCACGAGTGGGACGCGGGCCGGATCGCCGGCGCTTCCCACCTGCCGCTCGACGAGCTGGCCCAGCGCACCGGCGAGATCGACAGCGAGCGGCCGGTAGTCGTCTACTGCCGCGGCGGCAACCGCTCCTCGATGGCGATCGCGGCCTTGACCGAAGCCGGTTACGACGCTTCGAAGCTCAGCGAGGGCATCGTCGGCTGGGATGAGGCCGGCCTGCCGCTCGCGCCAGAGGGTGGTTACGTCGCCGAGTCGGGCGAGGCCGCAGCCGTGCTGCAGGCACGGAAACGCACGGCTCAGAGCTAAATACCCGAATCCCGGTCAGGTTTTGCTATTTTCCTCCCATGGAGGTAGTAGTCGCTGAGAACAAGGAGCAGCGCGGCAAGGGCCGCGTCGGCACTCTGGAGAACCCGGAGAGCTACGAGAACGTCCCCGGGAACGTGATCCCGATCATCGAGCGCGAGTTCGACGACTTCGACAACGAAGCCGAGGAGTTCCTCGCCCAGCGCCTGCCGGAAACCGAGTTCATCGGCTTCCGCCTCAAACAGGGCGTCTACGGCCAGCGCCAGCCCGACGTGCAGATGGTCCGCGTCAAGCTCCCCTTCGGCGGCGTCACGCCGGAGCAGATGGACGCCTTCGCCGACGTCGTCGAAAAGTACGCGCCGCTCGACAAGGGCCACGTCACCACCCGCCAGAACATCCAGATCCACCACGTGCCGCTGCGCGACATGGAGGCCCTGATCCGCGAAATCTCCGCGGTTGGGCTCTCCTCGCGCGAGGGCTGCGGCAACACCGTCCGCAACGTCACCGGTGACCCCTGGGCCGGTGTCGCCCCCGACGAGATCTTCGACCCGACGGCCTACGCCGGCGCCTACGTCCGCTACTTCGTCCGCCACCCGACGACGCAGCTGATGCCGCGCAAGATCAAGACCGCCTTCACCGGCTCTGACGAGGACCGCGCGATCACCGGCATCCACGACATCGCCTTCATCTCGCGCGAAAGGGACGGGGTCAAGGGCTTCGAGGTCCGGGTCGGCGGCGGCACCTCGATCATGGCTCGCGTCGCGCCGACGCTCTACGACTTCGTCGAGGCCGACAACGGCGACTACCTGAAGGTCTCCGAGGCCGTCTTCCGCATCTTCGACCGCCAGGACTGGCTGCGCGTCAACCGCGCCCGCGCCCGGATCAAGGTCCTCGTCGACAAAATCGGCATGGATGCCTTCCGCGAGCTCGTCGACGAGGAGCTCGAGGGCGACTGGGTGGCCGAAAGGGAATTCGACGTCGAGCGCCTGCGCTTCGACGACGACGAGGAGGCCGGGGCGCCGAAGCCGCCGCCGCAGACCGCTTCGCCCAACGGCGACCGCACCGAGTTCGAGCGCTTCCTCGGCTCCAACGTCCAGGCCCAGCGCCAGGAGGGCTTCTCCGCGGTCGAGGTGAAGATCACCCGCGGCGACCTCACCCCGGCCCAGTTCCGAGGGTTGGCGGCGGTAATGCGCGAGTACACCGGCGGCTACGCCCGCAGCACCGTGCAGCAGAACTTCGTCCTGCGCTGGGTGCGCGACGAGGCGCTCTACGCCGTCTGGCAGGCGCTGACCGAGATCGGCCTCGGCGAGGCCGGCCCGCGCGAGATCACCGACGTCGTCAGCTGCCCCGGCACCGACAGCTGCAAACTCGGCATCACCAGCTCGATGGGCCTCAACCGCGCCGTCAAGGAGCGGGTCGAGGAGATGGCGATCGAGGACGAGCTGACCAAGCGGATCCACATCAAAATGAGCGGCTGCCCGAACGGCTGCAGCCAGCACCACATCTCCAACATCGGCTTCTACGGCGCCTCGCTGAAAATCGGCGGCCGTCAGATGCCCGCCTACATCCCGCACATCGGCGGCAACTTCGAGGGCGGCGAGGTGATCTTCGGCAAGCGGCTCAAATCGCGGCTGCCGGCCAAACGCGTCCCCGAGGCGGTCGAGCGCTGGATCCGTCTCTACGAGGCCGAGCGCGACGAGGGCGAGGAGTTCAACGCCTTCGCCGAGCGGACCGGCGCCGAGAACTTCGAAGCGGCGGTCAAGGACCTGACCCTGCCGGCCGAGTTCAGCCTCGAGACGATGCAGCAGTTCATCGACTGGAACCGCTCCAGCCCCTACAAAGTCGAGCGCGGCGAGGGGGAGTGCGCGATCTGATGAAGCCGCCGCCGATCACCCTCTCGGGAACCGTCCCGACAATCTCCGACATCGACCACGAGCAGGTCGCCGCCGAACTCGAGGACCGCACCGCGCAGCAGGCGCTGGAGTGGATGTTCGAGAGCTTCGGCTCCGACCACTACATCGCCTGCTCGTTCCAGAAAACGAGCTCGGTCACCGCTCACATGGCGAGCACGATCAACCCCGAGGCGCGCTTCTTCTACCTCGACACCGATGTCCTCTTCGAGGAGACCTACGAGACCCGCGACCAGCTGGCGGAGGCGCTCGGGATCGAGTTCGACCGTTTTCACAACCTGACGCTGGAGGAGCAGGCAGAGCAGTACGGCGACGAGCTCTGGAAGAGCGCCCCCGACGCCTGCTGCGGAGTGCGCAAGGTCGAGCCGATGCGGCGGGCGCTTTCTTCCGTAGACTGCTGGGTCGCCGGGGTTCGCCGCGGTGACTCCAGTTCACGTTCCAAGACGCCGAAGTTCGGCTGGGACAAGAAATTCGGCCTCTGGAAGCTGAACCCGCTCGCCGCCTGGAGCGAGCGCGACGTTTGGAACTACATCCGTGAGCACCACCTCCCGTACAACCCGCTCCACGATCACGGCTACCCGTCGATCGGCTGCACCCATTGCACGCAGCCCGTCGGCCCGGGCGCGTCCTCGCGTGACGGCCGCTGGGTCGGCACGGGCAAGACCGAGTGCGGGATCAACTAGCTCCTTCCCGGCAGGTCGGGTCGAGGGGCTGAATCGGTGATGGAGGAGGTCACGAAAGTGCGCCCGGCCGCCGTCGAGCTGTCGGACCTCGACACGCTCGAAGCCGAGTCGATCCACATCATCCGCGAAGTCGTCGCCGAGTTCGAGCACCCGGTGATGCTCTTCTCCGGCGGCAAGGACTCGGTGCTGATGTTGCACCTGGCGCGCAAGGCGTTCGCGCCGGCCCCGGTCCCGTTCCCGATCATGCACGTCGACACCGGCCACAACTTCCCCGAGGTGATCGAGTTCCGCGACCGCACCGTCGCCGAGCTCGGCCTGCGGATCGAGGTGGCCTCCGTCCAGGAGCTGATCGACGCCGGCCAGATCAAGGTCGCCCACGAACTCGAAAGCCGCAACCGCCACCAGACCGTCGCCCTGCTGGAAGGGATCCAAAACGGCGGCTTCGACGCCGTCTTCGGCGGCGGCCGCCGCGACGAGGACAAGGCCCGCGCCAAGGAGCGGGTCCTCTCCTTCCGCGACAAATTCGGCCAGTGGGACCCGAAGAACCAGCGGCCTGAGCTTTGGCGCCTCTACAACGGCCGCCACCGCAAGGGCGAGCACATCCGCGTCTTCCCGATCTCCGACTGGACCGAGCTCGACGTCTGGCGCTACCTGGCGCGCGAGCAGGTCGACCTGCCGCAGATCTACTTCGCCCACGAGCGCGAGGTGGTCGAGGTCGAGGGCCTTTTGATGGCCGTCAACGAGTTCTTCCCGCTGCCCGAGGGCTCGGACTCGGAGCGGCGGATGGTCCGCTACCGGACCGTCGGCGACGCCACCGCCACCGGCGCGGTCGCCTCGGAGGCGAGCGACTATGAGGACGTGATCGCCGAGACCGCGATCTCGCGGATCACCGAGCGCGGTGCAACCCGCGGCGACGACCGCTTCTCCGAAGCGGCGATGGAGGATCGCAAGAAGGAGGGCTACTTCTAATGAGCTCGCTGCTGCGGATCGCCACCGCCGGCTCGGTCGACGACGGCAAGTCGACCCTGATCGGGCGGCTCCTGCACGACACCAAATCGATCTTCGAAGACCAGATGGCCTCGATCGAGCGCACCTCCGAAAAGCGCGGCGACGAGCAGACCGACCTGGCGCTTTTGACCGACGGCCTGCGGGCCGAGCGCGAGCAGGGGATCACGATCGACGTCGCCCACCGCTACTTCGCGACGCCGAAGCGCAAGTTCGTGATCGCCGACACCCCCGGCCACATCCAGTACACGCGCAACATGGTCACCGGCGCCTCGACCGCGAACCTGGCGCTGCTCCTGGTCGACGCCCGCAAAGGCGTGCTCGAACAGACCCGCCGCCACGCGCTGCTCTCCTCACTACTGCGGGTCCCCCACCTGGTCCTCTGCGTGAACAAAATGGACCTGGTCGACTACGAGGAGGCGATCTACGACGAGATCCGCGAGGACTTCACCGCCTTCGCCGCCAAGCTCGAGATCACCGACCTCGGCTTCGTGCCGATCTCCGCCCTGGCCGGCGACAACGTGGTCGAGCGCTCGCTCAACATGCCCTGGTTCGAAGGCCAGCCGCTACTGGGCCAACTCGAGGAGGTCCACATCGCCTCCGATCGCAACCTCCTCGACAACCGCTTCCCGGTGCAGACGGTAATCCGGCCCCAATCAGCCGAGCACCGCGACTACCGCGGCTTCGCCGGCTCGATCGTCGGCGGCATCTTCAAGCAGGGCGACGAAGTGATGGTGATGCCCTCGCGGCGGACCTCGACGATCTCGCGCATCGACACCCCCAACGGGCCGGTCGCCCAGGCCTTCCCGCCGATGGCGGTGACGATGTTGCTCGACGACGAGCTCGACATCTCCCGCGGCGACATGATCTGCCGCCCGACCAACCAGCCCAACGCCAACCGCCGCTTCGAGGCGATGGTCTGCTGGTTTGACGAGACCTCGACCCTGCGCACCGGCGCCCCCTACCAGCTAAAGCACACGACCCGCTGGGTCGCCGCCGAGGTCGAGGAGCTGCGCTACCGCCTCGACGTCGACACCCTGCACCGCGACCTCGACGCCGAGACGCTCGACGTCAACGACATCGGCCGGATCGCGATCCACACCACCTCGCCGCTCTTCTTCGACGAGTACCGGCTCAACCGGACCACCGGCAGCTTCATCCTCGTCGACCCCGCCACCGACCTCACCGTCGCCGCCGGGATGATCATCGGCAGCGGCGGCGAGCCGGGGACCGGAACCCACTCGATCGTCGCCGAGGACATCACCTTCCACCCCTCAAAGCTCGCCCGCGCCGAACGCTGGGGCGCCCTCGACACGGCCGGGGCGACGATCTGGATGACCGGCCTCTCGGGCTCGGGCAAGTCGACGATCGCGACCGCGGTCGAGCACAGCCTGGTCTCCAGCGGCCAATCCGCCTTCATGCTCGACGGCGACAACCTCCGCCACGGCCTCAACGCCGACCTCGGCTTCAGCGAGGAGGACCGAGCCGAGAACGTGCGCCGGGTCGGCGAGGTGGCGCGGATCCTGGCCGAAGCGGGCACGATCGCGATCGCCTCCCTGGTCAGCCCCTACAAGGCCGAGCGCGACAAGGTCCGCGCCGCCCACGAAGAGGCCGGCATCCCCTTCTACGAGGTCCACGTCGACACTTCGCTGGCGGAGTGCGAGCGGCGCGACCCCAAGGGGCTCTACGCGAAGGCGCGGGCCGGGGAGATCACCAACCTGACCGGGGTCGGGGCTCCGTATGAGGCGCCGAGTGAGCCGGAGCTGCGGACCGACGCTGAGGTTGAGGACGCGGTTCGGCAGATCCTCGCCCTGCTGGGCTAGCGCTCAGCGGGCGAGTCGTTCGAGGACCTCACGGTCCTCCTCGAGGCGCCGCTTCAAGCGCTTCTGGAAATCCTTGTCGGCGCGCCGCGCCGCGATGTGGTTGTCGATCGCTTCACGCACCGCCTCGGTTCGCGGACGATCACGGTGCGGCCGTCGTGAGTTCGTAGACGCTGCCGATCGCCTCGCCGCGGCCCACCACCTTTATCTCCCGGCTTGATCTCCAGGCGTTTGACGCTGTCGCCGGGGGCGGCTACGGGCGCGCCGGCACCTGCGGCTCGCCAAGCCCGTAGGTGTCGTAGGCGCCGAACTCGGCGAAGGTCTTGTGAGTGGGGCCGTGGTAGTCGGAGGAGGCGGTCGCGACCAGGCCGAGCTCCTCGCAGAGGCCGAGCAGGTGGGCGGTCTGCTCGCGGGTGTGGGGTGGGTAGTAGGTCTCGATACCGTCGGGCCGCAGCGAGCGGATCAGGTCCTCGACCTCCTGCGGGTCGGAGATGTCCCAGTACGGGTGGGCGACGACGGCGACGCCGCCGGCGCCGCGGATCAGCTCGATCGCCTCGGCGGCGCTGGGCCAGCGGCGCGGCACAAACGCCTTCGCCCCCGGCACCAGGTACTCCTCGAAGAAGGGGCCGAGGTCGCCCGTGGCGCCGGCGGCCTTGGCGATGTGAGGACGGCCGATCGAGTCGGCGTCGCCGGCCTCGCGGATCGCGTCCTCGAGGGTGAGGTCGAAGCCCTCGCGGCGCAGGTTGGCGACGATCTCGCCAGCGCGGGTGCGCCGCTCCTCCTGGGCGCGGTCGCAGATCGGCCCCATCGTCTCGAGGTCGATCCAGTAGCCGCAGATGTGGAGGTCTTCCGCGTACTCGTGCACGCACGACATCTCGATCGCCGGTACCAGCTCGATCCCCAGCCGCTCGGCGGCGGCCGCGGCGGCGGGCACGCCGGCGACCCCGTCGTGGTCGGTCAGGGCCAGCGTCGTCACCCCGGCCTTTGCCGCTTCCTCGACAACCTGCGCCGGCGCCAGCTGGCCGTCGGAGACCGTCGAGTGGCTTTGCAGCTCGATCAACACGGCGGTTAGCGTATGAGAGGGCAGCTATTAGGGCGCCCTAATAGAAGTTGCTATCTTGCCGCGCGATGGCAAAGCGAACCCCACTCCTCGTCGCCCTGCTGGTCCTCCTGCTCGCCGCTCCGGCCTCGGCCCAGCTGCGCTACGTCGGCGACAGGGGCCTGGTCACGGTCGGCAAGGTGCGCTGCGGCGAGTTGCCCTGTCAGATCTCCACTCCGAAGCGGGTGCGGTCGAAGATCGGCGGCCAGGGCTTCTGGGCAAAGGTGATCGCACCGCAGCGGGTCGCCGGTGGGTCCCAGGCGTGGGTTCGGGTCAAGTTCGGCGGCGGTGCTCTGCAGCAGCTCGCGGGCCGGACGACCACGGTCAAGGTGCGGGCGGTTCTCCGCCAGGGAGCCGAGATGCGAACCAAGCTTCTCCAGGTCAGGTTGAGGCGAGCGGCGCTGCTCCCCGGCGGTGGACCGAAAGCCCCGACCTCGGGCCCGCTCGGATCCGAACCGCCGGCGGGGCGACCGGCAGCGCCGGCGTCTACGGTCAGGGCAGCGTTGCCTTCCGCTGGCAAGGGCACGGGATCGACCTTTCGGCCACCGACCCCGAGATCGAGATCAACGGCGCCGCTTCGCGGGCGATCTTCCGCTTCAAGGGCAGCGGTGGCACCGCCTATCCCGACCAGCGCGCGGTCCTGCTCAGCCTCGACCAGAGCGGCCAGCCGACGATCAGCAACGGCGGCAAGACCGTCACCTACAGCCTGATGCGGGGGACCCTGACCGCAGACGGCGTCAACGTCTTCGCCGGTTTCTACACGCCTCCCGACAACGACGAATTCGGCTGCGTCTCGGTCGCCTTCACGACCCCCTGACCGTCCGCGGCGGCGTCTGAGCAAGGCGCTCCCTGCATAAATAGACTGCGCCGCCGTGTTCCAGAAGGTCTTGATTGCCAACCGCGGCGAGATCGCGATCCGCGTCGCCCGCACTCTCAAGGAGATGGGGATCACCTCGGTCGCCGTCTACTCGGAGATCGATCGCGAGGCGCCGCACGTCCGCGAGGCCGACGAGGCGTTCCTGATCGGGCCCGCGGTCCCGGCCGAGAGCTACCTCAACATTCCGAAGATCATCGAGACGGCCAAAGAGGCTGGGGCGGAAGCGATCCATCCCGGCTACGGCTTCCTCGCCGAGAATTCCGACTTCGCGCGGGCCTGCGCCGAGGCCGAGATCGTCTTCGTCGGCCCGCCGCCAGAGGCGATCGAAGCGATGGGGTCGAAGACCAAAGCGCGCGAGATCATGCAGGAGGCCGGGGTCCCGATCGTCCCGGGCGCGATCGAGCCGGCACCCGACGTTGCCGCCGCCCGGGTGCAGGCCGAGGAAGCCGGCTACCCGGTCGCCTGCAAGGCCGCCGGCGGCGGTGGCGGCAAGGGCTTCCGCGTCGCGATGACGCCCGACGACCTCGAGCAGGCTTTCGAGGGCGCGGCGCGCGAAGGCGAGAAGTTCTTCTCCGACGACCGCGTCTATGTCGAGCGCTACCTCGAGGACCCGCGCCACGTCGAGGTCCAGGTGTTGGCCGACTCACACGGCAACGTGATCCACCTCGGCGAGCGCGACTGCTCGATCCAGCGTCGCCACCAGAAGGTGATCGAGGAGGCGCCCGGGCCGCACGTCGACGAGGAGATGCGCGAGCGGATCGGCAAGATCGCCACCGACGCGGCCGCTGCGGTCGGCTACCGCGGCGCCGGCACGATCGAGGGCATGCAGGTCGGCGACGAGTACTTCTTCCTCGAGATGAACACGCGGGTCCAGGTCGAGCACTGCGTGACCGAGATGGTCAGCGGCGTCGACATCGTCCGCGAGCAGATCCTCGTCGCCGCCGGCGAACCGCTCTCGATCGCCCAGGAGGAGGTCGAACTGCGCGGCTGGTCGATCGAGTGCCGGATCAATGCCGAGGCCGCGCACAAGAAATTCGCCCCCGCCCCGGGCCCGATCGGTGACTCCTACCGCGAGCCCTCCGGACCGGGTGTGCGCGTCGACTCCGGCGTCGAAGGCGGCTCCGAGGTGACGCCGATGTACGACCCGATGGTGGCCAAGCTGATCGTCTGGGACGTCGACCGCGAGAAAGCGACGCGGCGCATGTTACGCGGGCTCTCTGAATACGACTGCGGCGGCCTGACCACGCTGATTCCCTTCCACGAGACGATTCTCGCCACCGAGCAGTGGGCCAAAGGCGAGACCTGCCGCGACCTGATGGAGGACGCCGAGTGGCTGAAGTCGACGGCGCCGGCCGACGTGACCCCGCCCGAGCCCTCTGAGGATGGCGCTGAGATGGTGACGCGCGACTACAAGGTCGAGGTCTCCGGCAAGCTCTTCGACGTCAAGGTGATCGGCGAGGCGCTCGCTGGCGGCGGCGCCGCGGCGGCAGGCGGTAGGAAACCGCCGAAACGGGAGCGCAAAGCCGGCGGCTCCTCCGGATCTTCCAGCGCTTCGCTTCCCTCGCCCCTGCAGGGCACCGTCTTCAAAGTCGTCGTCGAGGAGGGCGCGGAGGTTGCCGAGGGCGACCTGATCTGCGTGATCGAGGCGATGAAGATGGAGAACGAGATCACCGCCCACCGCGCCGGCAAAGTGACCTCCCTGAGCGCCAAAGAGGGCGAGGCCGTAAACAGCGGCGACACCCTCGCCACGATCGAGTAAGTCCTCTCAGCTTCTAGAACGACGGAGCTGCAGCAGAAGCCCTATTTCTGCCCTTTTTTCTGTTCTTTCTGTTTCTGTTCCCGTTCGCGTTCCCGCTGTTCCTTTTCCTTCTGCCGCTTGATCTCCAGCTGCTGCCTCTTGGTCAACGGGATCTTCGGCGTCGCTTCGCGGCAGCTGCTGCCGGAGCAGTCCTCGAGTTCGCGCAGCTGGTTGTGAAGGAAGTTGCGGATCGGCGCGTAGTTGGCGTCGCGGGCGAGGTTGTTGAGCTCGTACTGGTCCTTGGTGATGTCGTAGAGCTCTTTCTCGCCCGAGGGCCACTCGATGTACTTGTAGGCGCCGAGGCGGATCCCCTCGTAGTCCTTCGGCGGCGCCGTGATCGAGGCGGTCGCACCGCCGTCGGAGCTGGCGCTGGCACGGGCCGTTTTCGAGGGTTCGGCGCCGTTGGCCTCGACGTCGTTGGTCTCGACGAAGGACTCGAAGAGGATCGGCCGCCGCGTGCGCAGGCTGGTGTCCGTCACGTAGGGGACCAGCGAGCGGCCGTCGATGCTCTTGTCGGCGGTGGCGTTGGCGAGTTCGAGGATCGTCGGGGCGATGTCGATGTTCGCCGCCAGCTCGCCGGTCGAGCTGCCCGGTTTGATCCCCGGGCCGCGCATCAGGAACGGCAGGTGGGTGGACGGCTCGTAGGCGAGGAACTTGCCGCCGACCAGGCGGTGCTCGCCGAAGAAGAAGCCGTTGTCAGAGGTGAAGATGATGTAGGTGTTGCGCAGCCGACCCATCGCGCCGAGCGTGTCGACCACCTGTTTGACGCCTTCGTCGATCGCGCGCAGCGACTCCAGCTGCTTCTCGTAGTAGACGCGGTAGGTGTGGAGTTCGGTCGGCGAGAGGAAGGGCGCGTCGCGGATGAAGCGCGGCTTGTCGGCGACGTTGCCCTCGTTGACGCCCTGGGAGCGGGAGTGGGGAAGCCGGGCGCCGGCAAACGAGTTGTAGTGGCGGGTCGCGGGCTCGGGGCCGGCGGGGCGGCGGAAGTCGCCGTGGGGCGCGGTGTAGTCGAGCTGGACGTAGAAGGGGGTGCCTTCGGGCGTCCCCAGCATCTCTTCGGAGGCGATGCGATTGAAGACGTCGGTCTCATACAGGCAGGGACGCCCGTTCAGCGGTGCCAACGGGCAGCCGAAGTCGTCGCGCGATTCTTCGTTGTATTCGCGCGTCTCCCAGCTGCCGGAATCGCCGTAGGGCCCTTCGATCGTGCCGTTGTTGTTGAGCTGGTAGCCGTAGAAGTAGTGGTCGGTGTCGGCCTTCAGCACCGTGTGCCAGGCGCTCCAGCCGGGCGGGACCGTGGCGCCGTTGTCGTAGGGCTCGTCGCCGTAGCCGTTGAGGAACTTGCCGATGTGGACGGTGCGGTAGCCGGCCGTCTGCAGCCAGGTCGCGAGGTTGTGGCTGTTGGCGCCGCGGAAGGAGAAGCCGAGGTAGCCGCCGTTGGGCTGGACGTTGCCGCGGACGTTGTGGTTGTGCGCGTAGCGTCCGGTCAGGAGGCTGACCCGGGAGGGGCAGCAGAGTGGGTAGGAGACGTAGTAGCGGGTCAGCGAGACGCCTTTTTCGGCGATCAGCGAGAGCGTGTTCGGCATCACCGCGACCGGCTGGCCGCCGGGCGGGGTAAAGGTCGCGTAGAGGCTGTCGATCGTCTGGTCGTCGGTCTGGATGACGACGAAGTTCGGCCGTTCGTGAGCGGGCAGCAGGCCTGCCTGGTTCTGGCGAGTGCCGTCCTTCGGCGCGGCGGCGGCCCCCTGGGCACCGGCGAAGACGAGCGCGGCTACGAGCGCCAGCAGGCTTGCGGCGAGGGCGAGCCGTGCACCGGCGAGGGCACGTGATTGAGTCCTTGGTTGAGCGAACCTATTCATCAGGGGCATCGCGAACGACTACCGACGAAACCGGCGCCTGCCACCGGAGTTGCGCCCTGAAAGCTAGAAGACGCTCAGGACGCGCCGAGCTTTTTGGCTGCTTCGCGGAAGTTTTTCACCGTGGCGCTGGGGGCTTTGCGCCCTTCCAGTTTCTCGCCATGGCGGTTCACCCAGATCACGGGCACGTTCATTTTCAGCACCGGAGCGATGTCGGTCGTGTAGTCGCAGCCGATGTGGAGCCAGCCTTTCTTGCCGCCGATCCTGCGTGCGCACTCTTTGAAGTGGACCGGGTCCGGCTTGTAGCTGCGGACCTGCTGGGCGGTGACGACGAGGTCGAGTTCGGTCCGCAGGTGGCGGCGCGAGACGCCGAGAAGTTTGTCGTCGATGTTGGAGATGATCCCGATCTCGTACTTTTTCCCGAGCCGGTCCATCGCCGCGTTGGCCTCGCGGAAGGGCAGCCAGTAAGCGACGCTGTTGGGCAGGAACTGGGCCCGCGAAGGCTCCACCTCCCAGCCAAGCTCGCCGGCGACTTTGACGATCGTGCGCCGCAGGACCTCCGCGTAGAGCTCGTAGGAACCGGCCATGATCTCCGCCTGCACTTCCATGAAGCGGGCCAGGAAGGGCCCCTCATCGAAGCTGAAGCCGTCTTTCGCCGCCTCTTTCTTGCAGGCGTCGATGATGCCTTTCTCCCAGTCGATCAGGGTGCCGTAGCAATCGGTGGTTACCCAGGTGATGTTTTTGAGACTTGGAAGGGCCATCTGCGAGCGCGGCATTATGACATTGCCCCCCGCTTGGGGGTTTCACCTACCCTGGATGGGCACGATGGGGCGGGCAAGCGCCGAACTTGGATAGGGTCCGCGACCGCGCTCCGGCGCCCCCCGAAATGGACCTCCTCGAGTATCAGGGCAAGCAGCTGTTCGCCAAGCACGGCATCGCCGTGCCGAGTGGCGAGGTCGCGACGACGGTCGACGCTGCCGTCGCCGCCGCCGAGACGATCGGCTACCCCTGCGCGATCAAGGCCCAGGTGCTGATCGGCGGCCGCGGCAAGGCCGGCGGGATCAAGATCGCCAAGGACGCCGGCGAGGCGCGCGAGTACGCCGACGCGATCCTCGGCATGGACATCGTCGGTCCGCACGGCGAGGGCCCCTTCCGGGTCGACCAGGTCTGGATCGAGGGCGGCTCCGACATCGCCGAGGAGTACTACGCCTCGGTGATCCTCGACCGTGGCGAGAAGAAGCTGCTGGCGATGGTTTCGGCCAAGGGCGGGATGGACATCGAGGCGGTCGCCGCCGAGGATCCCGACGCCCTGGTCAAACGCCACATCGACCCGACTGTTAAGTTCGACGCCGCTGCGGCGCGCGCGATCGTCGCCGACGCCGGCCTCGCCGAGGACGCCCTCGACGCCGCCGCCGAGGTGCTGGTGAAGCTGGCCGAGGTCGCCACCGAGGAGGACGCCAACTTGATCGAGGTCAACCCGTTGATCGTCACCGCCGACCGCGAGGTTGTCGCGCTCGACGCCAAGGTGACGATCGACGGCAACGCC
>JAENWU010000134.1 GCA_016649905.1 Thermoleophilia bacterium
GATGTGGAAGTCGATCTTGGGGCCGTAGAAGGCGCCATCGCCGGGGTTGAGCGTGTACTCGCGGCCATCGCTCTCGAGGGCGCCGCGCAGCGCCTGCTCGGCCTGCGCCCACTGCTCCTCGGTCCCGATCGACTTCTCCGGCCGGGTCGAGAGCTCGATCTGGATGTCCTCGAAGCCGAAGCGCGCGTAGAGCTCGTCGATCGCCTCGCAGATGCTGGCGACCTCGCCGGTGATCTGCTCCTCGGTGCAGTAGACGTGGGCGTCGTCCTGGGTGAAGGCGCGGACCCGCAGCAGGCCGTGGAGCACGCCCTCGCGCTCGTTGCGGGAGACCCGGCCGAACTCGGCCAGGCGCAGCGGCAGCTCGCGGTAGGAGTGGCGGTCGGCGGCGTAGACGAGGCAGGCGCCTGGGCAGTTCATCGGCCGCAGCGCGTAGCGACGATCGCCGTCGTCCATGAAGTACATGTCGTCCTTGTAGTTGTCCCAGTGCCCGGAGCGGTGCCAGAGCGCCTCGTCGAGGACCTGCGGGGTGGCGATCTCCTGGTAGCCGCGCTTGCGCAGCTGGTCGCGGACCTCCGTTTCGACCAGGCGCAGCAGGGTGGTGCCGTTGGGGAGCCAGAACGGCATCCCGGGGGCCTCGTCGCGCAGCATGAAGATGCCGAGCTGAGGACCGAGGCGGCGGTGATCGCGGGCTTTGGCCTCCTCGATCAGCTCCAGGTGCGCCTTCAGGTCCTTCTTCGAGAAGAAGGCGGTGCCATAGATCCGGGTCAGGCTCTCGCGATTCTCGTCACCACGCCAGTAGGCGCCGGCGACCGAGTTCAGCTTGATCGCCTTGATCCGGCCGGTCGAGGGCGCGTGGGGACCGCGGCAGAGGTCCTCGAAGGGACCGTTTCGGTACAGCGAAACGGTCTCGACGCCTTCGTTGCGGACGAGGTCCTCGATCAGCTCGACCTTGAAGTCCTGGCCCTGCTCGCGGAACAGCTCGATCGCCTCGGCGACGGGGATCTCGCGACGGCCGAACTGCTCGTCGGCCTCGATGTGCGCGAGCATCGCCTGCTCGATTCTCGGCAGGTCGTCTTCGGTGATCTTTGTGCCGGGCGGGAACTCGAAGTCGTAGTAGAAGCCGGAATCGATCGGCGGCCCGATCGTCACCTTGGTGCCGGGGTAGAGCTCCGTCACCGCCTCCGCCATCACGTGGGCGGCGTCGTGGCGGATCAGCTCCAGCGCCTCGGGGTCGCGGTCGGTGAGGATCCCTATCTGGGCCGCCTCCACCTTTTCCGGCAGCGGCGCCGCCAGGTCGCGCAGCTCGCCGTCGACGCGGATCGCCAGCGCCGCCTTGGCCAGGCCCGGGCCGATCGCCGCCGCCGCGTCGGCGCCGCTGGCGCCCACCGGGAGCTCCAGGGGCTTGCCGTCCGGCAGGGTGACGACGAGCTTGTCGGTTGCGGCCTCCATGCCGGCCATGGTACGCGGCGGCCCGCTCAGCGCGCCGGGCCCTGGCGTGCCTGGCGAACGGCGATCAGCGGGCAGGGGCTCTTGCCCTTGGGAGGCGCGGCCGCTTCCCAGAGGACGTACGGCGGGGCGATGCGACGGACGCGCAGGCCGGGGAACGGCGGCAGGTTGGGATCAGCTTCGGTGACGACGAAGCGGACGCCGGGCGGCGGCGAGCCGTCGGCTTCGGCCGCGGTCTCGATGCAGACGCGGCCACCGCGCAGCTCCCAGGCGATGTAGGGGGTGCCGTGTTCGTCGGCGAGCAGCTCCCGGGAGGCGAGCACGACGGTCGAGTCGGCGGCGACCAGCGGGCGGAAACCGGTCAGGGCGGGCGAGTAGGAGGTCGGTCCGACCGGCGCGTTGGCGAGCGCCAGCAGCGAGCAGACGCCAGCGGCGGCGATAAAGAGGGCGGCGGCGAGCGCCTGAAGCCGGCCATCGGCGGTTTTGTCAACCAGGGGTTGACTAAGTCGCCAATCGGCTTCCTCGAGCAGCGGTAGAAGGATCGTCAGCGCCACGATCGGCGCGGCGATCTCGATCGCCTTGGCGGTGGCGTATGGCGTGCCGCCGGCGCGGCCCGCCACGTAGACGATGGCGACGGCACCGAGGCCGGCGAGGATCGCGACCTCGCGGCGGCGGGCACAGCGCCAGATCCCGTGGATCAGGAGGACGAGGGCGAAGGCGGCACCGAGGTAGTAGCCGATCGCCGGCACCGCCCCGTCACCCGGAGCGAGGCGGAAGTCCCCGGAGGGCCAGATCCCCAGCGCCTCGAAAGGCGAGACCTGGCCGAAGAGGTTGCCGAGGCCGGGACCGTTGGGGTCGAAGGTCTCGAAGTTGTGGAAGTCGATCATGCGGCCGACCTCGGGCGCGATCAGCACCACGAAGGGCAGCAGCGCCAGCAGCAGCGGCCGCCAGGGCGGCTGGCGGCGCTCCACCATCGCCTCGGCGAGCAGCCAGAAGACGAAGGCGCCGCCGAGCCAGATCAGCCCCGGGAAGCTGTAGGCGTAGACGGCGCCGGCGGCGATCAGCGCCGCCGGAACGAAACGCAGCGACAGCCCCGCCCACTCGCGCTTCGCCCCGCGCAGCGCCAGCACGAAGCCGAGCAGGAACAGCGCCTCCATCGTCTCCTTGAAGGCACCCTGGGCGAAGTAGGAGGCGACGACGTAGGCGAGCCCGACGACCAGCGCCGCCGCGGTCCTCGGCAGCGCCCGCAGTTTCGCGAAGGCGGTTAGCGCCGTCAGCGGTGCCAGCACCGCGACCGCGACGGTGAGACCGCTGAACCCCTGGACCAGGTCGATCCCGAGCCCCTTGTTGAGGGCGACGACGACCGCGTGCGGTCCCAGCGGATAGCCCTGGCGCAGCAGCTGCGACCCCTGGCCGTCGGCGAGCCGGTCGGCTGCCAGCAGGTGTTGGGACATGTCGGGGTTGAAGCTGGTGCCGAGAATTCCGAAATGGCCCTCGGCGAGGAACGGCAGCGAGGCTGCGACCAGTGCGCCCAGCGCCACCGGCCATCCCGCCCGCAGCGCCTCTCCCCCGCCCTCGACCCGTCCCCAGAGATAGGCGACCGCGGCGACGACGAGGACCGGCACCAGAATCGCCGGGACGACCCCGTCCCCCGGCAGCCGCACCGTCGCCCAACAGATCGCCGCCAGCAGCGCCAACCCCACCGCCGGCGCCAGCCACGACCAGCGGCGCACGCCGCAGATCCCGATCGCCGCCTGCCCGAGCGCCAGCGAGGCACCACAGACCGCCAACACCGCTGCATAGGTCCCGATCACGAGGCGGCGAGCCTAGAGGACACCCGCGAATTCAAGCGCGGGTACCGCCACTTCCAACAGCGGGTTTTGCAAGAACTCCTTAGATTGCTCTGCACACTTTCGTGACACCATGGGGAGGCAGCTTTGGGAATTGGAAGATCGCACTTTGCAGTCGGGCTGTTGGCGGTTCTCGCCGTCCTCCTCCTACCCACGGGCGCGTCGGCGCGCGACTACGACTGCGCCGACTTTGCCACGCAGGAGGAAGCGCAGGAATACCTCCTTCCCGGCGATCCCTACAACCTCGATGGCGACGATGACGGAGTCGCCTGCGAGGAACTGCCTCACGGCGCCTCGGGAGGTGGCGGAGGTGAAGGTGACGCCGCCGGGGGTGGATCGGATCCGGTGGCACCGATGCCACCGCCCTATCACCTGAGTAAGCGGGCGGCTCAATCGATTTCGAAGCAGATCGTCGGCACGATCGTCCGACGCAGCAGCCGTCTCCAATCGATGGTTTTTGAAGGCTGCCGCCGCCTCGCCGAGCGCCGCGTCGACTGCAGTCTCAGTGCATATGGCGAATCGGAAGCCCAGCGCGTCGCCTGCCAGTACCGCGTCGCGGTGGGCGCCCGCAACCGCCAGCCATACGGCCGCCTGGCTGCGCACAAATGCCGAACGGCGGCACAGCCCCTCCTTTCACGCCAGCGAGCGAAACGGGCTATGCAGACCCACGCCGACCAAACTGCAGACAGCGGCACCGTGATTGCGCTCTCGAGGCTGACGCGCCTCGAATTCGAAGGGTCGGGCGCGTGGCCGTTTAGGTCCTCCACTGGCGCCATTCAGAACTGCGAAATACAGATGTGGGCCCGGCTCATTCCGTCAAACGAAGTTGAAGTGGAATCGGAAGACGTTGTCTGCACGCCGGCCAAAGTGACCGATGGTTAAGCCTAGGCCCAGGACGTCGCGAGCCTAGACTGCGGAGATGGCGTTCGTACCTCCCGCCCGCCATCTGCTCCGCGCCAGGGACCTGGCCGATGCCCGCTTCGCGGAGCCACTGGACGTCGACGACCTCGCTCGCGCCGCCGGGCTCTCGCGCGCCCACTTCAGCCGCGAGTTCCGCTGCGCCTTCGGCGTCTCGCCACATGGCTACCTGCTGACGAGGCGGCTGGAGCGAGCCGCGGCACTGCTGCGGACCATCGACAACTCGGTCGCCGAGATCTGCATGGCGGTCGGCCTCAGCAGCGTCGGCTCCTTCACGACCAGCTTCAAGCGGACCTTCGATAAGACCCCGACCGAGTACCGGGCGTCCTTCCCTCCGGCCGCGCTGACCCAAGTGAAACTGCCGGCCACCGCGTAAGGGGGATGGGCGTTACTGGGCTCGAACCAGTGACCTCCAGCTTGTCGAGCTGGCGCTCTCCCAACTGAGCTAAACGCCCCGGGGCGCTGAATCTAGCAGCGGCCAGGCGGTGGGAGGCGGCAGACCGGTGGAGCAACCAAAGGTCCCTCGGGCGGCGGCCGATTGGATAAGTGCAACTTTTCTGTCCCACGAGTGTTTACAGGGACGTCGCACTCATTGCGGCCGCTAGAACTTCAAAGCTCGAGGACCGACGAGCCAGCGACTTCAAACTCTCTGGTGGTACGTCCTTCGGAAACAAGGGGCCCCTTAACCGGGGCCCTTTTCCGTTCTCAGACGTGGTCTGAGGGCAGGTGCCAGCGGCGGGGGGCGATCAGGGCGTCGGACTCGGCCGGGCCCCAGGAGCCCGGCTCGTACGTGATCGCCGCCGGCGGGTCCTCGAGCACCGGCGTGGAGATCTCCCAGAGGCGCTCGATCGCCTCGGAGCTGGTGAACAGGGTCCGGTCGCCCAGCATCACGTCATGGATGAGGCGCTCGTAGGGGTCGAGCGACTGCTCCTGGCCACCGAAGTTATCGGCGTAGCTGAAGCGCATGTGTGCCTCGCCGAGCTGCATCCGCGGACCCGGCACCTTGGCCAGGAAGGAGGCCGAGATGCTGCCGGGGTCGCCGAGCTCGAAGGTGAGGTGATCGTGGCCGAAGGACTCGGCGATCTGGTCGCAGTCGAGCGGGAACATCCGCCGCGGGGGCTGCTTGAAGGCGACCGTCAGCAGGTGGCGGTTCTGCGCCATCCGCTTGCCGCTGCGCAGGTAGAACGGGACCCCCTCCCAGCGCCAGTTGTCGACCAGCGCCTTGACCGCGACGAAGGTCTCGGTGTCGGAGTCCTCGGCGACGCCCTCCTCATCGCGGTAGCCGGCGTACTGGCCGCGGACGACGTCGTCGGGCGAGAGCGGCGTCATCGAGTCGAAGACCTTCTCGCGCTCGATCCCGAGCGCCTTGGGCTCCAGTGAGATCGGCGGCTCCATCGCGACGAAGCCGAGCACCTGAAAGAGGTGCGTGACGACCATGTCGCGGAAGGCGCCGGTCTGCTCGTAGAAGCTGCCGCGCATCTCGATCGAGAGCGTCTCGGGAATGTCGATCTGGATGTGGTCGATGTGGTTGCGATTCCAGACCGGCTCGAACATGCCGTTGGCAAAGCGCAGCGCCAGCAGGTTCTGCACCGCCTCGCGGCCGAGGTAGTGGTCGATCCGGTAGATGCAGTTCTCGTCGAAGACCGAGTGCAGCAAGGAGTTCAGCTCGCGGGCCGAGGCGAGGTCGGTCCCAAACGGCTTCTCGGTGATCACCCGGGCGCCGCGGCCGAGGCCCAGCTCGCCGATCTGCTCAACGGTCCCAGCCGCCGCCCGTGGCGGCAGCGAGAGGTAGAACAGCAGCCCCGGGTCGCCGCCCAGCTCCTCACGCGCGGCGTCGACCTCCTCGCCGAGCCCGGCGAAGCCGTCGCCGACACCGACGAAGCGCAGCGACTCGGCGAACCGCTGCCAGGCCTCGCCGTCGAGCGAGCGCCGGCCCGAGGCCTCGACCGCCTCACGCGCCAGCTCGCGGAACTCGTCGACCTCGATCGCGTTGCGGGCGGTGCCGACGATGCGAAAGCGCTCCGGCATCAGCCCCACCTGCGCGAGGTGGAACATCCCTGGCAGCAGCTTGCGCTTGGCCAGGTCCCCGGTCGCCCCGAAGAGGACGACCACCTGGTCCTGCGGGACCTCCGTTGCCGGGTCCGCGGCCGTGGCGCTTGCGGTGGCGACGCTCACGTCACCAGGCTGACAGATTCGCCTCCGCGGTTGGAGTCCACGCGCCTATGCTGGCGGCGAATGGCGCTCCGCACGACCGACGGCGGCTTCGAGTTCGACTCGTCCGAGCTGGACCGGGTCGAGCGTCGCTTCTGGGGCGAGATCTGGGAATCGACGCCGGCCGACGCGGCGCGCGAGCACGGCGTCGAGCTGCGCCGGTTCGGGCCGGTGCAGGCTTCGGTCGTGACCGACCTGCCAGGGGTGGGAATGATGAACCTCGTCCTCGGCGCCACCGAGCCGGGAGCGCTGGAGGAGGGGCACCTCGCCGCCGCCTGCGAGTGGGTGCGCTCGCGGGGCGTCGATTCCTACGTCCCCGTCTCCCCCGGCCTGCCCGGCAGCGAGGCGGTGGAGGATTGGTTGCGGGAGAACGGCTTCTCCCCCGCCTACGCCTGGATGAAGTTCGTCCGCGATCCGCACCCGCCGCGCTTCCGGGCACCGGACGTCGAGGTCGTCGAGCTCGCCGCGGCCGACGAGGAGCCGTTCGGGATGATCGCCGCGACCGGCTTCGGGCTGCCCGCCTGGGGCGCCGCCTTCTTCGCC
>JAENWU010000045.1 GCA_016649905.1 Thermoleophilia bacterium
GCCCGGCACGCTGGCGGCGCTGGTTCCGCAGCCGCCGCCGACCGGCGTCGTCGCGATCGCCCGCCGTCCCGCGGTCGACGTCGCCGCGATCCTGGCCGACCTGCGGCCGGCGCCAGTGGTCCTGCTCGAGCAGCCGCGCAACATGGGCAACATGGGCGCCTGTGTCCGGGTCGCGGCGGCCGCCGACGCCGCCGCCGTCCTCACCACCGGCGACAACGACCCCTGGGGACCCGACGCCGTGCGCGGCGGCGCCGGCCTGCAGTTCGCGCTGCCGGTGGCGGCGGTGCGGACGCTGCCCGACCTCGGCGGGCGGCCGTTGCTGGCGATCGACCCGGACGGGGAGGACATCGATCCCGGCCGGCTGCCGGCCCGCTCGGTCCTCGCTTTCGGCACCGAGCGCCACGGGCTCAGCGAGGAGCTGCTCGCCCGCGCCGACGCGCGCCTGGCGATCCCGATGCGGGCCGGCGTCTCCAGCCTTAATCTGGCCACCACGGTCGCGGCGGTGCTGTTTGCCTGGCGCCTCGCCGCCGGATAGCGTGCCCTATCGAATCCCGGCCTCGTGCCGCCACCGCATGACCTGACCGAAAGGAAGCACCTTGCCGTTCGCTGACATCAGCTTTGGGGAACTCCTCCTCATCGCCCTGGAGATCTTCTTCTTCGTGGTCTGGATCTGGATCCTGATCACGATCCTGTCCGATCTCTTCCGCGACCACGAGCTCTCCGGCTGGGCAAAGGCAGCCTGGGTCCTGTTCTTGGTCTTCATCCCGTTCCTAACCGCGTTGATCTACCTGATCGCTCGCGGCAGCGGGATGCGGGACCGAACGATCAAAGCCCAGGCCGACACCAAAAAGCATTTCGACGAATACGTCCGGACGCAGGCTCATGTCTCGCCGGCCGATGAACTCCACAAACTCAACGATCTGAAGGAAAAGGGCGCCCTCAGCGCCGAGGAGTTCGACGCGGCGAAGGCCAAGCTGCTCGCCTAACCGCTTCGAATCGAGCCCAGGGGCGGCCTGCGGGCCGTCCCTGGAGCCTCGACACGGCCCTTCCGATTCCTCCAGAAGGTGCCGATTTGCAAGGGAAGTTGCAGGTTATTAGCAACTCCTCACAATCTTCAGGTGACTCCGCTAGCCTGCGCGGCCCTGCTGACCTCGAGTTCACATCCGGGCGCCAAGCGCCGGGCGCTGCTCTTTGCCGCGCTCTTCCTCACGGCTCTCTGCACGCTGGCGATCTCGCTGGAGGCGAGCGCGCCGGCGAAGACGCCGCAGGAAAAGTACGACGCCACCCAGGGCCAGCTGGAAGGCGTGCGCGCCGACCAGAGCTCGCTGGCGGAAACGCTCGCCGCACAGAACAAGGCGATCGACTCGATGATCGGCGAAGTCTCCGCGCTGCGCCAGGAACTGGCCGCCGTCGAGGCCGAACTGGCGGCCAAACAGGAACAGCTCGATCGCGCCACCGCCGCGCTCGAAAACGAAAAGGACCACCTCGAAGAAGTCCGTGAGCAGCTGGCGCGCGCGCTCGGGATCCTGCGCGACCGCCTGGTGGCGATCTACGAGACCGGCTCGCCGAGCGTCGTCAACGCGATCCTCGAATCCGAAGACTGGTCGGAGCTCTCGGCACAGACCGAATACATGAACCGGATCCAGAGCTACGACGACTCGGTCGTCGAGCGGGTAAAGACGCTGCGCGACGAAGTCACCAACGCCGTCGCCCGCCTCACCGACAACCGCGCCAAGGTCGAAGAGGCGCGCGACTCGATCGCCGCGATCGAGCAGGAAGTCGCCGCGCGCTCCGCCGAAGCCGAGGCGCGCTTCGCCGACCTCCAGGTCGCCCAGGCTGAACGCCGGGCCTCGATGGCCGCACTCGAGTCCGAAGAAGAAGCGCTCAACGACAACCTCGCCTCGATCTCCCAGCAGATCGCCAAAGAAGGCGCCCCGCTGCCTGCTGGCGCCTCCGTGCCGGCGCCGCTGAACCCGGGCGAAAGCGCCGGCTTCATCAGCGAAAGCGAAGCGAGCGCCCCGGCCAACGCGCCGGACGCCGTCAAGTCCGCGATCGCCGCCGCCAACGCGATCGCCTCGACCCCCTACATCTGGGGCGGCGGCCACGGCTCCTTCGAATCGTCCGGCTACGACTGCTCGGGCGCGGTCAGCTACGCCCTGCACGGCGGCGGCTTCCTCGAAAGCCCGCTCGACTCGACCGGGCTGGAGAGCTGGGGCGAACCGGGCGCGGGCAAGTGGATCACCGTCTACGCCAACGCCGGCCACACCTGGATGATCATCGCCGGCCTCGCCTTCGACACCGTCGGCGGCCCCGGCCCCCGCTGGCACTCCGCGCCGACGAGCTCGACCGAAGGCTTCGTCGTCAGACACCCCCCCGGGTACTAGGCGGCGCGGCAAACTACCCAGGGTCGGTTTCGCCTCCCAGGACTTCGCCCAAATCAGCAACTACCAGGGCTGGGTGGTTGCGGATCTGGGCTCCGGTGAAGCGGCGGACGGTGAATCCCCGGCGGCGCAGGTCGAGCTCGCGTTGGTGGTCGTCCTCAAAGGCGACCGAACCCCGGTGGTAGTCGAAGAAGTCGGTCTCGACCGCGACCCACTGCTTGGGCCAAAGGAAGTCGACGGTCCAGCGGCCGACCTTGACGTTGACCTGCGGAGCGGGGATCGCGTGGCGAGCGCAGAAGCGCAGGAAAGCGAGCTCGAGATCGGAGCGGGTGCCGCGCGTTTGGGATGAAGTGGCGTCATCGAGATGCAGCCCGGCGAGCTCCGCCTGGCGGATCGCGCGACGGACGAGGTAGGGCGGGACCACGCCGCGCAGGTCGTCGATCGTGCGCTGCGGGACGGTGACGGGGATGCTTTCTCGGCTCGTGACTTGGAGCGGATGAGCGTCCGCCGCGAAAGAAGGACTGCGGTGGAGGACGATGCCGGATCGACGGGACCGGCCGTTGGGGCTGGGTGAGGAGACGTGGATCGGCCCGCGGAAAGGTTTGAGGAGCCGCCAAAGGACCGCAGCGCTGGTGTGACTTAGAACAGCACCCTCTCCGCAGGCGAGGACGGCGGCCATCCAGCGTCCGTGTGGGCTCAAGCCGCGGCGGCCGACCGCGTAGACGCCGCGGTGGATGCGGTGCAGCCGACCGCCATCGGTCCAGCGAGAGATCGACGTCCGCGACAGGCCGAGGGCGCCTAACTGCGCCGCGGTGATCACCCCATGCTGCCCATCTGCAGTTTTTGCGATCTCCCTCTCGCCCTTGTCGACTTTGTTCCACACGTAGGAACAAAGTCGACAGGCGCCGCGGCTCTCCCCGCCCCCACGCTCAGGTAGGTTTCGATCAATGGGTTTGGAGCAGGAGATCGAGGCTCTGCTCGAGGTCGAGCGCTTTGAGCCGCCGCAGGCGTTTCGCGAGAAGGCGCTCTGGAGCGATCCCTCGATTTATGAGGAGGCCGCGGCCGATCCCGAGGCGTGGTGGACGGCACAGGCGAAGGAGCTGCTCGACTGGGAGACCGAGCCCAGCCAGGGCCTCGATGACTCCAACCCGCCCTTTTACAAGTGGTTCGAGGACGGGCGTCTGAATGCTTCCGCCAACTGCCTCGACCGCCACGTCGAGGCCGGCAACGGTGAGCGGGTCGCCTATCACTGGCGTGGTGAGGAAGGGGAGGAGCGCGACGTCACTTACGCCGACCTGCACCGCGACGTCCAGCGCTTCGCCAACGCGCTCCGCGACCAGGGGGTCGAGAAGGGCGACGTGGTCGGGATCTACCTGCCGATGATCCCCGAGGTCGTCGTCGCGATGCTCGCCTGTGCCCGCATCGGCGCCCCCCACAACGTCGTCTTCGGCGGCTTCTCGGCCGAGTCGGTGCGCGAGCGGATGGAGTTCTCCGAGGCGAAGGCGCTGGTCACCGTCGACGGCGCCCGGCGCAAGGGCAAGACGGCGCCGATCAAGCCCGCCGTCGACGAGCACCTCGGCGACCTCGGGAGCCTGGAGACGATCGTCGTCGTCCGCCATACCGGGATCGACTGCCCGATGACCGACGGCCGCGATGTCTTCTACGACGAGATCCTCGCCGCCGCCGACCCCGAGTGCCCGGCGGAGCCGATGGAGGCCGAGCACCCGCTCTTCATCCTCTACACCTCCGGCTCGACCGCGAAGCCGAAGGGGATCCTCCACACCACCGGCGGCTACCTGACCGGCGTCACCGCCACCCACCGCTACGTCTTCGACCTCAAGCCCGAGTCCGACGTCTACTGGTGCGCGGCCGACGTCGGCTGGGTCACCGGCCACTCCTACATCGTCTACGGCCCGCTCGCCAACGGCGCCACCTCGGTGATGTGGGAGGGGGCGCCCGACTATCCCCACCAGGGGATCTGGTGGGAGCTGATCGAGCGCTACAAGGCGACGATCCTCTACGCGGCGCCGACCGCGATCCGCACCTTCATCAAGTGGGGGGCCGAGATCCCCGCCAAGTTCGACCTCTCCTCGCTGCGCCTGCTGGGTTCGGTCGGCGAGCCGATCAATCCCAAGGCCTGGCTCTGGTACCACAAGGTGATCGGCGCCGAGCGCTGCCCGATCGTCGACACCTGGTGGCAGACGGAGACCGGCGCGATCATGATCACGCCGCTGCCCGGGATCACCACGACCAAGCCGGGCTCGGCGACGACGCCGTTCCCCGGCGTCGAGGCCGAGGTCGTCGACGAGTCCGAGGGCGAGCCGATCGACGAGGGACAGGGGTTGCTGGTCCTCGAGCGGCCCTGGCCCTCGATGCTGCGCGGGCTCTTCAAGGAGGACGAGCGCTTCGTCGAGACCTACTTCTCGCGCTTCGGCTCCGAGCGCTACCTGGTCGGCGACGCCGCCCGCCGCGACGGCGACGGCTACTACTGGGTGATCGGCCGCATCGACGACGTCGCCAACGTCTCCGGGCACCGGCTCTCGACGGCCGAGGTCGAGTCGGCGATCGTCGCCCATCCCGCCGTCGCCGAGGCGGCGGTGATCGGCCAGTCCGACGAGGACACCGGCCAGGCGATCTGCGCCTTCGTCACCCTGCGCGGCGGCACTGAGCCCTCTGACGAGCTGGTCGAGGGCATCCGCGCCGAGGTCGCCAAGCGGATCGGCAAATTCGCCCGCCCGAAGCGGATCGTCTGGGCCGACGACCTGCCGAAGACGCGCTCCGGCAAGATCATGCGCCGCCTCCTGCGCGACATCGCCGAGGGACGGGCGCTGGGCGACGTGACGACGCTGCGCGACCCCGACGTGATGGCGGAACTGGAGGCGAAGATCGCCGAGGAGCAGGACGAGGACTGACGCGAGCACCGCGCTAACCGCCGCGCTGGCCGACCATCCGCTGCACCGCGATCTCGAGCGCCTGCAGCTGTTCCTGGACGCTGCGCAGTTCGCGCAGCGCTACCTCCTCGGCGCTGAGCTGCTCCTCCTCCAGCTCTTCCTCGACTGCGGCCAGCTGGGGCGCCAAGAAGCGCTGGGCGAAAGAGCCGGTCAGCAGCGCCACGAAGCCGATCCCGACCAGGAGCACGACGACGGAGATGATCTGGCCGCCGGTGGTCGTCGCCTCGATCCCGGACCCCAGCGTCGTCATCGTCGTGATCGCCCAGTACAGGTCCTCCCAGAAGGTGAGGTGCTGGTTGCTGTGCTCGAAGGCGCCGAACAGGGCGGCGCCGCCGATCGCGGACAGCAGCGCCAGCAGCGCCGCGTAGCGGACGCCCTCCAGCGAGAAGGCCTCGCGCGAGAGCTGGGCCAGTCGCAGCAGCCGCAGGAGCCGAAGCAGGCGCAGCACCCGCAGGCTCTGCAGCCCGGCCGGCAGCACCGGCGGCGTCAGGAAGACGATCACGAAGTCGAGCGGGTGGTGCTTGAGCCAGGTCCAGCGGTTGGGGACGACCGAGAGCATCACCACGAACTCGACCAGGAAGGCGATCCAGGTGACCCAGTTGAGGGCGTGGGCGACCGCCTCCAACGTGCCCCCGGGTTGCGACTCGGTGATCGCCACAGTCGGCAGGGTCAGCGCCGCCGCGATCAGCATCGGCGTGTTCAGCCGGGCGGCGACCCGGGTGCTGCGGGCGTCCATCCCCGGCGGGTAGTGGACGGGCGTCGCTGCGGTGGCAGAGCTCACCGCGACTGATTCGACGCCGGAGCGCCTGTGCCTACCTCAGCCCTGGCGGGCGGCCTTGACCAGGTTCTGGCCAGGCTTGACGACGCGCTTAGGCACGAAGGTGCTCTTGGCGACCGAGATCGTGATCGGCCCGATGCTGGGGTCGCCGCTGGAGAGGATGTCGAAGCTGCCGGTGATGCCGTTGCGGACCTTGGTCGTGCGGACCGCGTCGATCACGCCGGCGCGTTCGCCGCTCTTGCCGATTGCCCCGAGCAGCACGCTGGCGGCCTGCCCCGCGTAGGGCGCGAAGAGTTCGACCGGGCCGCTGACCTCCTGCTTCAGTTCGGAGACCAGCTGCTTGCCGGGCCCGGTCAGGTCCTGGGGGACCAGCCCGGGGACGCTGACGAACATTCCCCGCGAGGCCGAGCCGGCCAGGTCGATTGTCGACTGCTGCGCGAAGCCGTCGGGCGCCAGCAGCTTTATCGCGCCGTCGTTGGGACCGAGGACCGCGACCTTGTCCTTGATCAGACGAGCGCCGTTCTCTTCGGTCAGGCCGGCCAGCAGCACCGCGTCGGAGGAGTGCTCGGCAACGGTTCGCATCAGGCCCGTGTAGCTGGAGGCTTTGGGGTTCCAGGAGCGGAAGCCCTGGATCCCGATGCCGAGCTTGCCGGCGGCGCCGCGGAAGGTCTTCGCCTGGCCGAGGCTTGTTGGGTCGCCCGCGGCGTAGAGGATGAAGACAGTCTCGATCCCCTGCTGCTTGGCGAAGCTCGCCAGGCCGGCGCCCTGGTAGGCGTCGTTGGGGACGACCCGGGCGTAGTTGCGGCGCTGCGGGTAGAGGCTGCCCGGCTCGCCGCTGCCGCAGCTCGGGCTCGACTGGGTCAGGCAGATCAGGGTGTTGCCGGGCGAGATCATCGCCAGGCCGCCGTTCGGCGCCTTGCCGAGGATCGGGATCATCGCCTCGGCGCAGCCGGAGTTGTAGGTGCCGATCACGCCGAGGACGCTCGGGTTGGCGGCGTAGGCCCTGGCGTTGGCCTGGCAGATCGCCTTGGTCCAGAGCCCGGTCTTGGCGCTCGAGTCGTCGCAGGCCTGGAAGGCGACGTTGCGCCCACCGGCTTTCCAGTTGGTCCCTTCGAGGACGAGCCGGATCGCGTCGTTCATCTGCAGGGAGCGCTGGCGCGAGTCGCCCTGCAGGGGCAGGTCGGAGACGATCAGCGCTTCGGCCGCGCCGGCGCCGCCGTACTGCAGCGCGCCGCAGCTCGGCGAGTCGACGGGGACGACCGCCGCGCTCGCCGCGCGGCTGTTGGCGCTGATGCCGAAAATCCCGAGGCCGAGCAGCAGCAGGGCGAGGATCAGAACCGGATTGCGAGCGGAGGCGGGAACGACGCCACCCTAGTCGACCGCGACCTCGTTACCCAGTTCGACGTGGGCCCTGCTGTCGCTGCTGCGGATCAGGAACAACGTCGCGAGTAGGCCGAGGATCGCAAAGGCGGCGCCGACGAGGAAGGCGTCCTGGAAGCCTTCGGTCAGCACCTTGGGGTCGAGCGAGTTGCCGGTGACCGAGCTGGAGACGGCGGCGAGGATCGCCAGTCCGAGGGCGCCGCCGATCTGCTGGGAGGTGTTGATCAGGCCGCTGGCGAGGCCCTGCTCGCGATCCTCGATGCCCGAGACGGCGGCGATCGTCACCGGCACGAAGGCGAAGCCAAGCCCGACGGCCGCCAGCAGCGAGGGCCCGAGGATGTCGCCGAGGAAGGTTCCGTCGACGGAGATCTGGGAGAACCAGATCAGGCCGGCGGCGATCAAGGCCATGCCACCGGCGAGGATCGGCTTGAAGCCGACCTTGGTCACCAGCTGGGAGGCGATGCCGGCCGAGAGGATGATCGAGATCGCCAGCGGCAAGTAGGAGAGGCCGGCCTTGATCGCGCTGTAGCCGAGCACCTGCTGCATGTAGAGCGAGATGAAGAAGAACATCGAGAACAGCGAGGCGCCGACCAGCAGGCCGACGACGTTGGCGCCGGTGATCGTGCGGATGCGGAAGATCGAGAACGGCACCAGCGGCGCCCGCGAGCGGGTCTCGATCACGACGAAGGCAGCCAGCATCACCGCCGCGCCGAGCAGGGTGAGGATCGTCTGGGTCGAGCCCCAGCCGACCTCGTTGGCGTCGACGAGGGCGAAGACGAAGGCCGAGAGCCCGACCGTGATCGTCAGCGCGCCGGCGACGTCGAAGTGGCGCACCTCGTTCTCGTCGCGGCTTTCGGCGATCAGGCTGGGCGCGATTGCCGCCGCGGCGATCCCGATCGGGACGTTGACCCAGAGCACCCACTCCCAGCCGAGGCCGTCGGTGAGGACGCCGCCGAGCAGGACGCCGGCGGCGCCGCCGGAGCCGGCCACCGCGCCCCAGATTCCCAGCGCTTTGTTGCGCTCGGCGCCGTCCCTGAAGGTGGTGGCGACGATCGAGAGCGCGGCGGGGGAGAGCAGCGCGCCGCCGAGGCCCTGGACGGCGCGGGCGGCGATCAGCTGGCCGGAGTTGGTCGCGAGGCCGCCGAACAGCGAGGCGATCGCGAAGAGGATCAGCCCGGCCATGAAGATGCGTCGCCGCCCGAGCAGGTCTGCCAGCCGCCCGCCCAGCAGCAGGAAGCCGCCGAAGGTCAGCACGTAGGCGTTGACGACCCAGGGCAGCTGGCTCTCGGTGAAGTTGAGCGCCTCGCCGATCGTCGGCAAAGCGACGTTGACGATCGAGGCGTCGAGGACGACCACGAACTGCGCCGCGCAGAGCAGGATCAGCGCGATCCAGCGTTTGTCGCGAGCCTCCGCGGGATCGGTCATCGGGGCAGGATTTCACATGGGTCCCGTCGGCTCTAGCGGCCGGTTTAAGATCGAGGCATGTGCAGAAACATCAGGACCCTCCACAATTTCGATCCACCCGCGAGCGAGGACGAGGTCCAGGCCTCGGCCCTGCAGTACGTGCGCAAGATCAGCGGCTCGACCAAGCCATCCCAGGCGAACGCCGAGGCGTTCCAAGAAGCCGTCGAGGAGATCGCCGCGACGACGCGGACGCTGCTCGACCGGCTGGTCAGCGCGGCGCCGCCGAAGGACCGCGAGGTCGAGGCGGCGAAGGCGCGGGCCCGCTCCGAAAAGCGCTACGCCGCCTAGCTGGGCGTCGGGGCGTTCGGAAGGGTGACGAGGCCGGCGATCGCCGGCCTCGCGCTTGCCTTTCCGAAATTGATTCGCTAAACTAATTACCAGAGCTAATCAATGGACACGAAGCCCACCAACACCCTCACCGACTCCGCCGCACAGCTGCGGATGGCGATCGTCCGCACCGCCCGGCGCCTGCGCCAGGAGGCGGCCGGGGAGGCGGGTGGCCTGACCCCGACCTCGACCGCGACGCTGGCCTCGATCGACCGCTTCGGGCCATTGACGCCGAGCGAGCTGGCCGACATCGAGCGGGTCAAACGCCCGACGATGACGCGCACGCTGGGTTGTCTGGAGCGGGAGGGCCTGATCGAGCGCACGCCCGACCCGGCCGACGGCCGCAGCGCCTTGATCGCCATCAACGCTGCCGGCCGCGAGCGCCTGCGCCGCCTGCGCAGCCGCAAGAACGCCTACCTGGCGCGACGCATGCGCGACCTCTCGGCCGAGGACGTGGAGACGCTGGGGCGGGCCGCCGAGATCCTCGACCGGATCCGAGAGGGGGAGCCGCGGGTCGGGCGCGAGCCCGCTTCATGAGGTACCACCTGCGCCGATCCTTCAACTCGCTCGAGGTTCCCAACTACCGCCGCTACTTCGCCGGCCAGCTGATCTCCCTCTCGGGCACCTGGATGCAGACCGTCGCCGCGGTCTGGGTCGTGCTCAGTCTCACCGACAGCGGCATCCTCGTCGGCCTCACCACGGCGCTGCAGTTCCTGCCGATGCTGCTCTTCGGCGCCTGGGGTGGGCTGATCGCCGACCGGATGTCGAAGCGGCGGCTGCTGCTGATCACCCAGACCCTGATGGTGATCCCCGCCGTCGGCCTTCTCACCGTCACCGCCACTGGCGTCGTCGTCCCCTGGATGGTCTTCCTCGGCGTCTTCCTGATGGGCCTCGTCAACGCGGTCGACAACCCGACCCGGCAGAGCTTCGTGATCGAGATGGTCGGCCCCGACCGGGTCGTCAACGCGGTCAGCCTCAACAGCGTCATCGTTCAGGCGGCGCGGATCGTCGGCCCCGCGGTCGCCGGGATCCTGATCGCCACCGTCGGCGTCGTCCCCTGTTTCGCAATCAACGCACTGACCTTCGTGGCGATGATCCTCGCTCTGCTGGGCATGGACCCGAAGCGTCTGCAGGAGCCGCCGGTCGCCGCCCGCGAACGCGGCGCGATCCGCGCCGGCCTGCGCTACGTCGCCCGTACCCCGGAACTGGCGGTGCCATTGGCGCTGATGGCGCTGGTCGGGACGCTCGGCTTCAACTTCCAGGTGGTGCTGCCGCTGCTGGCCAAATTCAGCTTCGACGGCGGCGCGATGGCCTACGGCGCCCTGGTCTCGGCGATGGCGGTCGGCTCGATCGCCGGCGCCCTGATCAACGGCGCCCACGGCCGCACCGGCCCGCGCCTGATTGCCGGCGGCGCCCTCGCCTTCGGCGTCTCGGCGCTGCTCGCGGCGGCGATGCCGACGCTGGCCCTGGAGATCCCGCTGCTGGTCGTGCTCGGCGGCGCCGCGGTCACCTTCGCGGCAACGATCAACTCCTCCCTGCAGCTGCTGGTCGAGCCGGAGATGCGGGGCCGGGTGATGGCGCTCTACTCGGTCGTCTTCCTCGGCTCGACGCCGATCGGCGCCCCCCTGGTCGGCTGGCTCTCCCAGGCCTACGACCCCCGCGCGGCCCTGCTACTCGCCGGCGTCGCCGGCGTCAGCGCCGCCTGGGCCGCCCACATCTCCTTCGCCCGCCTCCGCGAGCGCGCCCTCGTCGCCGCCTAAAACGGGGCCGACGGGCCGATTTCGGGACGCATGGTCCCGAAATCGGCCCGTCGGCGGGTGGTTAGCCGGTGTAGCCGGCCGCTTCGAGGTATTCCGCCGCAACTCTCGCGGCCGGTTCTTTTTCGAGTTCGACCCTGGCGCCGAGCTCCTGGACAACTTCGAGGTTCAGGCCTTCCTGCACCTGGACGATCGTCTTTTCGTAGTCCGGTCCCGCTTCTTCGACGACCTTCGGCGTAGTAACCCAGATCACGTTGCCGGCCGGGAAGACCTTCTTGTCGTCTTCGAGGATCACGTATTTGTCGCTCTCCGCCGCCAGCTGCGGGTCGGTGGTGAAGAGGATCGAGAGATTGTTCTGGCCCTTGTCCAGGACCGTGTAGCGGAGGCCGATGTCGACGGGCGTGAACTTCTTGAATTTCAGCCCGTAGAGTTTTTCCAGCCCGGCCAGGCAGTCGATCCGCTGGCGGCACTCCGGCGACCCGTACAGCGTCAGTTTTTCGGATACGCCTTCGAGGTCGGAGACGGTTTCGAGGCCGTATTTTTCAGCCGTGGCGACCGTCGTCCCGACCGCGTTGGCGCTGGCGAACGGGGTCGGCGGGAACGCCGTCAGGTTCTCTTTTTCGAATTCGGCCTTGGCCTCTTCGTAGGCTTCGGTCGCGTCGGCCGGCACTTCTTCCGGTTCCTTGCCGAAGAACGAGGTGAGCGCCGTGCTGACGTACTCCGGATAGCCCGAGATCGTGCCCGCTTTGACGTTTTTCAGCGCCACGGTTTCGGAGCCGAGGTTGAGGTCTTTCTTGACCTTGTATCCGGCCGCTTCCAGCGCCTGCGCGTAGATCTCACCGAGGATGATCTGTTCGGTGAAGTTCTTCGAGCCGACGGTGAGGGTGACTTTGCTGTTGTCGGGATTGGAGACGATCGCGCCACCGCCTTCGTCGCCGCCTTCGGTTGACGTCGCTTCGGTGGAGCCGCTGCTGCTGTCGTCGCTGCTGCCGCAGGCAGCCAACGCCAGCGTCAATGCGAGCGCGAGGAGCATGGCGATCGCCATTCGCAGCCTCGTTTGGTTCAACCTCACTTGTTGCCTCCTTGGGTGTGTTTGGACTGGTTCACGCCGGCCTCGGCTTGAGTCCGGGTGAGGTGAGCAGGCGCTGTATCCCTGCCAGCGCCAGCTCCAGGGCAAGCGCCAAGAGCGCCACGAGGATCGCCCCCGCCAGCACTCCGTTCTCGCCGTAGACATTTTCGTTGATGATGAAGTCGCCAAGCGTTTCGTACCCCGCCAGGGGGGCGATCGTGGCGGTGGCGACGATCGCGATCGTGGCGCCGCGGATGCCCCCCATCAGGGTCGGGATCGCCAGCGGGATCTCGACCTTGCGGAGGATCTCGAACTCGGTCATCCCCATCCCGCGCGCGGCGTCGACCGCGGCGCGGTCGACCTGGTGGATGCCGACGAAGGTGTTGGTGAGGATCGGCGGGATCCCCAGCACCGCCAGCGCGATCGCGACGTTGAGCAGTCCGACGCCGATCGCCGCCGCCATGAAGGCAATTAGGGCCAGCTCGGGGATGCCGCGGCCAGCGTTGCCGAAGGCGATCGCCAGGGTTTCGAACTTGTGCTTGTGGCCGAGGTAGAGGGCGAACGGCAGCGCCACCGCCAGCGCGATCGCCAGCGAGATCACGGTCACTTGGAGCTGGTTGATCGTCAGTTCGACCACCTTGTCGATGCCGCCGACTTTGTTGCCGCCGGTGACGTTCGAGTACTGCGGCTCGAAGATGAATTCGATCGCGCCGTCGATCGAGGCGAAGGGCAGCTGCGAGAGCAGACCACTCATTCCGTTTCCACCCGTCGCCATGGGGTGACCAGGCGCTGCAACCAGAGCAGCAGCAGGCCGAAGGCGGCCGCCAGCAGGACCGCGAGGCCGCCGGCGATGATGATGTTGGTCTTGAAGTCGATCCCGAGTTCGCCGCCGAAGATCGGTTCGCCGAGCCCGCCGCCGCGAGCGAAGGTGGCCAGGGTCGCGATCGCCACGGTGCTGACGGTGGCGATCTGCAGTCCGGCGAAGATCTCCGGCCGCGCCAGTGGGATCTCCACCTTCCAGAGGATCTGGCGATCGGTCATGCCGATCCCGCGGGCGGCCTCCACGGCCGATTTGGAGACGTTGTCGAGGCCGATGATGGTGTTGCGGTAGATGATCTGCAGCGTGTAGGCGCTGAGGGCGATGATCGCGGTGTCGCGGCCGCGGCCGGTCAACGGCAGCAGCAGGAAGAAGAAGGCGATGCTGGGGATCGTGTAAAGGACGCCCGTGCCCAACAGGAAGGGCGGCCGCAGCCAGCGGTGGCGGTGCGACAGCAGGGCCAGCGCGAAGGCAATCGCGAAGCCGATCGCGACCGAGATCAGCACCAGTTCGACGTGCTGGCGCAGCGGCGTCTCGTAGCGGTCGAAGTTTTCCCGCGCCCAGTCCCAGCAGAAGAGCTTGTCGGTCGACTGGCAGGGGAGCGTGTCGGTCGTCCTTTCTTTGAAGAAGTCTTTGCCGACTTCGCCGACCGCCGCGAAGACCGTCGGGCTAGTCATCGGAGCCCTCGGCGCCGAGCGGGCGCTCCACCGCCGGGTGCTCGTCGACCTTCGCCGCCGACGAGACCAGGAACTCGGAGATGATCTCGACCGAGAGCACACCGACGACGGCGCCGCCGGCGTCGGTCACCGCCGCGTATTGGGCGCCGCCCTGGAGCATGTCGGCGAGGGCGTCGCGCATCACGTCATCGCGGTCAAGTACCGGCCCCAGCGGCGAGTCGGGCCGCTCGGGCACGGTCGGCGCGGCGAGGTCGCGCTCGGAGAGCCAGCCCAGCGGCCGGCGCTGGTCGTCGACCAGCAGCGGGTAGGGCACCTCGACGTCGGGGGCGTCGAGCTTCGCCCGCAGCTCGGCGGTGGGCTGGCCGACGGTGGCCAGCGGCGCCTCCCAGAGGTCGATGTCGGAGACCCGCATCAGCGCCAGCCGCTTCAGCGCCCGGTCGGCGCCGACGAAGTCCTCGACGAACTCGTTGGCGGGCGCCATCAGCAGCTCGGCCGGGGTCGCGTACTGCTCGACCCGGCCGCCCTCGCGCATCACCGCGATCCGGTCGCCCATCTTGATCGCCTCGTCGATGTCGTGGGTGACGAAGAGGACGGTCTTGCGGACCTGGGCCTGCAGGCGCAGGAACTCGTTCTGCAGGCGCTCGCGGTTGATCGGGTCGATCGCCCCGAAGGGCTCGTCCATCAGCATCACCAGCGGGTCGGCGACGAGCGCCCGGGCGACGCCGACGCGCTGCTGCTGGCCGCCGGAGAGCTGCGCCGGGTAGCGGTCGCCGAGGTCGGGATCGAGCCCGACCAGCGCCAGCAGCTCGGCCGATCGAGCCCGGATCCGGTCCCTCTTCCAGCCCAGCAGCTGTGGCACCGTGCCGATGTTCTCGGTGATCGTGCGGTGGGGGAAGAGGCCGATCTGCTGGATCACGTAGCCGATCTCGCGCCGCAGCTGAGCGGCGTCCTTGCTGCGGACCGACTCGCCGCCGACGAGGATGTCGCCGGCGCTCATCTCAACGGTGCGGTTGACCATCCGCATGGCCGTCGTCTTGCCGCAGCCGGAGGGACCGACGAGGACGCAGATCTCACCGGCGGGGACTTCGAGGGTGAGGTCGTCAACGGCCGCCAGCTCGGAGTCGCCGTACCGTTTCGTCGCACCCACGTAGCTGACCGAAGAGGCTCCGGAATGCGGCTGTATGTCGGTGGCGGCCTCGCCGGTGGGCACTGGAACCGAGCCTATACCCCGCCGCGGCCCGGCTTACGCAGGAATGCCTACGCGGCGGTTCACAAGCCGAGCCGCCGCGCTCGCTCGCCGGCGCGGGCAACGATCTCACCCAGCCACGGCAGCTCGCCGCCGCGCATCAGCACGCGGCCGCCGACCACCGTGGTGTCGACCACCGAACCGGCGGCGGCGTAGACCAGGTCGGCGGTGAGCTCGCCGATCCCGAGCTCGGGGGCGTCGGGCGACAGCAGCAGGAAGTCGGCGACGGCGCCGGGGCGCAGCGGCTCGCCAGCGCCGAGCAGCGGTGCCCGGGCGCCGCTGGCGACGGCCCAGGCCTCGGCGGCGTCGATCGCGGTCGGGTCGGCGGCGGCGTGCTTCTGGATCAGCGCGAAGGCCTTGAGGTCGGCGAAGAGGTCGAGCGAGTCGTTGGAGCCGGCGCCGTCGGTCCCGAGCCCGACGGCGACCCCGGCGGCCCGCGCCGGCGGGTGCGGGAAGACGCCGCCGACGGCGAGCTTCATGTTGGCCACCGGGTTGGTGACGACGGTGGCACCGCGCTCGCCGACCAACGCCAGCTCCTCGGGATCGAGCCAGACGCCGTGGGCGAGCACGGTGCGCTCGTTCAGCATCCCCAGCCGGTCGAGGTAGAAGGCGGGGCGCTCGCCGTGGGCAGCGATGCAGTCTTCGACCTCCTGTTGCGTCTCGGAGAGGTGGATCTGGATCGGGACCTCGCGCTCGGCGCCGAGCGCGGCGATCCAGCGCAGCGACTCCTCGCTGACCATGTAGATCGAGTGCGGGGCGAGCGCGGGGGAGACCGCCGGGCCGAGGCCGGAGAGGTGGTCGAGGCTCGCCAGCGCCGAGCGCCGCATCTCCTCGGCGCTGCGACCGTGGTCGAACAGCGGCGCCCCGATCGTGGCCCGGATCCCGGCGTCGGCCACCGCCCGCGCCGTCGCCTCGGGGTGCCAGTACATGTCCCAGAAGCGCGTGGTGCCGGTGCGGAGCATCTCCGCGCAGGCGAGGCGGGCGCCCCAGTAGACGTCCTCGGCCTCGAGCTTTGCCTCGACCGGCCAGATCCGTTCCTGTAGCCACGGCATCAGCGGCAGGTCGCCGGCGCTGCCGCGGAAGAGGGTCATCGCCGCGTGGGTGTGGCCGTTGACGAGCGGCGCCACCAGATGGCCGCCGTTCGCCTCGACGGCCTCCTCTCCCGGCGCGGCGGCGACCTCGGGGCCGATCGCCTCGATCACCCCATCGACGCAGCGCACCCCGACCATCTCGCCGTCGAGCAATGCACCGCTGACCGTGAGATTGGCGCGCGGGTCGTTCATATAGCGACTATCCCGCCACTCACCGGCCGACCGCCCCGAGCCGCGGCAGCACCGCCGCCAGGCCCTCGCGCAGCACGGTCGCGTTGACGAGGCGGTCGGCTTCCACCTCGGCGACGCTGAGCCCGCCCTCGGCGAGCCCGTTGGCGAGGTTGTCGACCATGCAGAGCGCCGCGTAGTCGAGGCCGAGCTCGCCGGCGACGATGCACTCGGAGGCGACCGTCATCCCGACCACGTCGGCGTGTGCGGCGATCATCCTGATCTCGGCCGGGGTCTCGAAGCGGGGCCCGATCGTCTGCCAATAGACGCCGCCGTCGTGCGGCGTGGTGCCGCCGGCAGCCCAGGCCTCGATCACTTCCGCGCGCCAACGGGCGTCGAAGGCGGGCGCGGTGTGGGCACGCTGGTCGGCAAATATCGAGAGCCCGAGGTGGAGGGCGACGAAGTCGTCGGGACAGACGAGGCTGCCGACCGGCAGCTCGGCCTTCAGCGAACCGACCGAGGCGATTGCCAGCACCCGGTCGCAGCCCTGCTCGGCGAGCGGCCGCAGGTTCGCGGCGTGGTCGATCTGGTGCGGCAGCACGTAGTCCTCGCTGCTGTCGTGGCGTTGCACGATCGCCGCCCCGTGCTCGGCCGCCGCCGCCGCGATCTCTCCGCCTTCCGGCCCCAGCGCGTTGCTTCCCAGGATCACCGCCAGCCTGCCCATCGCGGGATCGTACGCACCCCATCGCCGTCGATGTCGTAGTTCTTGCCGGATACCGGAAGGAACTACGACATCGAGAGAGGGTTCAGTCGCCGCGGTGGGCCCTGAACGCCGCCGCGGCCTCGTCGTGGTCGACGATCGGGTCGAGGCGACGGGCATCGCGATTGAAAAGGACGATTGCGGTTATCACTGCGCATATGGTGACGGGATGAGCGAGCAGCCCTCAGGAAGGGACGAGAGCGAGGAGGAACGCCTCGATCGCAACCTCGGCGAGCTACTGCAGGAGCTGCGGGTGGCCCTGCCCGGCGTCCAGGTCCTGTTCGCCTTCCTGCTGGCGGTCCCGTTCCAGCAGGAATTCACGAAAATCACCGGCTTCCAGAAGGGCGTTTACTTCACGACGCTGCTCCTGACCGCCCTCACCGCGGCTCTGCTGATCGCTCCCACCGCCTACCACCGCCTGACCTTCCGCTACCAGCAGAAGCACCGCCTCGTCTTCATCTCCAACCGGCTCGCGATCGCCGGCCTCTGCACCCTGGCATTGGCGATGACCTGCGCGATCCTGCTGATCACCGACGTGCTCTTCGGCACCAAGACCACGATCGTCACCACCGCCGTGACCCTCGCGGTGTTCGTCGTGTTCTGGGCGGTGCTGCCGCTGCGGCGCCGCCTCAAGTACCGGGGTGAGGGCTTGCCGCTGCTCGATCCTCCCGAAAAAGGTTGAGCTCTTCATCGAGCTCGTCGAGGAACGGCAGCTCGGGGGCCCGCTTCCGCAGCATCTCCAGGTCGGCCTGCCAGGCGTCGACCTTGTCGTCGAGCGGCACCTTGAGCTCGTCGGCCACCGCCTCCCCCTGCTCGGCCCAGGCGCGGCGCAGCGCTTTGACGTTGGTCAGCTTGTCGGCGCCGTAGATCGCCAGCGCGTCGCCACCGGCGCTCTCGACCCGGCCACGGTGCTCTGTCTTGCGCTGGTGCCAGTCCTCGATCGATTCGTCGTCGCTGAGCGCCTCGACCAGCCCGGCGACCCGTTCGCCGAACTGCTTGCGCAGGTCGGCCACCCCCTTATCGCTGTCCTCGACGACGTCGTGCAGCAGCGCCGCCGCCAGCACCTCGTCGGGCCAGCCGTGCTCGGCCAGCAGCTCGGCGACCGCCACCGGGTGCTCTATATACGGAATGCCGCTGGCCCCGTTGCGGATCTGACCGGCATGCGCCTCGGTGGCGGCTGCCAGCGCTGTGCGCACAAGCGGCGAGGGGGGAAGCCCGGGCACGGGCGGCAGGGTATCGCTCAGGCGATGGCGGCCGGGCTGTTTGCCTTCACCGGCAGCTCGTACTCCGCTCCCTCGACCCCCAGCTCGACCGCCCCGGGCTCGCCACCGAGCTCGATCCAGCGCTGTCGCGCTTCCCCGCCGAGCCCGTCGAGGAACTCGTCGGAGTGGCGCGGGTCGTGGTGGAAGAGCACCGTGCGCTCGGCGCCAGCCCGGTTGGCGAAGGCAAGCGCGTGGCTGATGGCGGAGTGGCCCCAGCCGACGTGGTCGGGGTACTCGGAATCGGCGTACTGGCCGTCGTGGATCAGCAGCGAGGTGTCCCGGGCGAGCTCGAAGCCGGAGATCCAGTCCTCGTCGAGCCCGTCGAGGTCGGTGCCCAGCGCCGGCTCGTGGTCGGGGATGTAGGTGAGCGAGGAGTCGCCGTCTTCGATCCGGTAGCCGAGGGTCGGGCCGCGGTGGGAGACCGGGGCGCAGCGGATGCGGGCCGGGCCGATCTCCCACTCGGCGTTGGGGCAGTGGCGGAAGGAGAAGTCGCAGGGCAGTTCGCGGACCTCGATCGGTGAGAGCGGGGCGGAGATGTAGCGAGCGATGCGGTCGCGCAGCGAGGCCTCCGGCGAGGCCGGCCCCCAGATCGTCAGCTCGGTCTGCGTGCGGAAGGCGGGGGCGAAGAAGACGAGACCCTGGATGTGGTCGAGATGGAGGTGGGTGAGGAGGATGTGCAGCCGCGACGGGGCCTCGCCGAGGGCCAGGCCGAGACTGCGGATGCCGGTGCCGGCGTCGAGTGCCAGCATCGAGCCGTCGCTGAGGGTGACGCCGACGCAGGAGGTGTTGCCCCCGTAGTGGATCGTCTCCGGGCCGGGGGAGGGGATCGAGCCGCGCGTCCCCCAGAGCTTTACGTTCACGCCGGCCCCACTCCGTTGCCGTTGGACTGGGTCGGCCAGAAGACCGCGATCGCGCCCTGCGAGCCGTGGGCCGTGAGGATCGGGAAGGCGGAGGCCTCGACCGCGTGGCTGGTCCCGTCGGTGGAGCGGATCGCCAGCTCGGCGTGGGCCGGACGGCCGTTGCGGATCGCCGCGACCAGCGGTAGCTCGTCGTAGGGGATCGGCTCGCCGCCCTCGTCGAAGGGCCCGAACAGCGAGCCCCACTCCTCGGGCCCGACCGTCCCCAGTTCCTCGAAGTGCTTGCCGAGCAGGAATCCCGCCGCCTCGTTGTAGAAGACGAGCATGCCCCCCTCGTCGACCAAAAAGGCCGGCGTTGAGAGCGCAGACATGAGATTGCGCGCGAGTATTAGCTCAAGTGGCTTTTGCGACATAGTCGACACTTTAGATCGTCCAGGGATGGACGATTTGGCTTTCCCCCGGGAAGGCCGGATGCGCCAGCCTCCTTCTCGCGACTACCCGGCGGCGTGACTTTCATCACTTAGGAGAACCAGTGTGTTCCCACCGGGAGGCGGTTTCGACCCGGCGCAGGTAGAACTCACGTCCCCATGCGCGAGCGGACCCGCACCTATCGCACCGTCATGGCGCTCAGCCGCCCGGTCGCCCTGTGGGGCCGGCTTGCCGTCGAGGGTGTGGAGACGCTGCCCGAGGGCGGCCCGCTGCTGGTGGTCGGCAACCACGACAGCCACTGGGACCCGGTGATGGTCGGCGTCTCTGCGATCAAGCGCCGCCAGATCCGCGCCCTCGCCAAAGCCGAACTCTGGGACGTCAAGACCCTGGGACCGATCCTCAACGGGATGGGACAGATCCCGATCGAGCGCGGCAGCGGTGACAAGCAAGCGCTGGCCCGGGCGATCGAGACGCTGCGGGCCGGCGCCTGCATCGGCGTCTTCCACGAGGGGACGCGCTCCCGCGGCGGCGTGCTGCGGGCACGCAGCGGCGTCGGCCGCCTGGCGCTGGAAGTGCCCGAGGCGCACGTCAGCCTGGTCGCGATCGAAGGCACCTCGAACCTCACCGGCTTTCCCCGCCGTCCGCGGCTGCGCGTCCGTTTCTTCGACCCGGTCGGCGGCCAGCCGCGCGCCGACGAGGACCCCGGCGAGCTCTCGGCACGGCTGCTGGCCGAGCTCCGCGAGCTCGTCCCGCCCTCGCTCAGCTACCGCAAGCGCGCCAAGCAGGCCCCGCCTCAGTAAGCGGTCGGGGGAGCACTCTTGGCCTCCGGCTCAGCGCCGCCCGGGGTGAGCGCGTACCACTGGGCGCCGAAGGCGGTGACGTCGTTGCCGTTGGCTTCCCCCGGTCCCTTGTCTTCGACGAAGGTGTAGAGCGGGTGGCCCGCGTAGGTCACCTGTTCGGACCCGTCTTTTCGCGTGGTAGTGCCCAGCTTGGCCGCATCTGCGCCGTTGCTCGGGTGCGGTTCGCCCTCGGTGAGGAGCGGCGGCCAGGCTTCTTCACAGGCGCCATAGCAGGACGATTCCGTGCCCTTGTCCTTGTGGAAGTCGTAGAGCGTGTGGCCCTCGGAATCGACCAGGAGCTGACCCAAGCCGGGGACGGCGGCGACCGAGACGAAGGTCGCCCCTTCTTCGGGGTTGGGGGCACTTTCGGTCGTTTCGCCGACCTGGCCGCCCTTGCCGCCGTAGGCACCGCCACCGCCACCGGTGCCGTCACCACTGCCGCCGCAGCCGGCGATCGCAAGCGCGCCGACTACAAGCGCCAGCGGGATCGATGGATATGCGATTCGGTTCATCAGGCGTCCTCCTCGGTCAGTTTCTGGATCGCCGCCGTGGCTCCTTGGCCGAGCGGGGCGACGTAGGTGTGGCCGCCCGCGTGGATACCGATCGCACGCGTGCGGGAAAGGTCGAGCGCCGAGCTCAGCACCGCGTCGGAGTCGTCTCCCCAGCGGTAGCGGAAGCTGCCGGCGGAAAAGCTGCGGCCGCGGCCGTCGCGGAGGAAGACGCGGCAGAGAGTGCCGGAGCGGACCCCGCTCACGTACATGTGGATCTCGGTGCCGAAGGCGTGGGGCTCGAGCCTGGCGGCGATTTCGATCTCGCCAGGCAGGGAGGAGAAGCGGACGTGCTGTGACGGGTTACCGCCGCTCCCACCGCCGGGCAGGACCGCGATCGCGATCACGGCCGCCGCGGCCGCGGCGGCGCCGGC
>JAENWU010000103.1 GCA_016649905.1 Thermoleophilia bacterium
CGTCGAGCTCGACGACCTCGAGCATCTCCGGTCCGCCGAACTCCTCTATCTGGATCGCCTTCATCGGCAGCTGAGTCTCGCAGGGCAGGCGCTAGGCTGCCATCCGCATGTCGCTCACCGTCGTCGGATCAATCGCCTTTGACGCAGTCAAAACCCCGTTCGGGGAGCGCGAGCGCATGCTCGGGGGAGCCGCCGTCCACTTCTCCCTCGCCGCCAGCTTCTTCACCGAGGTCCGCCCGGTCGGGCCGGTCGGCGACGACTTCGGCGCCGCCGAGTTCGAGGTGCTGGAAAGGCGCGGCATCCTCACCGACGACATCGAGCGGATCGAGGGCGGCAGATCGTTCTTCTGGCGCGGGCGCTACGAGTTCGACCTCAACGTCGCCCACACCGAGGACACCCAGCTCGGCGTCTTCGCCGAGTTCGAGCCGAAGCTCTCGCCGAGCTCGCAGGCGGCCGACACCCTCTTCCTCGCCAACATCCAGCCCGACCTGCAGCGCCAGGTGCGCACGCAGTGCCCGGCGGCGCGCTTCAGCGGCCTCGACTCGATGAACCTCTGGATCGAAACCGCCAAGGACTCGCTGCTGGCGGCGATCGCCGAGATCGACTGCCTGGTCGTCAACGACGCCGAGATCCGCCAGCTGACCGGCGAGTCGAACCTGGCCCGCGCCGCCCGCGCGGTGATGGACCTGGGACCGCGCGCGGTCGTCGCCAAGCAGGGCGAGTACGGCGCGGCGCTGTTCACCGCCGACGGGTTCTTCGCGCTGCCCGGCTTCCCGCTCGAGGACGTCCGCGACCCGACCGGCGCCGGCGACAGCTTCGCCGGCGGCTTCTTCGGCTATCTCGACGGGCTCGGGGGTGAGGCCGACGACGCCGACCTCCGGCGGGCGATGGGCTACGGCACCGTTCTCGCCTCCTTCAACGTCGAGGAGTTCGGCACCGAGCGGGTCTCGCGGCTGAGCCGCGAGGAGATCGACGAGCGCTTCGAGACGCTGCGGCAGATGACCCAGTTCGAGCCGCTTCCGGCCTCTGCCGAGTAGCGCTCGCGTACCCAACTCGGCAACAGGCCGCGGCAGTCGAGCTGCGATACTGCGCTCCCCCACACGCACCCTGAAGGAGGGCGATGGCCACCGAGCAGCAGATCCAGGACGCGAACGCCCCCGGCGCCCCCGGCGCAGAGTCGCTGACCGTCACCGACAACCGCACCGGCAAGACCTACGAGCTGCCGATCGAGGACGGGACCATCCGCGGGATGGACCTGCGCCAGATCAAAGTCGACGAGAACGAATTCGGCATGATGTCCTTCGACCCGGCGTTTACCAACACCGCCTCCTGCCGCTCCTCGGTCACCTTCATCGACGGCGACGCCGGCATCCTCGAACACCGCGGCTACTCGATCGAGCAGCTCTGCGAGAAGTCCACCTTCCTCGAGGTCGCCTACCTGCTGATCTTCGGCGAGCTGCCGACCGGTCCCCAGCTCGACCGCTGGACCTTCGACATCACCCACCACACCTTCGTCCACGAGGACCTCAAGCAGTTCTTCGAGGGCTTCCGCTACGACGCCCACCCGATGGGCATGGTGCTCGCCGGCGTCGGCGCCCTCTCGACCTTCTACCCGGACGCGAAGCAGATCGACGATCCCGAAGAGCGCTACATGTCGGCGGTCCGGCTGATCGCCAAGGTGCCGACCCTGGCCGCCTTCTCCTACCGGCACAACATGGGCTTCCCCTACGCCTACCCGGACAACGAACTGAACTACTCCGAGAACTTCCTCTCGATGATGTTCAAGAAAACCGAAGACAAGCACCTCCCCAAAAAGGCTCTCTCGCGGGCGCTGGACGTGCTCTTCATCCTCCACGCCGACCACGAACAGAACTGCTCGACGAACGCGGTGCGCGGCGTCGGCTCCTCCGATGTCGACCCCTACTCCGCCGTCGCGGCAGGGGTGGCGGCGCTATACGGACCGCTGCACGGTGGCGCCAACGAGGCGGTCCTGCGGATGCTGCGGCGGATCGAGTCGCCGGACAACATCCCCGACTTCCTCGAGCGGGTGAAGGAGCGCGAGGAGAAACTGATGGGCTTCGGCCACCGCGTCTACAAGAACTACGACCCGCGGGCGCGGATCATCCAGAACCACATGGACGAGGTCTTCGAGGCGACGGAGTACAACCCGCTGGTCGAGGTTGCCCGCGAGCTGGAGAAACGGGCGCTCGACGACGACTACTTCACCTCGCGCAAGCTCTACCCGAACGTCGACTTCTACTCGGGAATCATCTATGAGGCGATGGAGATCCCGACCAACATGTTCACGGTCCTCTTCACGATCCCCCGCACCGCCGGCTGGGTTGCGCAGTGGATGGAGATGCACGAAGACCCGGCGACGAAAATCGCCCGGCCGCGGCAGATCTACACCGGCGCCCGCGAGCTCGACTACGTGCCGATCGACGACCGCGACGGCCCCGACAAAATCGTCGGCCCGCCCGCGCGCCGGCCAAAACGGCCGCGCCGCGGCGCCTAGCGCGATCAGCCGTTGGACGCTGCGTGTCTTGTCCCCCCCTATGAGGGGGAAAATGCACGCATGTCCCGTCCAAGCTGGAAGCTGACCGTGCGCCACGGTTCCGAGGTCTCCCACCAGTCGTTCGACGACCTCGACGAGGCGGTGGCGGCGATGCGGGAGCGGGCGCTGGCGATCCGCTCCGAGGGGCCGGCCCGGACGGTCCGCTCGCTGCGCGACTTCGGGCCGGAGGACCAGGTCCACGCACGGCTGCAGATCAGCGGCCGCGGTTTGCTTCGCAAGCCGGTAGCGGGAGTCGACGTGCGCGGCGACGGCACCTTCATGCCCTTCCGCGGCGGTGTCGGCCGCGCCGAGCTCGACCCCAGCGGCCACGACACGCCGTTCGACCTCGTGCGCGAGACTCTGGAGGCGGAGACACGATGAGCGACAAGTCAGACACCGAGATCCCCAAGGGCAGCTACGCCGCCGGCGAGCGGGTAAAGATCCCCGCCGGCGCCGAACCCCCCTTCACCGTCTTCATCAACGGCGTCGAGCAGAGCGAGGGCGCCGACTACGGCATCGAGGGCAACGAGATCGTCTTCACGCGGCCGATCGTCAAGGAGAAGATCGGCACCGGCCGCTGGCTGGCGATGTACCTCGGCCTCTTCGGCACCTACCGCAAGGACGAGAAGATCGACCTCCAGTTCAGCCGCGGCGGCAAGGTCGAGCTGATCCCCGACCTGCCCGTCGTCCCCTATCCCGAGGCCGAATGAACCTCGGCTTCGTCCTGCTCTCCGACTACAGCGAGGCCGTCAACGGCAAGCTCTACCTGACCGGCGGCGGCTGGAACGTGCTCAGCCTGCCGGAGCTGCCGCACGAGTGGTCCTTCCACATCGGCCTCGGCATCGACGTCGCCTGGCACGAGACCAACGACCCCCACGAGCTCGTCGTCACCGTCCAGGATCCCGACGGCATCGAGCTCGGCGAGGGCCTCACCGCCAACTTCGAGACCGGCCGCCCGCCCGGCATCCCGCAGGGGCAAGAGCAGCGCCTGGTGATGTCGATCGCCGCCACCGCCGCCTTCACCACCCCCGGCCCCCACGCCGCCGTCGTTCAGGTCAACGGCGAGGAGCTCGGCCGCGGCCGCTTCTACCTGATGGAGGGCGGCGCGCCCGAAGAAGATCTGGCTTGAGCCAGGGGCGCGGCGCTCAGTTGAAGACGTACAGCAGCAGGAAAGCAACCAGCGCGTAGGAGGCGCCGGCGGCTTGGATGCCGCGGTCGCCGGCGACGATCTGGGCCATCGAGCGGTCGTCGGAGCGGTCGTAGATCAGGTAGAGGTAGCGGAAGATTCCGTAGACCACGGGCGGGATCGTCAGCATCATCTGGCTGCCGATCAGCGGTGAGTTGACGGTGTAGATCGCGTAGCTGATCACGGTGCCGGTGGTGACCAGGGAGACCATCTGGTCGAGGAAGGGCAGCGAGTAGTGCTCGAGGACGGGCCGGGTCGAGGTCCCTTCGTGCAGCTCGGAGACCGCCTCCTGGCGGCGCTTGGTGAAGCCGAGGAAGGCGGCGAGCATGCCGGTGCAGAGGATCAGCCACTCGGAGGCGTGGGCGTCGACAGCGCTGGCACCGGCGGCGACGCGGAGGATGAACAGCCCCGCCAGCGTCATCACGTCGATGATCACGATCTGCTTGAGGCCGAGGCTGTAGGCCATCTGGGCGACGCCGTAGCCGACCACCATCAGGCCGACCTCCCAGTTGACGGTGGCGAAGGCGAGGGCGATCGCGACGATCGCCAGCGCCGGCGCGATCAGCTTGGCGGTGCTCACGGAGAGCTCGCCGGCGGCGAGCGGGCGGAAGCGCTTCTTCGGGTGCTTGCGGTCGAGCTCGACGTCGATCAGGTCGTTGACGAAGTAGCCGGCGCTGGAGATCAGGCAGAAGGCGGTGAAGGTGAGGACCGAGAGCAGGACGTCGTGTGGCTGGTTGAACTTGCCGGAGAAGAGCAGGCCGGCGAAGACGAAGACGTTTTTGATCCACTCCTTCGGGCGCCCGGTCTTGATCGCGGCGCGCAGCGGCGAGCGGCGCGGCACGACCGGCTCCTCGGGCGGGGTCTGCGGCGCCACGTCGGGCACCGTCGGCTGTTCGGAAGTGATCGGCTCCATCTGGGAGTGCGGCCGCGAAAGGGTACCGCCGGGAGCCGTCAACCCCACGTCGGGAGGGCGATCGTGAAACGCGCGCCCCCAACGGGGAGGTTCTCGACGCTGGCGGTCCCGCCCATTGCCTCGGTCAGCTCGTCGACGATCGCCAGGCCGAGGCCGGCGCCCTCGCCGGAGCCGCCGCCGGTGCGCGAGCGCAGGTGGAAGCGCTCGACACGAGCGCCCCGGCGACGGCCAGCATCGCCACCGAGGACAGGTGCTTTCGAGCTGCTTTGAACATCGGAACCTCCTGGTTGGGCTTCGACTTGATGCAGCGATCGTCGTCGTCGCGGGTTCGAGCCCGATCAAGGCGATGTAAGGGCGTTGTAAGGCGTGCCCTAGAAGGGGCTCACCTCGGAAGCGAGCAGTGCGATGAACGCCGCGACCGCGAACCCCAGCAGCGTCCGGTTTAGAGCGTCGATGCGAGCGGTGAGCAGGTCGAAGCGCGTGTCGATCCTCTCCTCCACCCGGTCGAAGCGAGTGTCGACCTTGTCGAAGCGGGCACTCATCTCCGCCTGCAACTCGCCGAGCTCGGACTTGAATTCGTGCCGCTGCGCGCGCATCTCGGTCTCGACGCGGTCGAAGCCGCGGTCGACCTTGGCGTTGAGGTCGTCCAGCCGCTCGTCGGTCCAGGTCTGCCGCATCGTCTCCATGTTGCCACCGTAAGGTTTTGTCTGCAACCTGACAAGATCCGAAAGTGCCAAGTTCGGAGCGACTTCGTCAGGGATCGATCAGGACGCCGGGGTTGAGCATCCCCGCCGGATCGAGCTCGGCCTTGGCGGCGCGCAGGGCGGCGGCGAAGGGAGCCGGGCGCTGGCGGTCGTACCAGGGCCGGTGGTCGCGGCCGACCGCGTGGTGGTGGGTGATCGTGCCACCGCCGCCGATCAGCGCCTCGGAGACCGCGGCCTTGATCTCGTCCCACTGCTCCACCTCGCCGCCGCGAACCGCCGGCGCCAGCACCGTGAAGTAGGGCGCGACGCCGTCGGGGTAGACGTGGGTGAAGCGGCAACTAACCCGTGGCGCGCCCGGCCCCTCGCGCGGCACGCCCGAGGCCTCGGCCACCGCCGCCCGCGTCGTCTCCATCACCTCGGCGTGGAACTCCTCAAGCCGATCCCAGGTGATCGCCGTCTCGAAGGTCTCGGAGAGCACGCCGCAGGCGACGAAGGTGTCGCGCAGATAGGGCGCCAGCAGGAAGGCCCCGCGCCAGGCCCCGACCGCGTCGTCTCCCGCGCCGCTCTCCTGCGGGGACTGCTTGCGCACCTCGCCGGCGGCGCCACCGTGCGCGCGGGAGATCTCGATCGCAGCGTCCAACTGCCCGTCGACCGGCTGGCCGGCGGACTCAAAGCCGAGGATCAGCAGGTTGGCGGCGCCACTGCCGGCGCCGGTCAGCTCAGCCTCGGAGGCGTCGAGCAGGCGGCAGTTGGCCGGGTGCAGCCCGGACTGGGCGACCTCGCGGACGGCGCCCGCGGCGGCGAGGAAGTCGTCGAACTCGACCCCCACCGAGGCCTTGAACTCGGGCCGCGGACGGACCCGGACCCAGGCCTCGGAGATCGCCCCGAGGATCCCCTCGGAGCCGATCAGCATCCGGTCGGGCGAGGGACCGGCGCCCGACCCCGGCAGCCGCCGGCTCTCCCAAGTCCCCCGCGGGGTGATCGCCCGCACCGACTCGACGAAGTCGTCGATGTGGGTCGCCAGCGTCGCGAAGTGGCCGCCGGCGCGGGTCGCGATCCAGCCGCCGAGGGTCGCGTACTCGAAGGACTGCGGGAAGTGGCGCAGGGTGAGGCCGTGCTCGCGCAGCTGCTCTTCCAGCCGCGGCCCGGTGGCGCCGGCCTGAATCCGCGCCGCCAGCGAGGCGGGGTCGACTTCGAGCACGCGGTCGAGCCGGCGCAGGTCCATCGTCACCACCGGCCGCTCGCCCAGCCGCGCCTCCACACCGCCGACGACGCTGGTGCCACCGCCGAAGGGGATCACCGCCGCACCCTCGGCCTCGGCCCAGCTCAGCACCGTCTCGATCTCCGACTCCTCGCGGGGGAAGGCGACCAGGTCCGGCGGGTTCTCGAACTCGCCGCGGAAGCCGCGGACGACGTCGCGGTAGGCCTTGCCGAGCGCGTGCGAGACCCGCTCGTAGCGAGCGTCGGAGAAGAGGTCGCCGAACGCCGTCGGCCTCTTCAGCCGCGGCTCGCGCAGTTGCACCCGCTCCAGCGGCACCGCCTTCTCGACCTCGCCGCCGAACCCAAACCGCTCCCGAATCCCTTCCGCCGCCTCACGCATTTGCGTAGCCGTCGGCGTCTGGTCCTCGTACCCCCACCCCCAATGCTTGAGCCTCCGCTCAGCTCCCATGCACCCACGCTATACGTGCCGAGCCGTCACTTGAACAAGCGGCGCCCGCCGGGGGACTCCTACCAGTGCACACCTTTCATCAAGTGCGCGAAGGCGACCGCCTCAGTCGACGGCGCCTTTTCGCGCGCCTCGCTCTCTTTCCCTTTCGCCGCCTGCGAGTCGGGGAAGAGCTTGTAGGCGGTGTTGAGGATCGTGTCGCTGGCTTTCGGCGCCACCGCGTAGAGCAGCTCGCCGAAGTTGCCGAGTTTGGTCGCCACCTTCTTCGGTTTGTTGACCATCGCCTTGGCGATCATCTCGGCCGCCTCCTCCGGGGTGATCGCCGGGAACATGTCGTACATCCGCGTCGGCGCGATCATTGGCGTCCGCACCAGCGGCATGTTGATCGTGGTGATGTGGACCTTGTCTTCGACCATCTCCGAGGCGATCACGCGGCTGAAGGCGTCGAGCGCCGCCTTCGAGGCGACGTAGGCGGAGAAGCGGGGCGGGTTGGTCTGGGTCCCGATCGAGCTGATGTTGATGATGTGGCCCGACTTACGAGCCCGCATCGCCGGCAGCAGCGCCAGGATCAGCCGCAGCGCCCCGAGGTAGTTGAGCTGGATCGTCCGCTCGTAGTCGTGGAAGCGGTCGTAGGAGAGCGCCACCGAGCGGCGGATCGAGCGGCCGGCGTTGTTGACGAGGATGTCGACGTGGCCGTGGTAGGTGAGCACCTCTTCGGCCATCCGCTCGATGTCCTCGATGTCGGCGAGATCGCAGCGGTGGATGTGGGCGCTACCACCGGCGGCGACGATCTCCGCTTTCGTCTCCTCCAGCTTCTCGACCGAGCGGGCGACCAGCAACACCGTCGCGCCGGCGTCGGCGACCTTGACCGCGGTCGCTTTGCCGATCCCCGAGGAGGCGCCGGTGATGAGGACGATCTTGCCGCGCACGGCGCCGGCCAGCGAGCGGTCCTTGAAGAGGTCGGGATCGAGGTTGCGCTCCCAGTAGTCCCAGACCCGGCTCGCGTAGCTCTCCAGCGGCGGCACCTCGATACCGGATCCCTCCAGCGCCGCCTGGGCGCGGCTGGAGTCGAAGCGGGTCGGGTAGTCGACGTAGCTGAGCACCGAGGGCGGCAGGCCGAGCTGGCCGATCCCCAGCTTCAGCACCCGCTTCGCCGGCGGGAAGAACTTGAGGGCGCTGCGGATCGCCCCGGTCGCCGGTTCGGTGATGTCGGTGTCCAGGCGCAACGCCATCTGCGGCGCGTCAGCGGCCACGGCGAAGAGATTTATTACTTCGCCGGCGGTCTTCGGGTTGGGATCGGTGAGGTGGAAGGTGCGGCCGTCGAGCCCTGGCTCGTGGGCGATGTGGTCCATCGCCGCGGCGACGTAGTCGACCGGGACGAGGTTGATCTCGCCACCTTCGATCCCGACCGTCGGCAACCAGGAGGGCAGCACCCGGCGCGCCCGCTGCAACGCCTTGAAGAAGTAGTAGGGCCCGTCGATCTTGTCGATCTCACCGCTGCGTGAGTCGCCGACGACGATCCCCGGCCGGTAGACCCGCCAGGGACGCGCGTATTCGCGGACCAGCCGCTCGGACTCGTGCTTGGTGCGGAAGTAGGGGTTGTTGTCGAGCCGTTCGGCCTCGTCGAACATGTCCTCGCGCCACTCGCCGCGGTAGAGCCCGGCGGCGGCGATCGAGCTGACCTGGTGGAAGCAGCCGGCCTCGACGGCGCCGGCGAGCTCGAGCGCGTGCCGGGTCCCCTCGACGTTGGCGATCTCCTGCGATTCGGCGTCGGCGGTGATGTCGTAGATCGCCGCCAGGTGGAAGAAGTGGTCGATCTCCCCCCGCATCGCGACCAGGTCCTCCTCGGAGACCGCCAGACCGCCCTGGGTGAGGTCGCCGGAGACCGGCACCACACGGGCGCCGTCGGCGCCCCAGCCGGTGCGCAGCTCCTCGAGGCGGCCGCGCGATCCGGCCCGGACCAGGGCGTAGATCGTGCCCTCGCGCTGCAGCAGTCGCTCGACCAGATGACGGCCGATGAATCCGGTGGCGCCGGTGACGAAATAGCTCATCGGGTACCAGGGTATATCGACAGCGTGCCCAGACGCCGGGTTTCATAGACTCAAACGAGAAATGCCAGAGACGGCCACCGTGCAAATCGCCATGCCCGAGATGGGCGAGTCGGTGACCGAGGGCATCGTTCTCGAGTGGCACGTCGCCGAGGGAGACGTCGTTTCGGAAGGCGACACGGTCGTCGAGGTCTCCACCGACAAGGTGGATGCCGAGGTGCCGGCGCCGATGGACGGCGTGATTACGAAACTGATCGCGGCAGTCGACGACGAGGTGCCGGTCGGGGCGCCGTTGGCTGAGATGGAGCCGGGCGAGGGTTCCGGCGGCGCAGCCGCGGGTCCTGTCGCCGGGGAGGACA
>JAENWU010000084.1 GCA_016649905.1 Thermoleophilia bacterium
GGCCTACTTCCGGATCAACACCGAGAACATGGGCCAGTTCGAGCGGACGCTGATCATCTGCGAGGAGGGCGCTGACGTCCACTACATCGAGGGCTGCACGGCGCCGGTCTACTCCAGCGACTCCCTGCACTCGGCCGTGGTCGAGATCGTCGCCAAAAAGAGCTCCCGGGTCCGCTACACGACCGTCCAGAACTGGTCGCAGAACGTCTTCAACCTCGTCACCAAGCGCGCGGTCGCGCACGAAAAGGCGACGATGGAGTGGGTCGACTGCAACCTCGGCTCGAAACTGACGATGAAGTACCCGTCGATCTACCTGATGGGCCCCGAAGCCCACGGCGAGATCCTCTCGATCGCCTTCGCCGGCGACGGCCAGCACCAGGACGCCGGCGGCAAGATCATCCACGCGGCGCCGCGCACCTCGTCCTCGATCTTCTCCAAGTCGATCTCCAAGGACGGCGGGCGGGCGACCTACCGCGGGCTGCTGGAAGTGGCCGACGGGGCGACGGAATCGCGCTCCAAGGTCGTCTGCGACGCGCTGCTGCTGGACGAGGACTCGCGCTCGGACACCTATCCGACGATCCGGATCGACGAGAACGACGCCGACGTCGGCCACGAGGCGACCGTCTCGAAAATCGGGGACGAGCAGCTCTTCTACCTGCAGAGCCGCGGCCTCGACGAGGAGGAGGCCTCGAAGATGATCGTCAACGGCTTCATCGAGCCGGTCACCAAAGAGCTGCCGATGGAGTACGCGGTCGAGCTCAACCGGCTGATCGAGCTGCAGATGGAGGGCTCAATTGGCTGAGCTCGCGACCGAACCGGCTTGGCTCGAGGAGAGGCGCCAGCGCGGCGCCTCTCTCACGGAGAGCCTCCCCCTCCCCGACCAGAAGGCAAAGGGCTGGGAATTCACCGACCTCTCCGGCCTCGACATCGGGGCCTACGAGCCGGCCGACGCCGAGGTCGAGGTCAGCGGCGGCGAGGGCGCCACGGTTCTACGCCTGAGCGACGCCCTGAACTCCCATTCCCAGTTGCTCGAAGAGCGACTGGGTTCACTCGTCCCGGTCGAAGACCCGTTCGTCGCCCGCAACGAGGCGGGCTGGCGCGACGGTGTCCTCGTCCACGTCCCGCGCGGCGTCACCGTCAGCGAGCCGATCCGGATCGAGGTCCCCGTCGATGTCGACGGCGCGGCGATCAGCTGGCGCACCCTCGTCGTGCTCGAGGAGGGTGCCGAAGCCGAGGTCTGGGAGCACTGGTCCTCGACCGGCGACGAGGTCGACGCGATGCTGAACTCGGTGGTCGAGCTGAGCGTCGGCCAGGCGGCGACGCTGCGCTACGTCAACACCCAGGACATCTCCGAGAGCGCCTGGATCTTCGCCACCCAGCGCGCCCAGGTCGAGCGCGACGCCCGCCTCGACTGGGCCGCCCTCGGCTTCGGCTCCGGCCGCGGCAAGGTGCGGATGGAGACCAAGCTCGCCGGGCCGGGCTCGGAGGCGCGGGTCACCGGTGGCTACGCCGGCGGTCCCGGACAGCACCTCGACTACGACACCACCCAGGAGCACGCGGCGCCCAACACCAACTCCGACCTCGCCTTCCGCGGCGTCCTCGCCGCCGGCGCCACCGCTGTCTGGCGCGGGATGATCAAAGTCGATCCCGGCGCCCAGCAGACCGACGCTTTCCAGGAGAGCCGCAACCTGCTGCTCTCGACCGAGGCCCACGCCGACGCGATCCCCGGCCTGGAGATCCTCGCCGACGACGTCCGCTGCACCCACGCAGCGGCGATCGCCCAGGTCGACAAGGAGCAGCTCTTCTACCTGACCTCGCGCGGCCTCGACCCGGCCGGCGCGAAAGGCCTGATCATCGAAGGCTTCCTCGAGTCGCTGGTCGAACGGCTGGCCGAGGGCCCGGTCCGGGACGAGATCTCCGCGGCGCTCGAGAAGCGCCTCGCCGAGATCCTCTAGTCGTCGCCCTTCCGCCGCCGTTTTTCCAGCAGGACCGATCGGAGGATGCCGCCGATCACGATCACCACCGGCAGCAGGTAGAAGACCCAGAGGTAGTGACCGACGTGGGCGGCGGGGATCGTCACCCGTTGGACACTGACAGCAGGTAGAGGCCGAAGCAGGTGAAGGCGACCATCACCGCCAGCATCCAGTACTGCGAGCGGGCGGCCTGCCTGTAGTCCGACCAGTAGGCGACGGCGCGGTCGTGGGCGAGGACTAGGCCGAGCACGTGGCCGAAGACCAGGGCACCCACCTGGACGTACCAGATCGCGTTGGCGCTGAGGAGCGTGAAGTCGATGCCCGAGTTGGCGGTGCCGAAGAGGTCGGTGGTGGCGGTGCCGAGGGGATCGGAGAGCAGGTAGCCGAACTGCGCCTGCTCCTGGAAGACGAAGAGGCTGAAGTAGTGGGCGACCAGGTAGGCGAGCGCGATCGGGATCAGCGTGTGCGCGAAACCGTCGCGCAGCTTGGCCAGCGAGGGGGCGCCCTGCACGGTCCGCATGCCGCGGACGCCGAGCAGGTAGACGAGGGCGACGCCGGCGAAGCAGAGGGCGATGAAGATGGTGTCGGTGAGGCGCAGGGCGGTGTTGAGGCCGAGGCCGGCGTCGGCGAGCGATTCGAAGACGCTTTCGATCGCACCCTTGAAGGCGCCCTCCTGGGCGCCGTCGAAGCTGGTCGTCGCGATCGAGGCGATGACGACCGCGGCCGAGCCGGGGATCGTCGCCCAGCTGGTCGAGGCGGAGAGCATCCGCCGTCGGCCGAGGCGCCCGTCCTCTACGCCAAATGCACCTAGGCGGGAGAACATCCCGAAGTAGACCGAAAAGACCTCGCCGCGCTCGCACCAGGTCTCGACCCCGAACAGGGCCATCATCGCCAGCGTGTAGCCGCTGTAGACGAGGGCGGCGACGCCGGCCGCGTGCGGGTCGAGGCCGACGGCGACGCCGCCGCTGGAGCCGTAGACGATCTCCAGCCAGACGACGGCGAGGAGGCCGACCGCGGCGGGCCAGCGGCCGAGACGCTCGGGGTAGGCGAGGTGCGCTGGGCGCTGGCCGGCGACGAGGCGAAAGGCTCCGCCGGCGACGCGACCGAAGGCGCGCCAGGGGTTGAAGGGCCGGAAGATGTCGCCGAGCAGGGCCGAGAAGAAGGGGAAGCCGAGCCAGGTCGTGACGAAGAAGAAGGTGAGCGCGAAGTTGCGATCGGGCGCCTCGGTGCCGCGCAGGCCGGCGTAGACCGCAACACCGAGCAGGGTGACGCCGACCAGGCCGCAGACGGCCTGGACCGGCATCGAGACCGCGGCGCGGGAGAACCCCGCCCCGAGCGCCCGCCAGTGCTGGCGCTCGAAGCGGGGCTTGCGCCAGGCTGCCGCCAGCGCGAAGAAGGAGACGATCAGGACGATCGACGCCCCCCAGGCGAAGAGCCAGGCTGGGACCGGCAGGTCCTGCCTGGCGGCCAGCGCGTGCGCCAGCGGCAGCCAGCTCACGGGTTCACCCGCAGCTCGGCGATCTGGACCCCCTGGCCCTCCAGCTCGGCCTCGAAGATTCCTTCGATTTCGGCTGGGAAGGCGAATTCGACACTGCCGCCGCCCGCGGGGATGTCCTTCATCAGGTCGTAGCCGTGGACGTGGATCTCTTCCGCTTCGTCGCCTTCGACCTTGAAGCGAATCTCTTCGCCGGCGCTGAATTCGAGCTCCTGGATGCCGCCGACGGGTTCGCCGTTGCGGACCTCGATAGTCGGGACCGCGGCTTCAGCGGAGGCGCCTTCCAGCTCGGCGCAGGCGATCTTGTCGGACTGTTCCTGATCGGGCTCAGCCTCTCCCTGCTGACTCTCATCGCCGTGGTGACTCTGATCGCCGTGATCGTCGCCGGCCTGGTCGTCGCCGTGGTCCTCGCCTCCGTGGACGAACAGCGCCGCCATCTGTTCATGGCCATCGGCCAGGTGCAGAACCACCGAGCCGGCTTCGCCGAGCGGCACTTCCTTGTCGCTGCTGGCTTCGGCCTTGTCGCTGCCGTCGCCGTTGGACTTGAACGAGAGGTGGATCTCGTTCGGCGGCTCCTCTGACCCGCTCGGGTTGAACTTGAAGTGAGGGCCGCCTGGTTCGGCGCCGTCGCAGCCGCCGGTGTGCAGATGGGCCATGTACTCGGTGTCTGGCTCCAGGCCGCTGAGGTCGATCGTCGTCGTGGTGCCACCGTCGGCGCGCGTCAGCTTTGCTTCACCGGAGAGATTGTCGTAGCCGGCGGGGGCGGCGGGCAGCACCTCGAAGGTGCCGCTGACCGTGTCCTCGCCGCTGTCGCTGCCACCGCAGGCGGAAAGTCCCAACGTCGCGACCAGCGCCACCAGCAGCAGCGCCAACTTCTTCTTGTAACTCATCAAATCCATCTCCTCTCAATCGGGCGCGCAAAGTTGGCGCCTCCCGGAGATGCCGGAAGCGCGCCGCGCGCAGGGATCGGGTCGAGACGGCTAGGCGGGTGGGGCGCGGCCAGAGAGTGCGAAGGCGAGCAGGAGGCCACCGCTGGCGGCGCGCGTCGGCGGCCAGCCCGGCTGGCGCGGGGCCAGCGCTGCCCGACCATGGTCCCGGCGGGCGGCGATCCGCTCGGAGAGCCGCACGATCGCCTCGCAGCCGGGATAGCGCCCGAACAGGAGGAAGGCGAGCAGTGCCAGCAGTGGCACGACGGGAAGCAGGAAGGCGGCGACCGCGATCACTGCCGCCAGGATAACGTCAGCGCCGATGCGCCCCGGCCGCGACAACATCGCCGCCCCCGACCTGCCCGAGGGCATGGCCTGGATCGGTCCCGAACCGGAGTCGATGCCGAGCCTGACCGCCGGCGGCCCCGCGCTGGTCCACTTCTTCGACTTTGCTCAGCTCAACAGCGTTCGCACGCTGCCCTACTTGAACGAGTGGGCGCGCCGTTACCGCGACACCGGCCTCAGCGTGATCGGCGTTCAGGCGCCGCGTTTTCCGTTCGGCTCCGACCCGGCCGCGGTCGCAGCCGGACTCGACGCGCTCGGAGTCGAGTTCCCGGTCGCGATCGACGCCGAGCGCGAGCTCTGGGCCGCCTACGGCTGCGAGGGCTGGCCCAGCCTCTTCCTCTGGAGCCTCGGCGGCGCGCTCGCCTGGGCCCACTTCGGCGAGGGCGAATACCTCGGCACCGAGGCGGCGATCCAGGAGGAGCTGCGCGAGATCGACGCCCTCCGCGAGCTGCCGGAGGCGCTGGCACCGATCCGGCCCAGCGACGGCCGGGGGGCCCGGGTGATCGCCCCCACTCCAGAGTTCCTCCCCAGCGAGTCCTGGGAGCGGGCCTGGACCGCGGGCGAGGACGGCGAGGTGCTGGCGCTCGATTACCAGGCGGGCGGGGTCTTCGCCACGGTCGAGGGCAGCGGCCAGATCGAGGCCGAGATCGACGGCGAGTGGCGCGGACCGATCACTGTCGGGCCGGCCCCCGGCCTGGTCGCCGTCGCCGAGCACCCGCGGCATGAGGCCCACAGTCTCGTCCTCCGCCCCTCCCCCGGCCTGCGGATCTGGTCGCTCAGTTTCGCCGCCGGCGTGCCGTAGCCGAGCCGTCACTTGAACCACTTCCACGGTGGTTCAAGTGACGGCTCGACGGGTGTGGCAACGTACGGGCTCGAACCCGAACCAGGAGGCACTTCGATGATCACCAAGCTCGATTTCGTCGGCGTACCGTCGACCGACGCCGACCGCTCGCGCCAGTTCTACGTGGAGACGCTCGGGCTGCGACCCGACCCGAAGTCCGACTACGAGTTCTGGGTCGGCGAGACCTGCTTCGGGATCTGGGAGCCGGCGAAAATGGGGATCGAGTTCGCGCCCCAGAAAAACACCCACCCCGCGCTCCATGTCGACGACGTCGCCGCCGCCAAAGCCGAGCTGGAGGCGAAGGGTGTCCAGTTCAACGGCGACGTCTTCGACACCGGCGTCTGCCACATGGCGCTGTTCAGCGACCCCGACGGCAACGACCTGATGCTGCACCACCGCTACGCCGATTGAGGCCCCTATTAGGGGCCAAAATGCACCGAGCCGCGCTAGGCCCGCGCCGCGAGCTCCTCACGGATCTCCTTGGGGAGCATGAAGCGGACGTCCTCGTGGACGGTGCGGAGCTCGGAGACGTCGTCGGCGCCGCGCTCGCGGAAGAAGGAGACGAGGCTCTCGACCAGCTCCTCGGGGGCGCTGGCGCCGGAGGTGATGCCGACGGTCTCGACGCCGACCAGCCACGCCTCCTCGACCTGAGTGTGGTTGTCGATCAGGTGCGAGGCGGCGCCGTGCTCGCGGGCGACTTCGACCAGGCGGTTGGAGTTAGAGGAGTTGGTCGAGCCGATCACCAGCACCAGGTCGCACTCGCGGGCCAGCTGCTTGACCGCGATCTGGCGGTTGGTGGTGGCGTAACAGATGTCGTCGGACTTGGAGCTGACGATCGCCGGGAACTTGGCCCGCAGGGCGGCGATGACCTCGGCAGTCTCGTCGACCGAGAGGGTCGTCTGGGTGATGAAGGCGACCTTGTCGGGGTCGGGCACCTCCAGCCCCTCCACCTCGTCGGCGGTTTCGATCAGGATGATGCTGTCGGGCGCCTCGCCGGTCGTGCCTTCGACCTCCTCGTGGCCCTCGTGGCCGATCATCACGATCGTGTAACCCTGGGCGGCGAAGCGGCGGGCGGAGACGTGGACCTTGGTCACCAGCGGGCAGGTGGCGTCGATCGTCTGCAGGCCGCGGGCGGCGGCGTTCTCATGAACCGCGGGGGCGACGCCGTGGGCGGAGAAAACGACGAAGGCGCCCTCCGGCACCTCGGCCTCCTCCTCGACGAAGATCGCGCCGCGCTCGGCGAGCTCCTCGACCACGTGCTTGTTGTGGACGATCTCCTTGCGCACGTAGACGGGGGCGCCGTGCAGCTCGAGGGCGCGCTCGACCGTCTGCACGGCGCGGTCGACGCCGGCGCAGTAACCCCGCGGAGCGGCGAGAAGTACACGCTTGGGTGCGACGGTGGAGGTTGCGGACATATATGGAGGGTATCCGGCTAGCCTTGCGGGGTGAGCACGGAGGGACGCCACCTGGACCGACTGACGTCCCTCGACGCCTCGTTCCTGACGAACGAGAGCTCGTCGAGCCACATGCACGTCGGCGCGATCCTGATCTTCGAGGGCCCGCCGCCCAAGTACGTCGACCTGGTCGAGCACGTCCGTGGCCGGCTGGCGCAGGTGCCGCGCTTCCGCCAGAAGCTCGTGGTGCCGCCGCTGGAGGCGGGCCGACCGCTCTGGGCCGATGACGTCAACTTCAACCTGACCTACCACATCCGCCACACCGCGCTGCCGGAGCCGGGGGGCGAGGCGCAGTTGAAACGGCTGGCGGGTCGCGTCTTCTCCCAGCAGCTCGACCGTTCGAAGCCGCTCTGGGAGCTGTGGCTGGCGCAGGGCCTGGAGCGCGATCGTTTCGCGATCCTGACCAAGACCCACCACGCGATGGTCGACGGCATCTCCGGCGTCGACATCGGCACCGTCCTCTTCGACCTCGAGGCAGTTCCCGAGCCGGCCGAGGTCAGCGACGACTGGGTGCCGCAGCCCGAGCCGGGAACGACCGAGCTGGTCACGCGGGGGATCAGCGACGCGGTGGCGATCCCGGTCAAGGTCGCCGAGCGGGCGATCGATGCAGTGCGTCGGCCAGAGATGGCCGCGCGCCGGGCGGTCGAGGCGCTGGAGGGGCTGAGCGAGATCGTCAGCGCCTTCGCCGACCCCGCCCCGGACGTGCCGCTGAACCAGCCGATCGGGCCGCACCGGCGCTACGTCTGGGAGCGCTCGGAGCTGGCGACCTTCAAGGGGATCAAGGATGCGCTTGGCGGCACCGTCAACGACGTCGTCCTCGCGGTCGTCACGGGGGCCGTCCGCAAATGGCTGCACAGCCGCAGCATCCGCACCGAGGGTCTGGAGCTGCGCGCCCTGGTGCCGGTCTCGATCCGCGGCGAGGACGATCGCGGCAACCTCGGCAACCGGATCGCGCTGATGCGCGGGCCGCTGCCGGTCTACGTCGAGGACCCGGTGCGGCGCCTGCGCACGATCAGCCAGGCGATGGAGGGGCTGAAGCGCTCCAAACAGGCGCTCGGCGCCGAAGTGATCTCCCGCTTCAACGACTTCGCGCCGCCGACGCTGCTGGCCCAGGCCTCGCGGATCAACTTCTCCACCCGCCTTTTCAACATGATCGTCACCAACGTGCCGGGCCCGCAGATCCCGCTCTACGTGCTGGGCCGCGAACTGGAGGAGGTCTTCCCGGTCGCCTTCCTGCCCCAGAACCACACGCTGGCGGTGGCGATCATGAGCTACAACGGCAAAGTCGGCTTTGGCCTGCTGGCCGACTACGACTCGATGGAGGACATCGAAGTCCTCTCCGCCGGACTCAACGACTCGCTGACCGAGCTCGAGCGCGCCGCCAGCGAGTCCGCCGCCGCGGCCTGAGCCCGGCCTGAGTTTGGGGGCCTATAGCCCCCCAAACTCAGGCATCGCCGCAGAACCAACCATCTAGGCTTGACCTGTGTTCTTCGTCGTAATCCTCTTCATCGTCGTCCCGATCGCCGAGCTCTACGTGATCATCAAGGTCGGCGAGGCGATCGGGGTCTGGCCGACCCTGGCCCTGCTCCTTGCCGACGCGATCCTCGGCTCGATGCTGCTGCGCCACCAGGGCCGTGGCGCCTGGCGCCGCTTCAACGAAGCGCTGGCCCAGCGCCGTTTCCCCGGCAAGGAGGTCGCCGACGGGGTCCTGATCGTGATCGGCGGCACCCTGCTGCTGACGCCCGGCTTCCTCAGCGACATCGTCGGCATCTTCCTGCTGATCCCGCCGACGCGGGCGATCGCCCGCCGCGTCCTCAAACGCTTCACGATCGGCCGCTTCACCGTGGTCGGGATGCCGGGCGGCCGCGGTCCGTTCGGACCCGGGCCCAGCGGCGGGCCCGACCCCCAGCGCCCGAGCCGCCACTACGACTACGACGTCAGCGCCGAAGAGGTGCCGCCCAACGGCAGCGGCGACGAGCGCCGGCTGCCGCGGGTCGACGACGAGTGACGCATCCGAGTTAGACCACACCAGGGTGGGGCCAAAGTCGGAAGCGCTTCGACGCGCTAGAAGCCGAGTGCGAACTTGGCGTCGTCGGTCATCATTTCCGGTGACCAGGCCGGGTCGAAGACCATCTTCGGATGCACGGCGCTGACGCCGGGGAGGTCGCCGACGAACTCCTTCATCTGCTCGGAGACCTGGGGGCCGATCGGGCAGGCGGGGGTGGTCAGGGTGAAGGTGACGTAGACCTCCTCGCCCTCGATGGCGACGTCGTAGACGAGGCCGAGCGAGACGAAGTCGAGGCCGAGCTCGGGATCGATGACCTCCTCGAGCGCCTCGAAGACGTCTTCCTCGGTGAGGGCTTCGTTCTGGGCGGCGGGCGCGGTGTCTACCTGCTGTTCGTCGGGCATAGCCCAATGGTAGCCGGGTCGCTAGACCTGCTCGGGTGGGAGTGGGTCCGGCGGCTGCTCGGTCCCTGCCGGCGCCAGCTCCAGCTGCCACCAGCCCACGTCGCGCCAAGCACCCGCCTTCCAGCCGATTTCCCGCATCACGCCGACGGCGACGAAGCCGAGGCTCTCGTGCAGGGCGACGCTGGCGTCGTTGGGCAGGGTGATCCCGGCGCAGGCCATGCGGAAGCGCTGGCGGCGCAGGCGCTCGAACAGCTCGCCGTAGAGGTCGTGGCCGATCCCTTGGCCGACCTCGCCGGCGGCGACGTAGACCGAGACGTCGACCGACCAGCGGTAGGCCGTGCGCTGGCGGTGCGGGCAGGCGTAGGCGTAGGCGACGACCTCTCCCCCGCGCTCGGCGACCAGCCAGGGATGGATGGCGGCGGTTCGCTCGATCCGCGCCGCCAGCTCCGCGGCGCCGGGCGGGCGCTCCTCGAAGGAGACCGGTCCCGCCTCCACGTGCGGGGCGTAGATCGCCGCGCAGGCGGCGGCGTCCCGCTCGGGATCGGCGCTGCGGATGGTGGCCGGGCTCCTCAAGGGCGAGGACAATAGGCTGCCGGGGAAATGGGCGACTCGAGCCAGATTTTGCGGCGGTCGATCGGCATCGTCTTCGCGGACGGCGGCCTGCTGGCGCTGACCTCGACGCTGCCGCCGAACGGCCGCGAGCACGGCGACGAGGAGATCGTCGCGGTCCTCTGCGACTCCGACGGCGCCCCGGTCGAGTTCGACGAGACGCTGCTCTCGACCGAGTACGGCGAGGACGGAATCCAGCGGCGCGTCACCCTGGAGCTCTGGCAGCACGCCGACGACGGACATCCCCTGCGCGGCGCCGGCACCCTGATCAACTCCGTGCGGGTGCAGCGCAGCGGCCTCGACGCCGAGATCGCCTTCTTCCGCTGGTCGGTGGAGGGACGCGAGGGGCTCGGCCACTACGAGGTCGTCCGCGCCGGTGGCTGAGATCCGCGCCGTCATCTCCGACTTCGGCGGCGTCCTGACGACGCCGCTGCTGCCCTCGTTCCTCTCGTTGCAGGACGAGATCGGCGTCTCGCCGGAGCATTTCGGCACGGCCCTGCGGACGCTCACCGAGGAACGTGGGAAAAACCCGCTCTACGAGATGGAGCGCGGCGAGATCACCGAGGTCGATTTCCTCGAGCGGCTGGGCAAGGGCCTGGAGCCGCTGCTCGACCACGAACCCCACCTGCACCGCTTCCGCGAGCTCTTCATCGGCGGCCTCAAGGCCAATCCCCCGATGATCGACCTGATGCAAGAGCTGCGCTCGGGGGGAACGCGGATGGCGATGCTGACCAACAACGTGCGCGAGTGGGAGCCGCTCTGGCGGGCGATGCTGCCGGTCGACGAGATCTTCGAGACCGTCGTCGATTCCGCCTTCGTCGGCGTCCGCAAGCCGGAAGCGCGGATCTACGAGCTGACCTTGGAGCGGATCGGGATGGCGGCCGCGGACTGCGTCTTCGTCGACGATCTGCTGCCCAACATCGAGGCGGCGCGGGAGCTCGGCTTCCACGCCGTCCACTTCCAAGACAACGAGCAGGCGATCGCCGAGATCCGCGCGGCGCTGGCCTGAGCGTCGCTAGGTGCCGTTGCCGGCGTCCGGCGACCCGCGCCAGCGGCGCGCGAAGGGCAGGCGCCAGCTGTTGGGAGCGATCAGGCGACCGACGTCGGCGGGCCCCCAGGAACCTGGCGGGTAAGGCTGGACCGGCGGCGGGTTCTCCAGGAGCGGCACCGAGACTTCCCAGAGGCGCTCGATGTCGCGGGCGGTGGTGAAGAGCGTGTGGTCGCCCGCCATCGCGTCGCGGATCAGCCGCTCGTAGGCCTCCAGGGTCTCACCGCGGTAGTCGGTTTCATCGAGCGAGAACTGCATGCTGGCCTTGTCGAGGACCATCCCCATCCCCCATCCGCTTGCCGGTGCGCAGGTAGAACTTGACGCCGCTCCAGCGCCAGTTGTCGATCTCGTTGCGCAGGGCGACGAAGGTCTCGGTGCTCGAATGCGGGTCGACCCCCGGCTCGGAGGTGTAGCCCTCGTACTGGCCGCGGACGACCCAGTCGGGGTCGAGCGGGCGCAGGCTGCGGAGGACCTTGTTCTTCTCCTCGGTGATCGGCTCCGGCGCCAGCGAGGTCGGCGGCTCCATCGCGACGAAGGCGAGGATCTGCATCAGGTGGGTGACGACCATGTCGCGGTAGGCACCGGTCTTCTCGTAGAAGGCGGCGCGCGACCCGACCCCGAGCGTCTCCGGCACGTCGATCTGGATGTGGTCGATGTGGTCGCGGTTCCAGATCGGCTCGAAGAGGCCGTTGGCGAAGCGCAGGGCGAGGATGTTCTGCGCCGCCTCCTTGCCGAGGAAGTGGTCGATGCGAAAGATCTGCGCTCCAGACCTCCTCGTCGTAGGCGTGGCGGGCGAACTCGCGGCAGCTCTCGCCGGCGAGCTCGCGGAACTCCTCGTCGGAGAGCTCCTCGAGCGAGATCCCGACGATCCTGAACTCGGGCATCAGGCCGGCCTGGAAGAGGCGCAGGAGGCCCGGCAGCAGCTTGCGACGGGCGAGGTCGCCGGTAGCACCGAAGAGGAGGATCAGGTGCGGTGGCAGCGGCGGCGCGACGTTGCCGACTGGCTCGACCGGATCGTCCTCGTGGGGAGCGGCGTGAGGAGCGAGGTGAGCGTGATCGCTGTCGGCCAAGACGGCAGCTTAGCCAGCCTAGGATCCGAAAACCAAGCAGATCGTGGGACGCAGGGAGTGAGGTGAGGGGAGCGCACTACCGTGCGTGACCCGATCCGAACGACCGAGGACCGCGAGATGCGCCGGTTTGCAGGATCCTCCTCAGTTGTCGGAACCCGCTCTATCCCAGACGTACAGCTCGAGTGCCTCGACGGCGAGCTGCATCAGGCGCGGTGGGGCGAGCAGGCCGAGGACTAGCTCGAGCGCGTCCTCCTCGGTGACGCCGGCGTCGACGGCCTCCTCGCCGCGGAAGCCGGCGGCGAGCTTGAGGGCCTCGCGGCGGTTTTCGCCGAGCGAGCCGAAGGCGCCCATCAGGAAGTCGCGGTTGGGGATCGGCTGGCCTACTTCGAGCGAGCCGTGCCAGGCGGCGAGCATCGAGAGGTCGTGCTCGTCGAGCTCGGAGATCGCCTTCGCGTAGTGGACCTCGAGCTCCGCGTCCGGGATCTCGTCGACCCAGGCGCGGACGGCCTCGCCGAGCAGCTGGCGACGGGCCTCACGACCGACCGAGTCGGAGATGGCGCGAATCGCATCGGCTGGATCTACAAAGCAGAGGGACATCAGCTGAGGAGCAATTTAGAGGGGGCGGTAGACGGGAAAACGCTCCCGCACGGCCGCAGTTTGCGGGGTGATGCGCCGGGCTCGAACGTAGGCTGGGAGCGTGCCTGTGCATCTCATCCACGGACCGCCGAACTCGGGCCGGGCGGGCCTGATCCGCCAAGGCTTCACGGCCGCGCTCGGCCGCGACCCGGTCCTGGTCGTGCCAACCGTCGACGACGTCTTCGGCTTCGAGCGGGAGCTCTGCCGCGACGGAGCGTTGCTGGGCGGCTCGGCGATGACCTTCGGGGCTCTGTTCCGCACCGTCGCCACCGCCGCCGGAGCGCCCCCCGGAGCCGAGCTCTCGCCGGCCCAGCGGCTGCGGGCGATCGCGGTGGCCGTCGACTCCCGCCTCGCCCGCCTGGGCCCGCTGCGCCGCTCCGCC
>JAENWU010000119.1 GCA_016649905.1 Thermoleophilia bacterium
CCGTGGGCCTCGGCGATCGGCGCGACCGGCCCTGCGTCCGAGCTGCGTCGCAATGCCGCGCGCACGCGCGCGTGAAGCTCGTCGGTGTCGAACGGCTTGGTGATGTAGTCGTCGGCGCCGACCTCGAGCCCGGCGACCTTGTCGGTCTCGCTGCCTTTGGCGGTCAGCATGATGATCGGCACCTGGCTGCGGGAGCGCAGCTGGCGACAGACTTCGACCCCGTCAAGCCGCGGCAGCATCAGGTCCAGGATCACCAGATCGAAGCGGCCGTCCTCGAAGCGCTGCAGTGCTTCACTGCCGTCGAGAGCCGAGGTGACGTGGTATCCGTCCTTGCGCAGGGGGTAGCTGAGCAACGTCTGTATCGACTGCTCGTCGTCAACGAGAAGGATGCGGGCCGACCCATTAGCCACTACTCAAGGTTAGTCGGCCGGAGTTTGGATCAATCAGACGGCTGGATTGGACACATGTGCGAGTGCTCAGAACTAAGGTCCTGGCTGCCTGGGCCGATAAGAAAACCGATGCAACCGCAGGAGCTAAAAACCCTGGTCGAGTCTGGCCACTACAAGCCTGACCCGTCGCAGATCGCGATGGCGATGCTGCAGCGTCGCGGCGTCCGCGAGCTGCTGGTCATGGCTCAGCCGGCCGCCGAGCCAGCTGGTCGAAACCACCCGTCTCCAGGCTTTCCCCGCCGGGCAGCCTGATCTCGACCCCAGAGCCGGCCGCAACCTCGCCGACCGGCGTCAGCGCAGCTTCCTCGGCCTCGCCGATCGCAGTGGACGCCTGACCGAGGCGGTCCGCCGGTAGCGCCACCAGCAGCTCGTAGTCCTCGCCACCAGCGGTGGCCAGCTCGAGCGGGTTGCGGCCGGCCGCGGCGGCAACCTCGGCGACGCCCTTGGCCAGGGGTAAGGCGGCCGCCTCGATCCGCAGGGCGGCGCCGCTGCGCGCGGCGATGTGGCCGGCGTCGGAGCCGAGCCCATCGCTGAGGTCGATCATCGCCGTCGCCCCGACCGCGGCCAGCGCTCGCCCCGACCGCAGTCGCGGCCAGGGCTCGAGCTGGCGCCGCCGCAGTCGCTCCGCGGTCTCCTCAGAGACGGCCGCGGCGAGCTCCGGACGTTCGAGCAGCAGCAGCCCGGCGGCGGCGCCACCGAGCTCGCCGGTCAGAACCAGCGCGTCGCCGGGTCGGGCGCCGCCCCGGCTGACCAGGTCGTCGGCGCTGTCGGCATGGCCGACGACGGTGACGGCCAGGGTCAGCACCGGCGCCCGGGTGACGTCGCCGCCGGCCAGGGTCGTGCCGGTCTTGGCCGCCAACGCGACCATGCCGTCGACCACCTGCAGGCACTCGTCCTCGCTGAGATCGGCGGGGACGCCGAGGACGACGTAGGCCTCGCCGGCCTCCGCTCCCATCGCCGCCAGGTCGGAGAGGGCCGTGGCCAGGGCCTTGTGGCCGATCCCCTCGAGCCTTCCTTGATCGCGGCGGAAGTGGACGCCGTCGACGAGCGCGTCCACCGAGGTCGCGGTGGCGCCGCCGGGCACGGTGACCGCGGCATCGTCGCCGCTGCCGAGCCGCACCCGCGACCCCAACTGCGGCAATCGCTCACGCAGCTTCGCCAGCAGCTCGAACTCGCCCATGCGCTGACTATCCCAAACCCCCACTATGGTGAGGTTTTCGTGGAGCGCCGCCAACCACTTCTGCACCGGATCGGTGAGGCCGGGGCGCGGGTCGGCACCAAGCCCCCCCGCAGCCGCCGAGTCCGCCTCGCCCTCCAGATCGGCCTAGCCGCCGTCATTTTCGGCTTCCTGGTCCTGACCGTGATCAACCAGTGGTCGGAGATCAAAGACGAGGGCGTCCACTTCCACGTCGGCTGGCTGGCGCCGGCGATCGTGATCCTGCCGCTGTTCTACGTCCTCAGCGCCTTCGGCTGGGACCTGATCCTGCGCTTCCTCGGCTACCCGATCGGGTTCGGCCGCGCCCAGGTCGCCTGGGGCCAGCCGCTGCTTGCCCGCTACGTGCCCGGCAGCGTGCTCTACGTCCTGGGCCGGGTCCTGCTTTCCGAACGGGCCGGGATCCCGCGCCGGATCACGATCGCCAGCATCGTCTACGAACAGGCGATCTCGGCGACGTCGGCCGTGGTCGTCGCCGCCTACTTCATCATCAACCACCCCGATCTCCAGGGCGTGTCGGTGCGGTGGGCGGTGCTGCTGCTGATCCCGCTGGCGATCGTGCTGCTGCACCCGCGGGTCTTCGGGCCGCTGGCGAACCGCGTCCTCGGCGCCTTCGGCCGCGAACCGCTGCCGGGGGTGTTGCCGTTGCGGGGCGTCCTCGCGCTGGTCGTCTTCTACTCGCTGAACTGGCTCGTCGTCGCCTTCGGCATCTACTGCGTCGCCCGCTCGGTCACCTACATCCCCTTCGACGACATCCTCCTGGTCGGCTCCGCGCAGGCGATCGGCTATTTCGCGGCGCTGGTGACGCTGGTGGCGCCGGCCGGGATCGGCGTCCGCGACGCCGCCTTCGCCTGGGGCCTGAAGGCGGCGCTGCCGAGCCGCAGCTTCGCCCTCGGCTCGCTGATCGCGATCGCCGTCCGCGGGGTGATGACGGTGGGAGAATTGATCTACGTCGCTGCCGTCACCGCGCTGGGGCGTCGCGAGGGGTGGAGCATCGACACGGGCATCCTGCATCCGTCGAAAGAGGAGCAGGAGGCGGAGCCCGAGCCGGCTCGACACTCGCCCGAAATCCTCTGACGCCCGGTCCCTCCACACGGGCGTTACAGGGGGATCCGGGTGCCTAGCTGGTAGGCGGTCAGGGCGAGGGTTAGAAGCAGTAAGGGACGGCTCTTTGAGAGCGCGGTGAGGGGGAGGAGCCAGATTAGGTACCAGGGGAGCAGCCAGGCGGTGGCCAGGAGGAGGCCGAGGGTGGCCCAGGCGGCGGCGTTGACCCAGTCGTGGCCGCGCCAGGTGCGGAGGAGCAGGAAGACGACGGACGCCGCGTAGAGCAGCAGCGCGGCGGCTCGCACGGCGTCGGGATCGAGGCCGGTCAGCCGGGCGAGGGTGATCGGGATGCTCATGTGGCTGGTCCGGTCCTGGTTCTCGCCGGCCAGGCCGAGGGCACCGGTCCAGTCCCAGCCGAAGGCGACGAAAGCGACGCCCCCGATCACCAGGGCCGCCCCCAGGGCGCCAGCCAACAGCCGGCCGACGGGCCGATTTCGGGAGATATGGTCCCGAAATCGGCCCGTCGGCCCCTGGGGGCGGGCGGTGGCGAGGAGGGCGAAGGGGGCGAGGACTACCGCCGAGGCCTTGACCGCGATCGCCGCCATGAAGGCGACGCCGCCACCGAGCTCGCGGCCAGCCAGCACGGCGGCCACCCCCAACATCGCCAGCAGCATTGCCAAGCCGTCGTTGTGGGCGCCGCCGACGACGTGGACGAGGACCAGTGGATTCAGGGCGACGAAGGCGGCGGCGCGCAGGGGGTCGACGCCGCGCCAGGCGGCGATCCGCGCGACCACCGCCGCCAGCCCCAGCACCGAGAGCGCCGCGACGCCCTTCAGCAGCGCCACCGCGGCCCCGACCGACAGCCAGGCGAGTGGGTAGGTCGCGAGCGTGAACAGCGGCCCGTAGGCGCTGGTCGCTTCGGTCCAGGTGACGTCGGCGAAGGCGGGGTCCGCTGGCGCAGCGAGCGGCGGGTGCACGTAGGGGTTAAGGCCGTGGATGACGCCAAGGCGAGCGTAGTCGACGTAGCTGAAGACGTCGTGGGAGAGCAGAACGGGCGCCGCCGCGAAGGCGGTGACGAGGAGGACGATCGCTCCCCAGACGAGCCGCGATCCCAACCGCGGCGCCGCCACGAGCACGCCGAGATAGGCGATGAAGCCGGCCCAGACGAGGGCGTAGGCGAGCCCGGCGTCGATCGCCGCTACCCGCTGGAGCCGGCCGATTCGCCGCCGCTGACGCCGCCCTGCGGCGGCGGTTCTGGCGGTGGCGGCAGCGGTGCAGGGTCCTGCCCCGCGCCCGGCGCGTAGGCGTTCGGGTCGTAGCCGCCGACCGCCGCGGTCCCGGGAGGCGGCGGTCCACCTTCGCCATCGCCCTTGCCGGCATTGCCGTCGCTCGGCGCCGCCCGGGCGAAGCGCCCGTAGTAGGGCCCCCACTGGATCTTCTCCTCGGGTTCGCTGAATTCCTCGCAGGCGACGCCGCCTTCGGAGTAGAGCGAGTGCCAGATCTCGGCCGGGAAGGTGCCGCCGAAGACGATGATCCCGTGCACGCTCGACATCGAGATGTCGTTGGACTCGGGATAGCCGACCCAGACCGCGGTCGCCAGATTCGGTTGGTAGCCGGCGAACCAGGCGTCGGTGTATTCGTCGGTGGTCCCGGTCTTACCGGCCTGCCCGGCGCAGCCGGTGTAGGCGGCGGTGCCGGTGCCTTCGGTGATGTTGTCGTGGAGCAGCCGCGTCACCTCGTAGGCGACCGCCGGCGAGATCGCCCCCTGCGGCCGCGTCTTCTGCGGTCGCTCGACGCGGCCGTTGGGGAAGACCACCCGCTCGATCGAGACCGGGGCACGGTGGATGCCGCCCCCCGCCAGCGTCGCGTAGGCGTCGGCGAGCTCGAGTGGCGAGACGCCGAGTCGCAGGCCGCCGATTCCCTCCGCCGGGATCCCGTCCAGTTCGGTCGTGATCCCCATCGACTTTGCCGTCTGCGCGACGCTTTTCGGCCCGACGTCGAGGTCGAGCTGGGCGAAGACGGTGTTGTCGGAGCTGACCGTCGCCTGCTGCAGGTTGACCGTCCCCTGGTAGCCCTCGTCGGCGGTCGCGACCTCCCAGTGCCCCCAGTAGGGGAGGTCGAGGTCGAGCGGTTTCGACGTGTAGTAGGTCGAGTAGGGGTCGATGCCCTGCTTGATCGCCGTCGTCAGCACGAAGGCCTTGAAGGTCGAGCCCGGCTGCCGGCGCCCCTGGGCGGCGAGGTTGAACTGGGTCTGGTCGTAGCTGGCGTTGGAGACCATCGCCCGCACGTGGCCGTTGCGGGGATCGATCGAGACCAGCGCCGAGGCGGGGTCGGTCGAGTAGGGAAGTGAGCGCCGCATCGCTTCCAGCCCGACCCGCTGCAGGTCGAGGTCGATCGTGGTGTGGACCTGGAGACCGCCGCCGCGGACCAGGTTGGCGCCGTACTCGTCGATCAGCTCGTTTTCGACGTAGTCGAAGAAGTAGGGCTCGCGGTGCTCGAAGTAGCTCTCGGAGACATTGAGCCCAAGCCCGAGCCGCTGCGCCGCCTGGGCCCGCGGGCCGCTGAGGTAGCCCTGCTTCGCCATCTGCCGCAGGACCTGGTTGCGGCGCGCTTTCGCCGCCCCCGGGTTGAGGATCGGGTTGTATTCGGAAGGTGCCTGCGGCAGCCCCGCGAGCAGAGCGGCCTGGGGCAGGGTCAGCCTCCAGACGGGCTTCGAGAAGTAGATCCGCGCCGCGGCGCCGACTCCCACCGCGGTGCTGCCCTCGATCGTCCCGTAGGTGGCGACGTTGAGGTAGGAGCCGAGGATCTGTTGGCGGGAGTGCCGTTCGGAGTACTCGATCGCCAACTGCGCCTCGACGATCTTGCGCTCGATCGTGCGTTCGGGGTCGTCGATGCAGAGGTTGCGGACCAGCTGCTGGGTGATCGTCGAGGCGCCCTCGACCGCCTCGCCGGCTTCGAGATCCTTGATCGCGGCGCGCAGGATGCCCTGGGTGTCGACGCCCTCGTGCTCGTAGAAGCGCTGGTCCTCGATCGCCACCGTCGCCTGCTGCAGGCGCCTGGGGATCCGCTCGATCGAGACGGGGATGTGGGTCTGGCTGGAGACGACGCGGCCGAGCCGGGTGCCGTCGGCGGCGTAGATCGTCGTGTTGCCGCGGCGCTCGACGGGCTTGCAGCTTGAGAGCGAGGGAGCGTCGGCGGCGACGTCGAGGACCCAGGACGTAACCGCGATCACCGCGATCGCGATCACCGCGAAGGCCGCGCCGAAGACCAGCAGCACTTTGCCGCCGATCCCCCCGCGGCGTCTCTGCCTCCGCCGGATGCGCTGCTGCGCCATCGGCTCAGAGGGTACTTCGCCTCAGGGGGTCAGTTCAGCGGTCTCGCCGGTCGAGTGGTTGTGGACGATGCCGTCGACCAGCAGCTGGTTGGGGATCACGACCGAGCTGCCGTCGCCGGGGTCGATGTAGGTGTAGGAAAGCGAGATGTCGGTGACCCGGCCCTCGGCCTCTTCGAAGGTCACCTTGTCGCCGATCCGAAACGGCTGCGAGACGCCGATCTGGACCCCGGCGACCATGTTGCCGAGCGTGTGCTGGGCGGCGAAGCCGACGATCAGGGCGATCACCGCGGAGGAGGCGAGGACCCCGGTCGCCAGCCGCTCGAGGTCGGTGAACTGGCCGAGGGCGATCATCCCCACGATCACCAGGACCATGACGACGATCAGGCGCCGGAGCAGGCGCAGGCGGGTCTTGGTCGAGCGGGAGACCTGTGAGACTTGCGGCGACATGGAGGCCAACTTAGCTGCGTCGGAACTCGCTCGCACCCCCGAGCGGCGCTTCCCTTACTCCAACTGGGGGCCGCTGGCGGCGGTCCTCGGCGTCGTCCTCGCGCTCGGCGCCGGGATCATGCTCTCGATCCCGGCCGCCTTCTTCGGCCAGGGGGACGACGGCGACCTCAGCACCGCCGGCAACGTCCTCGTCCAGGCCGCGACCGCGCTCGGCTTCCTGCTGGTGCCGATGGCGATCGCCTCCTGGCGCGGCGCCAGCTCGATCCGGGAGATCCTCGACCGGCTCGGAGTCAGGCGTTTTGCTCCCGGCACCGCCCTCAAGTGGATGGCGGCCGCGGTCGGCGCCTACTTCCTCTTTGCCGCCCTCTACTCGCTGCTGATCGTCCAGCCCGAACAGAAGGACATCGCCGAGGGCTTCGGGGCGTTGCCGGTACAGATTCTGCTGATCGCGATCGCCGCGCCGATCAGCGAGGAGGTCTGCTTCCGCGGCATGCTCTTCGGCGGCCTGCGCGAGAAGCTGCCGCGGTTCGGGGCGGCGTTGCTCAGCGGGGTCATCTTCGGCGGGCTGCACGCCCTGACCGGCGTCAGCGCGGTGCCGCCGTTGATCGCTTTCGGCTTCATCCTGGCGCTGCTCTACGAGAAGACCGGCTCGATCGTGCCCTGCATTCTCCTGCACATGCTGAACAATTCTGCCGCCCTGCTCACTCAGTAGAGTCCCGGCCCGATGAGCCGTCGCCTTGCCCCGATCCTCACCGCGCTGGTGCTGCTGGCGATCCCCGTCACCGCCTCCGCCGCGGCCAAGAAGCCCGCCTCGCCGGTCCCCGACGCGACCGTGAAGATCAAGCTCGGCAAGCTCGACAACGGCCGCGCCGAGATCTTCTCTTCGGTCCCGGTCTTCGGCACGATCTCCCCCTTCGTCCCCGGCCAAAAGGTCCAGGTCGACTTCTTCCTCGACGGCAAGCAGCTGGTCAGCAAGAAGGTCGCGGTCAGTAAGGGCGGCGCCAACACCGGCACCTTCAAATCGAACGTGATCGTGCGCGAGGACGGCAGGTACACGGTCAGCGCCACGCACGAGGCCAATGCGGTCCTCGGCGGCGACAGCACGGTCCGCAAGAGCTGGAAGGTCAGCTTCCCCGCCCTGCGCCAGGGTGAGTGCGGCAAAGCCGTCGTCGGCTTCAAGAAGGCGATGCGGGAGATGGGCTACATCGCCAACAGCGGCTCCTGCTTCGGCGGCAAGACCGCCCGCGGAGTGCTCGCCTACCGCAAAGTCAACAACATGAGCCGCAGCACCCGCGCCGGGGCGGGCCTCGTCCGCAACGTCTACGCCGGCAAGGGCGGCTACAACGTGCGCTATCCCGGCGCCGGCGAGCACGTCGAGGTCCCGCTCGACAAGCAGGTCCTGGTCTTCACCAAAGGCGACAAGCCGTTCGCGATCTACCCGATCTCCTCCGGCAAGTCCTCGACGCCGACGGTCACCGGCCATTACGAGTTCATCCGCACCGAACCCGGCTACAACTCACACGGGATGTACTACTCGTTCTACTTCTACGGCGGCTACGCGGTGCACGGCTACGAATCGGTGCCCGACTACCCCGCCAGCCACGGCTGCCTGCGCACCTTCATCGCCGACCAGCCGGAGATCTACGAGCGCATCTTCCTCGGCGAGGACATCTTCGTCTGGTAAGGGCGGGGCGGGCGTCGGGCGTGGCTGCACGCCTGAGGCCGTCTGTGGTGCGGCGCATCTCGGCGTCCTCGCCAGTCCCGAATAGCGCTGCTCATGAGTATCCGCTTGACTCCGGCAGGCGCCAGATACGAACCGCTCAAGGGCCGCCAAGGCGGCCGCGGCAACCCAACCGACTTTGACCACAGCCTGGTGGGGTCGAAGTCGGCTGCGCTCCGGACCCGCTGGCCTTGACGGGGGCGAGAGCGGGTTTCGGCAGGCTCTCGGCGGGATTACCTGAGCGAACCGGATACTCATGAGCGC
>JAENWU010000080.1 GCA_016649905.1 Thermoleophilia bacterium
ATCCCGATCGGGCCGCGCGCGTGCAGCTTCTGGGTCGAGTTGCCGATCTCGGCGCCCATCCCGTACTCGAAACCGTCGGTGAAGCGGGTCGAGGCGTTGACGTAGACCGCGGCGGCGTCGACGCCGGCGACGAACTCCTCGGCCGCCTCCTCCGAGGTCGTCACGATCGCCTCCGAGTGACCGCTGCCGTGGCCGTTGACGTGCTCGACCGCGTCCTCGACCGAGTCGACGATCGCGACCGCCATCTTCAGGCCGAGGAACTCAGTCCCCCAGTCCGACTCGGTGGCGGCGCCAACCGCAACCCCAGCCGCGGCGGCGCGGGCGCGCTCGTCGCCGACCAGCTCGACCCCGGCCTCGCCGAGGTCGCCGAGCACGGCCGGCGCGAAGCGCTCGGCGATCGCGGCGTCGATCAGCAGCGTCTCCGCGGCGTTGCAGACGCCGGGTCGCTGGACCTTGGCGTTGACGGCGATCCGCCGCGCCATCTCCAGGTCGGCTTCGGCGTGGACGTAGACGTGGCAGTTGCCCGCCGCGGCGTACATCACCGGCACCGTCGCCACCGCCTTGATCGCTTCCTTCAAGCCTTCTCCCCCGCGTGGGATCAGCAGGTCGACCAGCCCCTCCTGAGTCGCCAGCTCGGCCAGCTCGTCGTGACCGCCGCCGGCCAGCATCACCACCGCGTCCGCGGGCAGCCCGGCCTCGGCCAGCGCCTCGCGGACGATCGCCGCCAGCGCCCCGTTGGAGCGCTCGGCGTAGCTGGAGCCGCGCAGGACGATCGCGTTGGCGCTCTTGATCGTCAGCGCCGCGCAGTCGATCGTCACGTTGGGCCGCGCCTCGTAGACGACGGCAACGACTCCCAGCGGCACCCGCACCTTACGCAGGTCGAGACCGCTATCGAGCGTTTTGTGTTCGAGCTCCTCGCCGACCGGGTCGGCGAGGTCGGCCACGACCCGCACCCCCGCGGCCATCGCCGCCACCCGCGCGGGCGTCAGCGCCAGGCGGTCGCGCAGGGCCTCGGTCAGCTCAGCGGCGTGGTCGTCGGCCAGGTCGGCGGCGTTGGCCTCGAGGATGTTGTCGCTGCGCTGCTCGAGCAGCCGCGCGGTCGCCTCCAGGGCGGCGTTCTTGGCGTCGGTCGAAGCGCTCGCCAGCACCCGCGCGGCGCGCTTGGCGGCGGCGCAGGTCTCGGCAACCGTGGTCGTGGTCACAGCCATGACCGTCAAGGGTAGCTGGAGCCCTGCCTAGACCAAGACGAAGCGATCGCGGTGGATCACCTCGTCGGCCGCGTGCGGGAGCAGCTCGCGCACGGCCTCGCTCTGCAGCCCGATCACCTGCGCCAGCTCGCGCGAGGAGTACTCGCTGATCCCCTTGCCGATCACGCTGCCCTCGCGGGTCACCTCGACGGCGTCGCCGGCTTCGAAGCCGCCCTCGACACCGGCGATCCCGACCGGAAGCAGGCTGGAACCGCTCTCGCGCAGGACGCGGGCGGCGCCGGCGTCGACGAGCAGCCTGCCCTTCGCCGGCTTCGCGTACTTGAGCCAGAGCTTGAAGCTCGTGTCCCGGCCCTCCTGGGCGGCGAAGCGGGTGCCGCAGCGTTCTCCGGCGGCGGCCGTCGTCAGCGTCCCGTGCCTGGTGCCGTTGCAGATCACCGCCGGGATCCCGGCCTCGCTCGCCATCTCCGCCGCGGCGACCTTGCTGCGCATACCGCCGGAGCCGAAGGCGGAGGTGCGGTCGCCGATCGCCAGCGAGCCGATCTGCTCGGCGTCGGCGACCTCCGGGATCAGCGTCGCCTCGGCGTCGAGCGAGGGGTCGCCGGTGTGAAGGCCGTCGACGTTGGTCAGCAGCACCAGCAGCCGCGCCTCGAGCAGCAGCGCCACCTGGGCGGCGAGGAAGTCGTTGTCGCCGAAGCTGATCTCGTCGGTGGCGGTGGTGTCGTTCTCGTTGATCACCGGGACGACGCCCCACTGCAGCAGCCGCCGCAGGGTCTGGCGGGCGTTCAGGTAGTTGGTGCGGGCGGCGATGTCGGCGGCGGTCAGCAGCACCTGCGCGGCCCTGGTGCCGTGTGCGGAGAGGCGGCTCTCGTAGGCGCGGAAGAGATCCCCCTGACCAACCGCGGAGGCGCCCTGCAGCTCGTCCATCGCCCGCGGGCGCACCGGCAGCTCCATCAGCCGCATTCCCCGCGCGATCGCCCCCGAGGTCACCATCACCACCCGCTCGCCGCTGCGCTCGAGCGCACTGACCTGCTCGCAGACCGAGTCGAGCACCTCCGCCCGCAGCTCACCGTCGTCGGCGGCGACGATCGAAGAACCGAGCTTGACGACGAGAGTCATGGTGCGGCCAGTATCTACCAGGGGTGAAGCTCGAACTCGTGCTCACCGACGCGGACGTCGTCGCCGGGCTCGAAGCCAGCCTTGCTCAGGGCCGAAAGGACGCCGATCTCCGCCAGCCGCTGCTCGAGGTAGGCGAGCGCTTCCTCGTTGCGGGTGTCGTGGCGCTCGAACAGCAGCTCGACGCCGCGGCCGAAGATCCGGAAGGCACCGTCTTCCTCGCGCTCGACCCGGTAGCCGCCCTCGCCGGCCGGCCGGTAGACGCGGTGCTCGGCCTCGAACTCGCCGCCGACCTCGCCGGCCGGCGCCAGCGCCGGCTGCAACTGCGGTAGCTCGGCGAGGATCCGCTGGCGCAGCTCCTCCAGCCCCTCGCCGGTCGCCGAGGAGACCGCGAGGACGCCGAGGACGCTCTCACCGAGGCGCTCGGACCACTCGGCGACCGCCGCCTCGACGTCCGCCGGCACCAGCAGGTCGCGCTTGGAGAGGAGGACCAGCTCCGGCAGCAGCTCCAGCCCGGCCCCGTGGGCCGAGAGCTCGCCGCGCACGGTCTCGTAGTCGCCGACCGGGTCCCCTTCAATCGGCGCCAGGTCGACGAGGTGGACGAGCATCGCGCAGCGCTCGACGTGGGCGAGGAACTCATGGCCGAGCCCGGCGCCCTCGGCGGCGCCCTCGATCAGCCCCGGGATGTCGGCGACGATCGCCTGCCGGTCCTCCCCTTCGATCGTGCCCAGCGCCGGCGAGAGCGTCGTGAAGGGGTAATCGGCGACCTTCGGCGTTGCCCGGGTCAGCCGGCTCAGCAGCGAGGACTTGCCGGCGTTCGGCAGGCCGACCAGGCCGACGTCGGCCAGCAGTTTCAGCTGCAGCTCGATCCAGTCGGCCTCGCCCTTGGTGCCGTTCTCGGCAAACCGCGGCGACTGTCGGGTCGAGGTCGTGAAGCGCTTGTTCCCGTGCCCGCCGCGCCCGCCGTGCGCGACCACGGCCCGCTGCCCCGCCTCGACCAGGTCGACCACGGTCCCGTCGACGCTCGTCGCCTGCGTGCCGGGCGGCACTGGGATCGACAGCTCCTCGCCGCGCGCCCCGGCACGGTTCGACCCTTCCCCGTTCCGCCCCCGCTGCGCCCGGAAGTGCCGTGACCCCTTCAGCGCCCCCAAATCTCGCTTCGACGCGTCGCAGACCAGCACCACGTCCGCCCCATGCCCGCCATCCCCACCATCGGGCCCGCCACGAGGCACATGCGCCTCCCTGCGGAAGCTGATGCAGCCATTACCGCCAGCACCACCCTCAACCCAGATTTTCGCCTTGTCGTACATAAGCCTCTGGGAGGCTAATGGCGACTTTGTTCCGACAGGTGGAACAAAGTCGCCACGCCGACGACTAGGGCGCTGGCAGAACCTGGATCTTCGACTTCACCGGCTTGCCGGCGCTGCCCTTGACCGAGAACGTCACCTTGTAGACGCCGGCGGCGCTAGGCGTGGTCTTGATCTTCAGCGTTGCGCTCTTCTTGCGACCCGATTTGAGCTTGCCGAGCGACTTGCACTTCGGCGCCTTCAGCTCGCCCTTGGCGCTTTTCGGGACCTTGGCGCACGCTTTGGCGTTCTTCGATTTGAGGTCGCCCTGGTTGGCGACCTTGAGCTTGAAGGTGGCGACGCCACCCGCTTTGACCGTGACCTTCTTCTTTACGGTCAGCTTCGCTTTCGACGCTTTGACGTTCGCCGCGGCGCTCGTCTGGCTGGCGGCGCCGGCCTGGTTCGTCGCGGTGACGACGCAGGCGTATTTGCCGGGGGTTTTCGCCGTGAAGGAAGCAGCGCTGGCTCCGGCCAGCGGGCTGCCGTTGCGCGTCCACTGGTAGGCGTAGGTGGTCGGCGCCTGGTAGACGTAGCTGCCGGCGAAGTCGCCTGCCCAGGTGCCGGCGGAGCAGGTCAGCTGCGACCGGGCTTTTTTCGCCCGCGTGAGCACCGGCGCGGCGGTCCCGGTCGGACTTTTCAGCACCAGCAGGTCCTGCGGTCCGTCGAAAGGCGCCGTCACAGGGGTGATGTTCCCTCCGCCGCCGCCGCCGAGGCTCGCGAAACCGAAACCGTTGGCACGATCTACGCCGTTGTCGTAGTTGGGCCAGGAGATCTTGTTCAGGGTCGGGTCGATCGCGAACCCATAGGAGCTGGTGGTCAACGCGCCGCTGGTGTCGAGGATGCTGACGCTCCCGCCGAGCAAACCGGTGTAGGCAAATCTGTCGTCTTGGCCTTCGGACCAGTAGAGCCGGCCTCCGGCGGGGTCGACCGCGAACGCATAGGCACTTTTGGGAGCCGGGCTCAGGGAGAGAGTGCCGCCGCCGGTGTTGTTGACGTTGGCGTAGGAGATCGTCACCCCAGATATGGGGTTGTTTCCCCAGTACACGCGACCGTTGACGGGGTCGAGCCCGATCTTGTAAGGCTGGTCGAGCGTCGCTCCGGCGGTATTGAGCGTGCCGCCGGCGCTGCCGTCGAGTTTGGCCCAGGCGATCGAGCCTTTACTCGGTAGCGCGCCGTCAGCGTTGGTCCAATAAATCGTCCGCGTGACTGGGTCGACCACAACCCCCTCGGGGGTGTCAACGGGCGCGCCGGGCGCGCTGAACACCCCGGCGCCGCTGCCGTCGAGTTTGGCAAAAAGAATCGCGCCTTTGCCCTCCGGGCCCGCGCTGTCGCTCGCCACGTAGAGCCTGCCGGTGACCGTGTCGAGTGCCATGCCTTCCGGATCGTCGAGCGTGACTCCGGTCAGATTGAGAGCACCGCCACCGCTGCCGTCGCCGTTGGCGACGGCGATCGACTGTGGGGCAGCCCCATAGTTGTCCCAGTAGAGGAGTTCAGCGCCCTGAGCCCGGCCCGCGAGGGCGAGAAGCGCAAGGAATGCGAGCAGGCCTGCAGATAGTGCGACGTGACGCAGGGAGATCCCGCGGTTGGAGGCAGTGTGCAAGAGGACTTCCTTTCCTAGTCGTCCTGAAGAACGCGAATGGTGCGGCCCTTGCGGGCCGTCGTGAAGTCCACTTTGCCCGGCCGGGTCGCGAAGATCGTGTGATCGCGGCCGAGACCGGTGCCCTCGCCGGGCCAGAACTTGGTGCCGCGCTGGCGGACGATGATCTCGCCGCCGGTCACCTGCTGGCCGGCAAAGACCTTGACGCCAAGCATCTTCGGGTTTGATTCCCGCCCGTTGCGGCTGGACCCGAGACCTTTCTTATGAGCCATGGCCTAGGCCTCCTCTTTCTCAGCAGCTTTTTTCGGCGGGGCTTTGTCCGCGGCTTTACTGGTGGCCTTGGCGGCCGCTTTGCCCATTTTGAGGCTGGTTACCTCGAGCCTGGTCAGCTCCGAGCGGTGGCCGGCGCGGCGGCGGTAGCCCTTCTTCGCCTTGTATTTGAAGACTTTGATCTTCTTGCCGCGCAGGTGCCCGGCCACGGTCGCCTCGACCTTGACCTTCTCGAGCTCTTTCGGCGAGGCGACGACCTCGGTGTCGCGGAACATCACCGGGCGCAGGCTGACCTTGTCGCCCTCTTTGACGTCGAGGCGATCGACGAACAGGGACGTGCCCTCCTCGACCTTGTACTGCTTACCGCCGCTTTCCACTACTGCGTACATGCTCAATCGCCGTCCTTCTCGCCAGCTTGTTTGGCGCGCGTCCGACCCCGACCGCCTCTACGGCCACGGCTGCGTTTGCGCGAAGCAGCGGACGAGTCTAGCTCGGCGCCGTTTTCGCCGCTCGCCGCGGTTCCGTTCGGGGACTCGCCGCCCAGCAGCGAGGCGACCGCGGCCGAGCGCTCAACCTCCTCGATCCGCACCAGTCTGCGCTCTCCCACATAGCGCCCGGCGCCGGTGACACTGACGATGTAGGAGTCGATCCGGGCGACCGCGTCGTCGGCGTTGTACATGTGCGGCTCGTCGATCTTGACCAGCACCTCCTCGCCGACCTTGAACGGCAGCGCCCGCTCCTCGATCGCCGCCCGCTCGCCCGACTCGACCACCTCGAAGGTGTCGATCGAGAGCGCTTCGCCGCCCTCGAAGTGGAACCGCTTGCCAGTTTCCGCCTCGAACTCGGCGAGGCCGCTGTCGGGATCGGTCAGCTCCGCCGCGACCTTCGGGTTGACGCGGATCAGGAAGGCCTCGACGTCGGCGTTCTCGGCGACGATTTCGCGCATCTTGCGCAGCCCCTCCAGCGCCACCGTCTCGGCCGAGAGGACGACGCCCTCACCGGCACAGGTCGGGCAGGGCACGGTGAGGATCTCGCGGACGCCGTCGGTGACGTTCTGGCGGGTCATCTCGACCAGCCCCAACGGCGAGACCTCGACCACGTAGCTCTTCGACTTGTCGGCGTCGAGCGCTTTGCGCATCACCTTGAGGACTTTGTCGCGATTGCTGGCGCGGGCCATGTCGATGAAGTCGATGACGATGATGCCGCCGATATCGCGCAGGCGCAACTGCCGCACCGCCTCCTCGGCGGCCTCGGTGTTGACTTTGGTGATCGTCTCCTCGAGGCCGCCTTTGCCGCGGCCGGTGAAGCTGCCGCTGTTGACGTCGATCACGGTCAGCGCCTCGGTGTAGTCGATGATCAGGTAGCCGCCCGAGGGCAGGTCGACGCGCCGGTTCAGGGTCGACTCGATCTCCTCGTCGATCTTCCACTTCTCGAACAGCGGCTTCGGGTCTTTGTAGAGCTCGACGCCGCCGACCAGCTCCGGCGCCGTGCGCTGGAAGAAGCTGGTGACCCGTTCAAACTGCTTCTCGGAGTCGATGATCGCCTTCTCGAACTCGTTGAGGAAGACGTCGCGCAGGACTCGGACCGAGAGGTCGGCCTCCTGGAAGACCAGCGACGGCGCCTTGGTGTCCTCGCTGCGCCGATCGAGCACCTCGTTGAGGCGCTGCAGGTAGCCGATCTCCCGCACGAAATCTGATTTTTTGGCGCCGTGGGCGGCGGTGCGAACAATCATCCCGCCGGGGCCGCTGTAGGTGCGGTCGACCATCTTGCGCAGGCGGTCGCGCTCTTTGTCGGCGAGCCGGCGGCTGACGCCGACCCCGGAGCCCTGCGGGGCGAAGACCAGGTAGCGGCCGGCGATCGAGACGTTCATCGAGAGCCGCGCGCCCTTCGACTTCAGCGGGTCCTTGACGACCTGGACCATGATCTCCTGGCCCGGTTTGATCAGCTCGTTGATGCGGCGGCCGCTACCGCGACCGCGCTTGGGCGCCTGCTCGCCGCCGGGCAGGACGATCTCGTCGACGTGCAGGAAGCCGTTGCGCTCGAGGCCGATGTCGACAAAAGCGGCCTCCATGCCGGGAAGGACGTTGTCGACCTTCCCCTTGTAGATGTTGCCGACGATCGAACGACGCCCGCGACGCTCCATGTAGAGCTCGGCCACATCGGCCTTGCCGCCTTTCGTCTTCGACTCGAGGACGGCAACACGGGTCTCGCCGCGCTCGGCGGAAACCAGGATGGTTTTTTTCATTGATTCAGCTCAGTTCGGTTAGGTACGCCAACGCCGGATCCCTCTTGCGAGGCATCACCAGGCGAACCTCCCCTTCTGGCTGAGTCGCGCTTGGATGTTGATGCTCTGAAGAACTCCGACTGCGAGAAAAGTAGCGATCACGGAGGACCCTCCGTAGCTCATCAGCGGTAAGGGAATCCCCGTGATCGGCATGATGCCGAGGTTCATCCCCACGTTGACGAACACCTGGAAGAGCAGCGAGACGGCAATGCCGCCCGCCACCAGGGTCCCGTAGGAGTTCTTCGAAAGCGTCACTATCTTCAGCGCCCGCCAGAAGAGCAGGGCGTATAAGGACAGGACTAACACGGCGCCCATGAACCCGTAGCGCTCGCCGATCACCGCGAAGATGAAGTCGGTGTGCCGCTCGGGTACGAAGTCGAGCCGCGTCTGAGTGGCTCTGTCGCCACGGCCGGTCGTCTGACCGGATCCGATAGCGACGATCGATTGGTTCTGCTGGTACCCGGCGCCGTCTGAGTGCGCGTCGGGATTCGTGAAGGAGGTCAATCTTTCTTCCTGATAGCCCTTGAGAATGGGCGTGCCAACAGCGGGCGCCGCAACTAGGACGACCGCAATCAGGACAACGATGCCCCCGCCGATTACCGCAAAGTGGGTCCATGGAACTCCACCGAAGTACATCACGGCGAGGGTCGCGGCCACGTAGACCAGCGCGGTGCCCAGGTCGGGCTGGAGAAAAACGAATGCCGCCGGGGCAAGGCCGAGGCAGAGGTAACGCAACGTGCGCTGCACCTCCGACCCGCGCCGGGCCCCGTCGATGACGAAGCCGGCAAGCGCCAGAATCAACAGGAGCTTGCCGAGCTCGGACGGCTGGAAGGAGAAGAAGGGAAGGTCGAAGGCGCGCCGCGAGCCCTTGGCGGCGAAGCCGAAGACGAAGATCAGCGAGATCGAGACGCAGAGGAAGGTGTAGATCCCGACCCGCAGCTCGCGGAAGCGTGAGTAGTCGATCCGGCTCAGCGCCAGCATTCCGAGGACGCCGAGGACGCCGTAGATCATCTGCCGGTCGACGAAGTAGCCGGGGCTGCCGGGGACGTCTTCGGCGGTCGCCTGGCCGAGCGTGAAGACACTAAAAGCGACCAGGCCGATGGCGGCGATCGTCAGCTGCCAGTCCATGTGGGCGAGACCGAGCCGCTCGGCGATGCCGGTGTGGACCGCGAAGGGCTCTGCTCTGGTCTGTCTGGTGCGTGCCTGGTACATCTATTCGGCGACCGTTTCGCCACCGACGGCGGTGGCTTGCTTGTGGAAATACGCTTCGAGGATCATCAGCGCCGCGGGGGCCGCGGTTTCGGCTCCGAAACCGCCTTCCTCGATCGTCACCACCGTGACGATACGCGGGTTGGGATAAGGCGCAAGCACGACGTACCAGGCCTGGTCGTCGTGCGGCGTCCGCTGTGCGGTCCCGGTCTTGCCCGCAACCGGGATCGGGAAGCCGCCAAAAACAGGGTAGGACGTGCCTTCCGGGGTCTGCGCCGAGTCATGCAGGCCCTGCATGATCACGTCGCGCGTGGCCTGGTCGATCTTGACCTCGCGCTGCGCCGGCGGGTCGAATTCCTTCAGCACCCGGCCGAAGGCGTCCTCAAGTTCCATCCCCACGTGCGGGGTGACCAGGCGGCCGCCGTTGGCGAGGGCGGCGTAGGCGACCGCCATCTGCAACGGGTCGGTCTGCAGGTCGCCCTGCCCGGTCGCCAGCTGGATGTTGTCGCCGACCGCCCAGGGGCGTTCGGTTCCGCCTTCGGCGAAGAGCTGGTCGCGCCATTCTTTGCTCGGCACCAGGCCTTCGGCCTCACCCGGCAGGTCGATCCCGGTCGGGTGGGAGATCCCCAGCCGCTCGGCCCAGTTCTGCAGCAGGTCGGTCTGGTTCATCTCGCGGCCGAGTTCGTAGAAGTAGACGTCGGAGGAGACCTGCATCGCCCGGACCATGCTGAGCGACCCGTAGGCCTGGTTGCCGGCGTTCTGGAAGCGCTGGCCGGCGACTTCGATCGAGCCGTTGTCGACGATCGTCGTCGACGGCGTCACCACGCCCCCTTCGAGCGCGGCCAAGGCGGTGAGCATCTTGAAGGTCGAACCCGTCGGGTAGTGGCTTTCGGTCACGCGGTTGGTCAGCGGCGCCCATTCGGGGTCGGCCCTGTACTCGTCGTACTGGGCCTGGGTCATCGGCTTGGTGAAGACGGTCGGGTCGTAGGTCGGGTAGGAGCCCATGCCAAGGATCTCACCGCTGTTGACGTCCATGGTCACGAAAGCGCTGGGGTTGGATGGATAGGACCCAAGCGCCCCTTCGCCGGCTTCCTGAACTTTCGGATCGATCGAGAGCTGCAGGTTGTCGCCGGGGGCGGGCGGCTTGGAGACGAGCTGGCCACCGGGGGTCGGCTGGCCGAAGGCATTGACCTGTACCCGGGTGGTCCCGGGTTCGCCGCGCAGGAAGCGGTCGTAGGTTTCCTCGACGCCGCCCTGACCGACCTCGTCGCCGGCCTGCAGCCCGGTGTAGCGGTTTTCTTCGAGCTCTTCTTCGGAGACCTCGCCGACGGTGCCGAGCAGATGCGCGGCGCGGCTGGCGTCGGGGTAGTCGCGGACGAAGATCCGCTGCACCTGCACCCCGGGGAAACGGCGCTGGTTCTCTTCCAGGTAGTAGACGAGGTCGTAGCCGACGTCGCGGCGCAGCGTCACCGGCGCCCCGGCGGCGACTTCTTCCTCTTCGCGGATCGTCCGCTTGACCTTGTGCAGGGAGATGCCGACCAGTCCGCCGAGCTCCTTCAGCTCGGCGTTGGCCTCGGCTTCATCCTCGGGCAGCTTCGAGGTGTCGACGACGAGCGCCAGGCTGGTGCGGTTGTCGACGAGGACGTTGCCGTCGCGGTCGAGGATGTCCCCCCGCGGCGCCAGCACGCGGTACTCGCGGGTGCGGTTGTTCTGCGCCTCGGCGAGGTAGCTGTCGCCGTCGATCACCTGCAGGTTCCAGAGCCGAAAGAAGAGGATCGCGAAGAGGGCGACCGCGAAACCGCCGAGCACGGCGATCCGCAGCGCCAGCCGGTTGCCAGACCTGATCCTGTCGCCGGGGGGCGGGGACATCGTCCTTAGGCTCCCAGGACGGTCGGCCGCCTGCTGGTTCGCCGCTCCGGCTCTTCGACGATCGCCGGCCGCAGCAGCCGCTTGAGGCCGAGGTAGATCGGCCAGCCGAGGAAGAAGGCGAAGACGCTCTTGATCAGGATGTCGCGGACCACCAGCGTGCTGATCGTCGAGTCGAAGCCGAGCATCAGCTCGACGGCGCCGAAGCCGAGCTCGGCGAAAAGGGTCGCCAGCGCGCAGAGCAGCGGCGGCAGGAAGGCGCTGGTGATCTCGAAGCGCTCGCGGAAGAGACCGGCCAGGTAGCCGGTGCTGAGCAGAACCAGCGAGCCGCCGCCGAGCGGCGCGATCAGCAGGCAGTCGAGCAGGATCCCAGCCGAGAAACCGGCGACGGCGCCGGTCATCGAGCCGCCCAGTAGCCCCAGCGAGGCGATCAGCGCCGGCAGCACGTCGGGGCTGACGTGGAACAGCGCCACCCGCGAGAAGAAGGTGACCTGGAGCAGGACGCCGAGGACGACGATCGCGACCAGGCGGGCGAGGATTTTCGGAGTGAGGATCATCCGCGTGAGCCCCCGGTCAGCACCTGGAGCAGATCGAGGTTGCGCAGATCGGCGTAGGGCTCGACATGGACCTGCTGCTGGGCCTCCTGCTCCTCGATCGAGGCCTTCGTGACTTCGCCGATCGGCAGGTTCGGGGGGAACCCAGAGTAGAGGCCCTGGGATCGCCAGCCGGCGGTGACGACCGCCTGGCCGACGCCGACGCGCTTGGTCGAGTCGATGAAGTCGAGGATCAGGTCGCCGGGGTCGCCGACGGTGGGCTTGATCACACCCTGGCTGCCGGCCGGCACGACCTTGGCCGAGACGGCGCTGGAGTGGTCGGCGATCAAGGTCACCTTCGCCGAGCTGCCGGTGACGGCGGTGACCGTCCCGACCAGCCCGTCGCCGTTGACGACCGGGTCCTCGACGGCGACCCCGTCGCCGCTGCCGACGTCGATCATCACGTCGGAGAACCAGACGATCGGCGAGCGCACGGTGACCCGGCCGGTAACGAAGTCGTAGCCGGCAGGAATCGCGCCGCTGCGATCGAGGCCGAGCAGTTTGCGCAGTTCGCGGTTTTCCGCCAGCGCCGTCTGGGCGCCGACTCCCTGTTCACGCGCCGCCTCGAGCTCGGTGCGGAGCTTGCTGTTCTCGCCGCGGGCGTCGAAGGTCTTGTCGAACCAGTTGATCAGGTCGCGAGCGGGCTTCAGCGCCCGGTCGGTCACCGACTCGACCGGGCTGAAGACGGCGCTGACGCCGCGCTGAAGCCCGTCGGAGCCGCGCCCATAGGTGATCGTCAGCAACACGAAGGAGCCGACGACCAACAGGGCGAGCACCGCGCGACGGCGGCGAACTTGCTTTCGATACACGTAGAAGACCTAGGTTCGTTGCTTGACATGAGCGCTGGCTGGACGAGCCACCACACGCTTCGCGTCCATCTTGCCGGAGCGGGTGTTCAAGCCGCGGATCGTCGCGGACGCTGCTCCAGTCCTTGCAAGGATGGCATCTCCGCGGCCTCAGCGGCGCTCGAAGAGCTCCGGCGCCAGCTCGGCGAGCAGGCCTACCGGCAGACCAACGACGTTGGAGACGCTGCCCTCGAGCCGCTGCACCAGGGTCGAGCCGAGCGTCTGGATCGCGTAGCCGCCGGAGCGCCCGCGCCACTCGCCGAAGCGTATGTAGCGCTCCTTTTCGGCCTCTGAGAGCTCCCTGAAGACGACCTCGGTGCTTTCCAGCCCCGATCGCTCCTCCCCGCCCTCGAGCACCACCAGCCCGCTGAGCACCTGGTGCGAGCGCCCCGACATGCGGTCGAGGTATGCGCGCGCCTCAATCTCGTCGGCCGGCTTGCCCAGCGCCCTCCCGTCGAGCGCCACATCCGTATCGCAGGCGATCACCAGCGCATCAGCAGGAGCCTCCACGGCCCGAGCCTTCATCCGCGCGTTCTCGACCACCTCCACCTCTGGCTCGCCCCCACTCAACTCCTCGACCCCAGGCACCACGATCTCGAGCTCCACCCCGAGCTTCTCCAAAATCTCGCGCCTCTGAATGGAGCTGGAGGCGAGGATCACAGGCCGCTGCGCAGCCCCACTGGCACCGGAGCCGGCGCTCATGCCGAGGGACCGGATAGGCCCGAAACGTCTTGTACTTTTTTGGTGCTGCGACTCTCGGACGGCGGCGAGCGATCCACAAAAAAGTTAAGTGGAGGGCCTATCCGGTCCCACGGCCTGACGCCAGCTCGGGGAACCAGATCCCGATCTCGCGCGCGGCGGACTCGTCGGAGTCGGACCCATGCACCATGTTGAAGGTCACCTCGAGCGCGAAGTCGCCACGAATCGAGCCGGGCGCCGCCTCGATCGGGTTGGTGGCGCCGATCATCTGGCGCGCGGCGGGGACCGCTTCGGTGCCCTCGAAGACGATCGCGACCAGCGGGCCGCCGGTGATGAACTCGACCAGCTCGCCGAAAAAGGGCCTCTCGGTGTGCTCGGCGTAGTGCTCGTTGGCAATCGCCTCATCCGCTTGCATCGTCTTCAGGGCGACGATCCGCAGCCCCTTACGCTCGAAGCGGGCGATTACCTCACCGGTCAGGGCGCGCTCGAAGGCGTCAGGCTTGACGAGGATCAGGGTCCGGCTCACGACTGGGGCTCCTTTGCTCTGGGTTGGATTCAGACGCCTCGTCCGAGGCGCTGCGAGCCGGTTCTTTCGTGGCGGATCTCGCGGAAGGTTTTTTGCTCGTCGGCGTCGCCGCCGGCGCTTTTTTGCGGCGCGGCGGCCGCTGCGGGGCGTCCTCGCGGCGCTCGCCGTCGCTGGGGCGCTCGCGTTTGGGTTTCTCCCCCTCGGGGCGCCGCGGCCGCGGGCGCCGGCCGCGCTCGCCGCTACCGCCGCCGCCGCCG
>JAENWU010000079.1 GCA_016649905.1 Thermoleophilia bacterium
GACTACGTCGACCTCACCGGCGAGCCCGAGTTCGTCGACCGGATGTGGGTGGAGAACCATGCCGAGGCGGAGCGGACCGGCGCCCGCCTCGTCCACTGCTGCGGGTTCGACTCGATCCCGCACGACCTCGGCGCCTACTTCACCGTCAAGCAGCTCCCCGAGGGGGTGCCGCTGAAGGTCGACGGGCACGTCCAGTCCAACGCCGAGTTCTCCGGCGGCACCTACCACTCAGCGATCAACGCCTTCGCCCGCGGTCGCCAGACGATGACGGCGGCGAAGGAGCGCAAGAGCGCCGAGGGGCGCCCCGCCGGCCGCCAGATCCACTCGACCGGGTTCGGGATCCGCCGCGACGCCGAGCTCGGCGGCTGGGTGGCGCCGCTGCCGACGATCGACGGCGCCGTCGTCCGCCGCTCGGCCGCGGCACTGGAGCGCTACGGGCCCGACTTCACCTACGGCCACCACCTGGTCAGCAAGCACCTGGCGACGCTGGCGGCGCTGGGCGGCGGGGTTGGCGCCATCGCCGTGCTGGCGCCGCTGCCGCCGACCCGCAAGCTGCTGTTGAAGCTCAAATCTCCGGGCGAGGGGCCGAGCGAAGCGCGGCGCGAGCGCAGTTGGTTCAAGGTCACCTTCGTTGGCGAGGGTGGCGGCAAGCGGGTCGTTACCGAAGTCTCAGGCGGCGACCCCGGTTACACGGAGACCGCGAAAATGCTGGCCGAGTCGGGGCTCTGTCTCGCCTTCGACGAACTGCCCTCGCGCGCCGGCCAGCTCACCACCGCCGTCGCGATGGGCGATGCTCTTCTCACAAGGCTTCAGAGCGCCGGGATAGCGTTCCGGGTGCTGGAGTCTCCGAACTAGCCAGGAGCGATAGGGAATATGTCGTCCGAACACCTCGACGTGCTGATCGTCGGTGCCGGCCTCTCCGGGATCGGCGCCGCCCACCACCTGCAGCAGCGCTGCCCGGGCAAGACCTACGCGATCCTCGAGGCGCGCGCGAGCACCGGGGGGACCTGGGACCTGTTCCGCTACCCGGGCATCCGCTCGGACTCCGACATGCACACCCTCGGTTACAACTTCCGGCCCTGGACCGAACCGAAGTCGATCGCCGACGGCGATTCGATCCTCCGCTACGTCCGCGCCACCGCCAGCGAGGCGGGGATCGACTCGAAGATCCGCCTCCAGCACCGCGTCGTCAGCGCCGCCTGGTCCAGTGAGGAGGCCCACTGGACGGTCGAGGTCGAGCGCGGCGACACGGGGGAGACGCTGACCCTGACCTGCGGCTTCCTCTACATGTGCAGCGGCTACTACCGCTACGACCAGGGCTTCACGCCCGAGTTCCCCGGGATCGAGCGCTTCGGCGGCGAGGTCGTCCATCCCCAGCACTGGCCCGAGGAGCTCGACTACGCCGGCAAGCGAGTGGTGGTGATCGGCAGCGGCGCCACCGCGATGACGCTGGTGCCGGCGATCGCCAAGGACGCCGCTCAGGTAACGATGCTGCAGCGCTCGCCGACCTACGTGATCTCGATGCCCGGCGAAGACGGCATCGCCAACCGCCTGCGCCGCCACCTCCCCGACCGCGCCGTCTACACGATCGTGCGCTGGAAGAACGTGATCCTTCAGGGCGCCTTCTACAGGCTCTCGCGGCGCCGGCCGCAGCTGGTCCGCAAGCTCCTGCGCCGCGGCGTGATCAAGGCGCTGCCGCCGGGCTACGACGTCGAGACCCACTTCAACCCGCGCTACAACCCCTGGGACCAGCGCGTCTGCCTGGTCCCCGACGCCGACCTCTTCAAGGCGCTCGGCGACGGCAGCGCCGAGATCGTCACCGACCGCATCGCCGGCTTCGACGAGGGCGGGATCGAGCTCGAGTCCGGCCAGCGGCTCGACGCCGACGTCGTCGTCACCGCGACCGGGCTCAACGTCCTCTTCCTCGGCGGCATGAAGGTGACGATCGACGGCGCGCAGCCCGAGATGGCGAAGACGATGACCTACAAGGGGATGATGCTCAACGGCTTCCCCAACTTCGCCTTCGCGCTCGGCTACACCAACGCCTCCTGGACCCTGAAGGCGGACCTGGTCAGCGAATACGTCTGCCGCCTGCTCAACCACATGGACGCCGGCGGCTACGACGTCTGCGTGCCCGAGATCACCGATCCCTCGGTGACCGAGGAGCCGTTGCTCGACTTCAACTCAGGCTACGTCCTGCGAGCGCTCGAGGGCCTTCCCAAGCAGGGCTCGAAGGAACCGTGGAAACTGCGCCAGAGCTACCCGTACGACCTGCGGGCGATGCGGCGCGGGCCGCTGGTAGACGGCTCGATGCAGTTCCGCCGCAGCGGCGTGCAGGCCCCGGCTCAGCCGGCGACCCAGGCCCTGGCCTCGGCCTCTTCGCCGAGGTCGTAGACCTTCACTTCGCCCGGAGTCATCCAGGCGAACGTCCGGAACGCCTTCTTGACCCACGCGGCGTCGGAGACGATCGCCGAGCGGCGCCAGGCCGAATGCTTGAGGAAGCCGAGCTCCGAGCGCGAGTAGCCGCTCAGCCGCCGCTCGTCTCTCGGGCCGCGGGCCGGCTGAGCAGTCCGGCGCCGAGCAGCGCCAGGACCCCCATTGCCGGTAGCGGCAGCGCCGTGGAGATCGCCGCCAGGCCGCCGCCGGCGAGCCCGGAGACGCCCTCCGCTCCGACCTGCAGAGATTGGTTCGAGCTCAGAGCGCTGCCCTGCTGCTCGGAGTCGACGGCGAGCACGCCGCCCAGCACCAGCGTCCGTTCCGCGGTCGAGGTCGAGCTCGCCAGCAGGCCGCCGTCGTCGGCCAGGAACAGCGGCGTGAAGACCGTGATCATCAGGCTGTAGCCGACGAAGCCGATGAAGACGACCAGGTAGAGCGGCATCACCCTGCTCAAGGCCCCAGCCCTCACGGCGGCTACTCTACGTCGCAATGAACGACCAAGACGTGCTCAACCGCATCGACGAGCTGGTCCAGGAAGAGGAGCGCCTCCTCCACGCCCACGAGGGCGACGGCCTCAGCTCCGAAGACCACGCCCGCATGGAGGAGCTCAAGGTCCAGCTCGACAAGGCCTGGGATTACCTCCGCCAGCGCCGCGCCCTGCGCCAGTACGGGGAGGACCCCGACGAGGCGAGCATGCGCGACGGCGGCACCGTCGAGGACTACGGCGACGTCAAGGACTACGAGGGCTGACCCCTCCAGGCGAAGCGCCGGCCTAGACGCCGGCGATCGCCTCTTGCGCCTCCTCCATCCCGACCCCGGTCAGCTCCCGGTACTTGCGGATCGCCCCGATTCGGTCCCCGTTCAACACCAGCTCCACGACCTCTCAGGCACGCTCTTGGCCGGCGCCGCATAAGGCACCCCCACCTTCTCCGACAGCACCGTCAACTGCTCCTCGATCGCCCGCAGCCGCTCAAAGACCTGGTCGACGAATGAACTGAGCTGCAGCTCGCTATAGGCGGACATCGGTCTCCCCCTGGAATTGGACAAGGCAGTCGATCTGCTCGCGCCGACCCTATCCCGCAGCGGGCATCCAGCGCCCCGTTTGCGCCGCTAGGCTTGACCGGCTTCCCGGCGCCTTGGCGGAGTGGCTACGCAGCGGCCTGCAAAGCCGTTTACACCAGTTCGATTCTGGTAGGCGCCTTCGCTCTGGCAAGCGGAATCCCGCTTGCCAGAGCGGTTTGAGGGGTCTTTTTGGCTGCTCGTCAAATCCGGTTGATTCCGGTTGTAACCGGTTATTTCGTGGCATGACTGGCCCATTTGTGGCCCATCGGGGTTGGCGGTGTTTGTCATTTGGTCTTGGACTTCATCCCGTCGGTGGCTGGCTGCAACCATGTCTAGGCGATGAAGGCCCAAGCCCCAACCACCGCACGCGTCGACAAAGGCAAACTTTCATGCCCAGCAGGCAATTGAGCCATCTGGGAGGAGACTCAAATGCAGGAGGCGCTAAAACAGCCAATCCAGCCGACCGGGACGGGTATCCTCATTTGAGGATGCCGCTCTTGCCTAAAACGAAGTCCAGCCGAGTCTTGGACATGCTGCGCCGCCTTGAAGATCAGATGCACCGGATGCGCGACGACATGGACTCACGGTTCGATTCGATGGCCGAGACGTTGGAGGCCCGCCGCGCCGACGACGAAGTTGAAGCATTGGCAGCGGAGCGGATCAGGAGCGGAGCGGCGGAGCGCACGCAGGACGGTGCTGACGCTCTGCGCGAGCTGGGTATTCGCCCCCACTAAGCATGGCCGAGTCGGGGGGCGGGGTGCAGGTCACCTTCGTAGAGGGGGTGAAAGACGAGATCGCTGAACTGACGGCAAGCCCTCCCGAGGATGCGCCTAGCCGTCGGGCAGAAATCGAAGCGCTAAAGCGCCGCATCGCAGAACTGTTTCTTGATTGCCAGGGCAATCCCTACGTCGGGGAGATGATGGGGCCTGGACGCCATCCCGAGTTGGCCGACTGTAGAAGGATCCGATTCGATATCGAGGCCTATAAAGGCAAACCGCGATTCCGCCTGATCTATCGCAACGTGCCTTCCGACGGGGCGCCAGCGGAGTGCCGCTGGCTTGCAGTCGGTCCCCGTGCCGGCTTGCGGACTCATCGCAAAGCTCAGCAGCGTTCACGGGCCGAGTAGTCGGATGGAACCAATGAACTTGCCGCCCGGTTACCTCCTGCCCGAGGGGACAACCATGCAGGACATTCTTCGCATGGATGCCGAACTGCTTGCCAGCGAGGGACTCGATCCCAAGTGGCCTGGCTTTGACGACAAGCCCGAGGAAGGCGACAAAAGTTCGTAGCGGCAGGGCGGTCCCGTTTGGCAGCCCTCCCACGATTTGCGCCACGACCGCCAGGCGGTGGTCCGCTTGGTCGAAGAAGTCGGCGAGTGGGCTGACGCCCAGCTTCACGCCGGCGACTAGGTTAAATCAGGTTCTGGCGCAACCCGTTCTCCGCGACGTTCTACACATCGTTTGGAAATTCAAGGACAGGCCACCGGCACCGGCAAAGCCCTCGCAGTGGATCTGTGCGCCTCAATCGAAGCTAAGAAGAGCGACCACGGAGATTCCATCAATGTACGGCGTTGGGGTACTGAAAGAATCAAGCGTCGCATGAGCGTCCAGAGCGAAATCTTCGAATGGGTGCAGAAGTCTGACTCCTGGAGACAGGATCTCTTCATTCGTGCCGCCGCGTCTCCGGAGCCCGTGGCGGGGGACGCGAAGGAGCTACTCGGCGAGGACATTGGTGGCTGAGTACAGGCTCGACGAGCTCGGCTGGTTTCAGTTCGAGCGCCTCTGCCAATCGCTGCTGAAGGCGCGCTGCGGGCTCGGGGTCGAGTCCTGGGGTGGCAAGGGAGACCTCGGTCGCGACGCCTACTCGAAGGGTCCGCTCCGTTTCCCGGACAAGGATGAGAACGAGGGCCCCTTCGTCTTCCAGGCAAAGTTCGTGTCGGGAGCCAACGGCGCAGGAGCGAAGCCGATCCCGGCCCTGTTGAAGGGGGTGGAGGCCGAGCTGGTCCGCATCACGGAACGCAAAGAAGAAAATAAGTGGGAGAAGCCGCGCTTTTACACCCTGCTGACCAATGCGCCGCTGACGACGAAAGGCCGCACAGACGTCGAGAAGGTGCTGAAGAAGGGATTGCCGGGAACCGCGGTCAACCTGCAGGGTGCCGGCGATATCGACGGGATGCTCGATGACTCCGACTCGGTTCGGCTCTCCTTTCCCCAGATCCTCGGCCTGCGCGACATCTTTAAGCTCCTTCAGCAGACCGTCAACAAGGAGATCATCACGCGCTCGGAGGTAGCACTGGGGATGGGTGCGGATCTGGCGAAGACCTTCGTGGCTACCGGCGCCTACCAGGAGGCGATCCGAATTCTGGAGGAGCGGCACTTCGTGGTCCTCACCGGGCCGCCGGAGATGGGTAAGACGACGATCGCGCGGATCGTGGCCCTAGCGCGACTATCCGCGGAGTGGGAGGCCTATGAGTGCCGGGACCCGGGAGAGTTGATCGCGGTCCACGACCCCGAGCGCAATCAGGTCTTCGTCGCCGACGACGCCTTCGGCAGCACCGAGTATCAACCGGACAAAGGGAACCGATGGGCTGAAGAGCTGGAGTCGGTGCTCCGTCTGCTCGACTCGCGCCACTGGCTACTGCTGACCTCACGCCCGGCTCCACTTCAGATCGCCCTCGAGAAGCTCTACCTGCAGGGCGCGGCCGAAGATTTCCCCAAGCCACAGGAAGTGCTCGTCAACGCCTCGAAGCTGAGTGAGGAGGAGAAGGCCCAGATGCTCTACCGCCACGCCAAGGACGGGGTCGAGAGCACCGAGGGGCGGGCGCTGATCACCAAGCACGCGGAGGCGATGGTCGGCCACGCGGACTTCACGCCGCTGCGAATCCGGAATTTCGTGACCTTGCGACTTCCCGAGGTGCTCGAGCAGCCAGAGAAGGAGCACGAGGCCTTCATGACCGAGGCGGTGACGACAAGCATGGCCGAGCCGACCGCCTCGATGAAGACTTCCTTCGCCGGACTCGACCCCGAATGCCGGACCTTGCTGATCGCGATGCTCGATTCGCATGAGAGCACGATCTCTCTGAAAGAGGAGCTGGCGCCGGCCTTCGAGCGCCACCTCGGCAGAGCGCCCCGCCGCTCGGCAACGGCAACTGCGGAGATCGTGAACGAACACTTCGTGAGGCTGACGCAGTGGGAGGACCTCGCGGCAAAGCAGCCCTCGCACGTCGAATGGGTCCACCCGAGCGTGCGCGACATGGTGATCGGGCACCTGATGGACGACGCAGCGGCGCGGCGCGCCTTCCTCGGCCGGGCAGGCATTAACGGCGTCATGCTGGCGCTCTCATCTTCGGGTGGCGCCCGGGGAGAGCGCCAGCTGCCGCTGCTGGAGGGAGAACCGGAGTGGGAAGAGATCGAGGCCAGGGTCGTGGGCCTCGCGAGCGAGGGGACGAGCGAGGATCTACCGCGGGTGCTCGCGCTGCTCGGCGATACGGCAAGGCTGTCGCGCTCTGTCGGCGATCAGCAGGAGGCCAATCGTCTGGTCGAGCTCAGCGCAAAGGGATTGGCGGTTCTGCGCGAGCGTTGGGCGACTGGAGAAGTGACGATCCTGGTGGCGGAACTGCGCAACTTCTACCGCGCCTGCGCCCTACTGCCGGAGCCGGTCGAGGGTCCGGACCTCGCGGAGAGCTGGGGTGAGTTCGTAGAGGCGGTGAGACAGTCGCTCGCCGGCGGGTTCGAGGAGATGATGCTGGCAGCGGAGGACTGGCTGGCTCTGGCTGAGCTGCTCGAGAACAACGACCCCGAGCAACTCCTCGACCTCTCGTTCCCCGCCGATTACGGCGAGCTGATGGAGGAAATCATCGAGAAGCTGGAGAGCGAGGCGGAGATGCTCGGCCATCCGTTGGTGAGCAATGCCGAGGACCCGGAGGAATATGAGGAGGAGGCACCGCCTGACCTCGACTGGCTCAGTGGGCTCGAGGATGTCGTCAACGCGATCGCAGGCGAGGTTCCTGCGCTCGGACAGCGCTGTGAGCGGGTCACCTCAGATCTCTTCGATAAGGCCGGCGAATGGGAGGAATACAGCGAGCGCCACAAGACGTTCTATGAACCCGAGCCCGACGACGACTACGAAGGCGGGGGCAGGGGTGGGTATGGCGGCGGCGGTGAGCCCTTCAGCGTCTCGAGCGTTTTTTCAGACCTTTGAGGTCTAGCCTGGACTCGGGTCCGGAAGGCCTGCGGCTCGCGACCATCTGATGGCAACCGCGTGAACTTCTCCGCCGTCCTCGCCAACTCGCTCATTGAAACATCGAGCACCGCCGCGATCCCCTTCACGGTCGCCTGGGTCGGATTGCTCTGGCCGCGTTCGATCAGCGGATCAGCTTGACCGCGACGCCCACCTCGGGCAGGTTCCGCCAGTCCCGATCAGCGGTCGCAGCCGGCACCTCAAGGCGAGCCGCGAGAGCCAAGCAGGCACGGTCGCCGGATGACAGCCCTTGAGCCTTTGATCGCGGGCGAAGGTCGGCCCACTCGGCCGCATCCTCCTCGGTGAACGGCTCGATTCGCAGGGCGCCTTCAGTGGCCTCATGGATGGCTCCTACAGCCACAGCAGCCGGTTGCCCGTGTTCGGCGAGTTTCGCCAAGACCTCGGAGAGGTTGACAGTGCTGATCGCGGCGCCGGCAGCGATTGCCTCCACCACTTCATCGGCGCCGTTCCCGTCTTGCAGCAGAGCTAGGAGGGCGGAAGGGTCGATGACCGACGCGGGCGCATCAACCTTCGGCACGTCGCCGCTGGGCGTCCGCCCGCTCCTCGGCTTGAGCTTCCGCTCGCCGGTCAGCGATCAACTCGTCGGCCAAGCTCACCCCAGGGGCCACATGGGCAAATATGCCGCGCCGTCCGCTCGGCGGCAGCCCGGCGCTGCTTAGCAGTTGATCTCGCGACTTTGGTGACCTGGGCCATGATTGGAGGATACCTGCGGCCTCAAACGCCTCCGAAAAGGCCGCATTTTCCGCACGGAAAAACGAAATCTTCCGCCGGAACGGGTACGTACCCTAACAGTTCCGCCGAAGATTCCAGACCAAACTTGTGATTACAAGATAGCCAGGTGCCCGGCGGAAAAGTCTGTTGTCGAAGCCGAGGAGCACTCAGTGACGAAAAAGAATGATTCTGACCGCTATGTCGTCCCCAACAAGGAGCGGGGTGGCTGGGACGTCGTGAAGGAGAAACATAAACGGGCCAGCGCTCATACCGACCGAAAGGACGAAGCAATCGACCGCGCCCGCGAGATCGTCAAGGGTCAGGGTGGGGGCGAGCTGCGGATCGCAGACAAGCATGGGAAGTTCGATGATTCCGATACCCAGAAAGGCCCTCGGCATAAAGAGTCACCTGCCAAGGACCGGAAGTAGGTAGTTGCAATGGCGCGTGATTGGGAGCGCTGGCTGCAGAACTCAAGCGGACCCGCTTCGGCTGACGAGGAGGCGAAACGCGACCGCACGGAGAAACGCATCCGTGATGCCGTGCGGGCAGCGGGCATTTCTGCCGGCGACGCCCGGATCTACGTCAAGGGCAGTTACGCCAACAACACGAACGTCCGACTCGATTCAGATGTTGACATCTGTGTCGAGTGGCATTCGACCTATGCCGTGAGCCGAATTGGTTCTGCGACGGGAGCCTCTGCCCAAGAACTCGGATACTCGCCGGCAACGGTTGAATTCAACCCCCCGGCCTTTCGGGCGTTGCTGGAACGGGCAATGGTCAATGCATTCGGCGCGGGAGCAGTTGATAGCACGGGCAATAAGGTCATCACCGTCGCCGCAGGGTCAACGACCCTTGACGCCGATGTAGTTCCGTGCCGCGAGATGCAGCGTCATGACTCCATCGGAGCGGTTCCCCATGTCGGCAGTCGTCTATACCCGCGAAACGGGGGCTATGTCGACAATTGGCCTCAGCAGCACTACGACAACGGAGTTGCCAAGAACCGCAGGACCAGCAAACGCTTCAAGGCGATTATCCGTTGCTTGAAGCGGCTTGAGAATGAGATGGTCGCGGCTTCGATCATCACGAAACCCATACCGGGTTATTTGATCGAATGTCTCGTCTGGAACGCCCCCGATTCCTGCTTTGGGAATGCGCAGCTGCTCACGGACCTACGCGCGGTCTTTCGCTCCATTTGGACCCCACTGTCTGCCGACGATAGCTGCGGGAATTGGGGCGAGATCAACGAGCTTAAGTATCTCTTTACTGGCAGCCAAAAGTGGACGCGCCAAGAAGCCTTTAATTTTGTCGACAAGGCCTGGGGCACGGTCGGCGTAGGCTGACCCGGATCTGCCATGCGCCCTTCGCGCATCTTCGTCCAAGCCCTCGTCCTCGTCGTCGCCGGGGTCTACCTCGCCTCCTATCTGATCCGTGGCTTGCCGACCAGCGAACTGTTCGCTCCGATCGGCGCCACCGGCGCTGCCGCGAGCCTGTTCGTGCTAGCCTTCGATCACTTCCTCTGGCGCATTCCAAGGGTTGGTCGCAAGCTCAGCAAGCGCCCCGACATACGCGGCACCTGGCGTGGCCAGCTCGCCTCGAACTGGGTCAACCCCGAGACCGGACAGCGCATCGACCCCGACCCCGAGGTCTACTTGGTCGTCCGCCAGACGTTCTGGAGCGTGACCGCCAACCTGATTACCAAAGAGTCGAAGTCCTGTTCGACCACGGCAACGATCGAGGACGACGGCTGCGGGCAATACCAGTTCGTCGCGCAATACAGAAACACGCCGCGAGCCTCTGTCCGTGAGCGTAGCGAGGTGCACCACGGCAGCTTCAAGCTCGACGTTGGTGGTGAACCCGTCGACCGGCTTGAGGGCTACTACTGGACCGATCGCAACACGATGGGCGAGCTTGAGTTTGACCGACGGTCGGGGAAGGCCGTCGACTCCTTCACCCACGCCCAGGACCTTAGGTTTCCGTCCTAGGCGTCGCGCCGTTTAGCTGTCCACCGTGGCCGCGCTGACGATCGCGGCGGGCTTGGCCCAGGCGGCGTCGATGGGAGCGTCCAGGATCAGGCACCGAGGAACCAGAGGCCGGCTGCCAGCGCGATGACCAACCGGGTCCAGAACGGGGTGGGCATCGACCACTAAAGTCTATTTGGCAGGGGAGGAGCGAGCGATATCTAGATTCGATTTGACGGACTTGGAGCGCTGGGCGCGTCCGCAGACCGAGACCGAGAGGGCCCATGCCGCGGAAGCGCGGGATTTCGTCGCCGATCGCTTGGCGGGTCTGGGCGAGGCATGGCCCATCGACCAGTTCGACGTCTTTCTGCAGGGCTCGGCCGTCAACGGCACGGCGGTAGCCGGCGGTTCGGACATCGACGTCGCCGTGGTCTGGAAGGGCGAATTGGACGAGGGTGTTCCGCAGCTGCACATGACTGGCCTCGAGGCCACCTACGAGCAGTTGGTGAACGACGTCTGGTGGGAGTTCACCGAAGCCCAGATCGGCACCTTCGCGATTCGCACCTCGGAGTTCTCCTCCGTTGCGGTCGACGTCGTTCCCGCCATTCGCTGCGAGCGGGATGGCGAGGTGGGCTTCGTGGTGCCGGGGGGAACCAGCCTGGCGATGGGCGAGTTCGAGGGCTGGCCGTTTCGACACACGGCTGCCATCGAGGCCAGAGACCGCGAGCTCGACGGCCGCTTGCGCCCGGTCGTCCGGGCGATCAAGGGGCTGCGCAACTTCAGGCACACCCACACCGGATATCCAGAGGAGCTGCCCTCCTACCTGCTCGAGTCCCTGGCGATGGCGGCCCCCGGGTCGGTCTACACGGGGGAGCTGTCGGAGGATGTCTTCGGCCTGATCCAGTGGGCGGAGGACTCCGTCAGCGACGAAGAGCGGCGGTCGTCCCTGCTCACCCCCGACGGCAGGAGCGAGATATTCGCGGGCTTCCAGAAATGGAATCCCTGGGTTGTCGGCGGCGGCCTCGTGGAACTGTCCTACGTCCTCGAATCCCGCGACGCCTTCGGCGCTTGATTTGACTTGGGCTATGGAGATAGCTGGTTTCGTGTCCACGAAAGCGGGTCAGGGTCAATGGGGCCCCTGGACAATGGGGGACCATCCTCTTCTGGCTAGTCTCCCCGCCATGCTCGCCGACCCCAAACGCAAAGCCGCACGTAAAGCCGTAAAGGCCGCCCAGCGCCAGTTTGAGCGCGAATCCTCCGCCACCCAGAAGGCGCGGCGCAAAGCATTCGCCCAGGCCCAGAAGGAAGGCCTCTCGCTACGCGAGATAGCTGAAGAGGTTGGCCTACATCGCTCGCGGATCGCCCAGATCATCAAAGGCGAGTAACTAGCTGTCGAGAATTTCTCGACAAACTGCTAGGTTAGCGGCATAACAAAAGCGGCCCCCGGCCGGCGCGCTAACGCCAACCGAGGGCCTGACCACAAGGAGCGTGTACCTCCTCATGGCTACCCAGCACGATACGGGCGGTGGCAAAGCTGTTCCCCTCGATCTACCGGACCCGCAAGTAAAAATTCTCCGGGGCACCCTCACCTCTTGCCTTGAGGGAGTGAGCGGCGATCTGAGAACCCCGGAGCGGGTTCCCAACCCGGAGAAAGCCCGCCGCGAAGCCGATGCCTACGAGCGGCTTTTGGCGGCGCTCGATGAGGGCAAAATCATCGTCCCCGACGAGGCGGCGCGTGAAGCCGTCGAAGTGATGGTCCTCGCTGCCGAGGAGGACACCAACTACGCGGAGATCATCGCCGAGCACAACGCCCTCTTCGGGTTGCTTGGTGTTCTCGCGCCCGGTGAGGGGTCCGCATGATGCGCGTGGATCCTGAAATCGCTCGGATCTTCGGCGCCAACCTCCTCTACTGCCGCAAGCGGGCGGGTGTCTCCCAGGAAGAGCTTGGCTTCCTCTCCAACCTCCATCGAACGGAGATCGGGATGCTGGAGCGGGGCATCCGGCTGGCGCGAATCGACACCTTGATCAAGCTCGCGGGCAGTCTCGAAGTTGAGCCAGGCGATTTACTCGATGGTCTAGAGTGGACTCCAGGTAGCTTGCCGCGTGGCAGTTTTCGCATCGCCAAGGCAAATGCGCCCGAGGAAATCGCCTTAAGTCGGCGCGTAACCTTTTCGGCTGGGCGCTGTACTTGCCCCCTGCTTCGCTGGCTCGCCTTCGCTAGCTTGGCACCGCTACGCGGCATCTTCGGCTCCGTCTATGCCAGCGAAGCAGGGGGCAAGTACAGCAGCAGTGGGGGCAATTTCTTCTCAGGGAATCTGGGCGACACACCCATCCCTGCCGTCCTACCTGCCACAAAAGCGCAGCGACCGCCAGCCGTCAACCCCTACTAGCCGTTGCCGTTGAGGTTGCGAACGGTTTTGCTGATCCGGGCGACTTCGGCTTCGAGGTCTTCTTGGCCTTCGGTCAGGTCGTTGACTTGTTTCCTCAGGCTGGAGTTGTCGCCGTCGAGTTCTTTGGTTTCGCCTTCGAGGTTGGAGACGCGGCCCTGCAGGTTGCGGACCTTTCGCGTTGCCTTGGCGACGGCGTCGTCGACGGCGGTCTTGATCCGGGCGCGGTCCTGGGCGGCCGCTTTGTCGCTTTCTTCCTGGAATTCGTCCGCGGCTTCGATCGCGCCGTTGAGTCCGTCGAGTTCTTCTTTGATTTCGGCGGTCGCCTGCTTGGCGACCTCGTTCTGGTCGACGCTGTCGTTCCTCGCCGAGATCGCCAGCACGAGGCCGACGACGGCGACCGCGAAGACGATTGCGAAGAGAATCCAGAACCAGGGGCGGGTGTCGCGAATGTCATCCATACGCGGAAACCTATCCGCCGCTTCCCCTGAATGGGGGGTTGACAGCCAGGCAGTGGCGAAACGTAGTGTTTCCCAGTCATGGGAACGATCATCCATTTCGTCGGCCGGGACCAGCTGATGGTTCGGGAGGACGAGGACGAGGTCCAGACCGCCTTCGAGGGCAACGCCGGCCGCTCGATCGCACTGACCCACCACCGCTCCGGCAACCCCGTCTTCGTCAACCCCGCCCTGATCACACACTGGCGGGGACGCGGCCCACGCAGCGCTTCCGAGCGGCGCCTCGCCGGCGTCACCCGCATCCCCAGCCTGCGCTAGTCAGCCGCCGGCCGCTGCCAGTTCGGCCGCAGGTAGGCCGCTTCGAAACCGGCGCGGAGGATGTTGCGGTAGCTGCCGGCGGGCCGGCCCTCGACCCGCTCGCCGGTCTCGACGAAGAGCAGCCGGGCGCCGGCCTCGACGGCGTCCGCGATGCGGCGGTGCAGCAGCGCCAGCTGGCAGCCCTGCCCGCGCGCCGGCTCCAGCGTCGCCGCGATCCCGAACTCGGCGACGCCACCGTCGATCAGCATCGCCGCGCAGGCCTGGGCGATGCCGTCGACCCGCGCGACGTAGCAGCGCCAGCCCGCGCGCCCCGGCAGCTCGGCGAAGAAGGCGGCGCCC
>JAENWU010000008.1 GCA_016649905.1 Thermoleophilia bacterium
CGTCAGCTCTGCTGCGATGAGCACGGCCTCGACCCTGAACTGCTGATCTTCGACGCGCTGACCTTCACGCTGACGACCGGCGATGAGGAGTGGCGCCCGTCGGCTGTCGAGACGATTGAGGGGATCCGCCGGATCAAAGCCGGGATCCCTGGCGTGAAGACTTCGCTCGGCGTCTCGAACGTCTCATTCGGCGTCTCTCCAGACGCCCGCGCGGTGCTCAACTCGGTCTTCCTCCACCACTGCGTCGAGGCCGGCCTCGACCTGGCGATGGTCAACCCGAACCACATCACTCCGTACGGCGAGATCTCCGACGAAGAGCGCGAGCTGACCAACGACCTCGTCTTCAACCGCCGCGAGGACGCGCTCGAGCGCTTCATCTCCCACTTCGAGTCCCAGGGGGAGGAGGCCGAGGCCGAGGTCGCCGACCCGACCGCCGGGATGGAGCCCGAGGAGGCCCTGCACTGGCACATCCTGCGCCGCAAGAAGGACGGCGTCGAGGACTGGATCGACCGCTCGGTGGAGAAGATCGGCGCGGTGCCGACGCTGAACAAAGTGCTGCTGCCGGCGATGAAGGAGGTCGGCGACAAATTCGGCGCCGGCGAACTGATCCTGCCCTTCGTCCTGCAGTCGGCCGAAGTGATGAAGCGCGCCGTCGCCCAGCTCGAGAACTACCTGGACCGGATCGACGGCCACACCAAGGGCAAAGTCGTGATCGCAACCGTCTTCGGCGATGTCCACGACATCGGCAAGTCGCTCGTCAACACGATCCTCACCAACAACGGCTACACGGTGATCGACCTCGGCAAGCAGGTCCCGATCGACGCGATCATCGAGGCCGCGGTGGAGAACGACGCCGATGCGATCGGCCTCTCCGCCCTGCTGGTCTCGACCTCGAAGCAGATGCCGAGCTGCATCGCCGAGCTGCACCAGCGGGGTCTCGAGTTCCCGGTGCTGATCGGCGGCGCCGCGATCAACCGCGACTTCGGCCGCCGGGTCCTCTACCCGAAGGGCAAGGAATCAGAGGAGATCTACGACCCCGGCGTCTTCTACTGCAAGGACGCCTTCCAGGGCCTCGACACGATGGACGCGCTGGTCGACGACGATGCCCGCGCGGCCCTGGTCGAGCGGATCAAGTCCGAGGCGAAGACGTTCCGCGAGAAGCCGGTCGTGATCGACAACTCGCCGCCGGTCACCGACGACAGCGTGCGCTCGTCGGTGCGGACCGACGTGGCGATCCCCGCGCCGCCCCACTGGGGCGTGCGCGAGGTGCCGATCGACCTCGAAGACGTCTTCCCCTACCTCGACCGCCACGTGCTCTTCAAGCTGCACTGGGGCGGCCGCGGCGTCAAAGGCGAGGCCTGGCGCGAACTGATCGAGGGCACGCCTGAGGAGGAAGGCTTCGCGCCGCGCCTGGAGCGGATGTGGCGCGAGCAGGACTACCTGCACCCGCGGGCCAAGCTCGGCTTCTTCCCCTGCAACTCCGAGGGCAACGAGCTGGTGATCTTCGACCCCGAGGATCCTGAGCGCGAGGTCGAGCGCCTCGTCTTCCCCCGCCAGCCCAAGCACGACCGTATCTGCCTGGCCGACTTCTACCGGCCGCTCGACTCCGGCGAGCGTGACGTCGTCGCCCTGCAGGGCGTGACCGTCGGGCCCGAGGTCACCGAGCTGATCGAGCGGCTCGAGCGCGAAGGCGAGTTCGCCGAACAGCTCTTCGTCCACGGCCTCGGCGTGCAGTCGGCCGAGGGCCTGGCCGAGTGGCTGCACTCCGACATCCGCCGCCAGCTTCAGATCGATCTCGACCAGGGCCGGCGCTACTCATGGGGATACCCCGCCTGCCCGGACCAGTCCGAGCACGAGAAGGTCTGGCGCCTGCTCGGCCTCGAGGAGATCGGCATGACCCTCTCCGGCGGCTACGCGGTGATGCCCGAGCAGTCGACCGTGGCGATCATCGCCCACCACCCGCAGGCGGTCTACTTCGGGATGAAGTCCGGCTTCGTGCCCAAAGAGAAGGCGCCCGACGAGCTGATCGCCGGCACCGACCGCGGCCGCGGTCTGCCGCCCGAGGTCGACCCGGAGACGGACGACGGCAAGGGAGACGACGCCGCTGGCGAGGACCCCGACCCAGCCGCTGAGCCGAGCCCCGCCGCCAGCTAAAGCTGGCTACACGCTTTCAGGCCGAACTCCGCCGCCAGTTTCGTGGCCTCGGCGAATGACTTGTTGGAGCCTCTGAGCGTTCCCAGCGGATCGTCTTCCATCGAAGCAACCCCCGCTTTATACGCCTCGACGACCGCCGCCGCTTCCTCTGCTCCCGGATCGGGCTCCCCGAGGTCAGCGAGTTCATCCGTCATCTGAGTGAGAGGTGGAATCCCCGCTTCGATGATCGTTTTTTCGCTGAAGGCGATCCCGTGCTTATCACCGGGATCCTCCGACCTCACGGCCGCCACGACAGCCGCTTCCCGCTTCGTGCTTGCCTTCTTGCAGATCGCGTCACCCTGCTTGATGAATTCCGCCTTGCTCAGGGTGTCGTCACTCCCCCCGCCGCAACCGACTATCACCAAAGCAGCACAGACGATCCCGATCACAGTTGCCAACAGTCGCATTGCGTTTCTCCTATGGATAGCGGAAGTTTTCGGCTGCGGCCGGGTGCAGTGCCGGCCGTTGCCAGTTACGGGCTGAGTAAGCCTGCTCGAAGCCAGCCTTGACGAAGATCCGGCCGGCGGGCGAGAGCTGCTCGGGCGCGCAGTCCCAGACCTCGGCGAAGATCGTGTGGCAGCCGGCGTCGATCGCGTCGAGCATGCGCCGGCGCAGCAGCGCCGTGTTGCAGCCCTGGCCGCGTGCATGCGGGAGCGTGTTGCCTGGGCCGAGCTGGGCGACGCCCTCGTAGATCAGCATCGAGGCGGTCGAGACGATCCCCTCTTCGGGGTCCAATGAGGCCGTGTAGCAGTGCCAGTGCAGGCGCTGCGGCAACGAGAAGAACAGGGTGCCGGCGGTGATCGGCAGCTCCATCGCCTCGGCGACGATCGCACTCATCCCTTCGCCGTCGATTTCGTTCTGTCCAAGCGGCCAGATCTGGATCCCGGGGTCGGGTGGAATGTCCGGAGGCGAGACGTCACGGACGAACTTGACCCAGCCCCCACCGCGCTCGTAGCCGCGCTGGCCGAGCCAGGCCTCCGCCTCCTCGGTCCCGGGCCTGCCAGCGGCGACGGGGACCCGATAATCGACTTCCCGGGCCCGCATCCATTCGACGGCGTCGGCGAGGTGGCCGCCGGCGATCGCCCCGGGCTCAGCCGCCCCCTGGATCTCGTTGAGGTTGTGGACCTCGGGCAGGTCGCCGAACGACGTCGCCTGAACCGGCCCGAAGCGCTCGACCTCCACGCCCGACTCGGTAACCGCGTCCGGTACCACCGACTCCCACATGTCCCGCCTGAACTTCTGCGCAACCCGCTCCAGCACTGCCGCGTCGTACTTCAAACTCTGTCCTCCTCCCAATAGAGCCTTTGGGATCTGCAGCCAAGCGAGGGGTCAGCCGGCGCCGGTGGATGGATCGGCGCCGGCCGGCACCACCTCGTTAATCCAGGAGTGCCGGCCTGGGAAAGGTGGCGGCACGCCTCCAACCACATCCTAACTCAATACATAGCGGTTTTTTATAAGTCCGCGGGAATTCGCGCATACGAATTCCCGCGGACTTGAACACTGCTGCGCAGGGCCGCGTCAGTGCTTGTTCTTGCGACTCTTCTTCTTGCCGGGAGCCTTCTTCTTGCCACAGTCGTTGCCGACGACGGGCCGGAAGTTGCGCACCATCCCGTTCTGCGCGTTCAGCCTCACGGTCGCCCGCTGCGTGCCTTTACAGAGATCGCGTGAGTTGACGATCAGGGATTTTTTGCCGCCCTTGAGCTGCAGGATGAACTTGGACACGGGGGCGTCGGGAACGATGTCGAAGGTGTTCCTGATCCCCTCGTTCTTGGAGTCCGTCCGGCCCGAGAGCTCGATTTCGATCGGCTGGAAGTCCGGCCCACGCAGCGCCGCCACGAGGTCGGGGAGTTCCTGTTCCGGATTCGACCGCAGGTACACGTTGCCCTGGATCGGGTGGTCGAGCAGCGGCGTGGTCGCCGTCGCGTAACCGTAGATCGATCCTTTCGGACAGGCGTTGGCGGCGAACTGGACCCGGGTGCAGACCGTGACGATGTGCTCCTGGGCGAGGAACGCCGAGTGCGGGAAGGTCACTGCGGCACGCGCAATGTTCGCATCGCCTTCGCGGGCCGTGACCGTGGCGACAAGCCGCTGGTACTTGCCGCGCCTGGTGCCGCCGTGGAGCTGCAGCTTCACGTTCGGCTTGAACCCGAGCGAGCCGCATTCTCCCACCTGGAAGCGGTTGGAGAGGGGCGCACTGCCGCCCTCCTCGCCGCTGATCACCGCGTCAACCGACATCACTTCGCAGTTGGTCGGCGCCCGCATGAAGCCCTGCTTGTCGACCGTCACCCGGATGTCCCGGACGTCGATCGGCAGGTTGTGCAGGGAGGTCGGCAGCGGATCGCTCTTGATCGAGACCTGCGCCGTCTTCGGGTTGACGAAGATCGGGTTGCGGACGACCACGTTGCCGAGGTCAAACGGCCCGGCCACCGCGGGCACTACGACCGCGAGGCTCACCGGCGCGCCTTTGTACGGGCCCGCCAGGTACGCCTTGCCGGTGTTCACGTAGTACGGGTTGCCGGCACCCGCCCCGACCGAGACCGAGCCGACCCGGCTCGCCGCGGGACAGGACGGATTCGCGATCTCAGCCGCGCCGGTCCCTTCAGCAGTCGGAATCCCCGCCAGGGTCGCATCGGAGCAGTACGGCACGCCCTTGAGGCTTGCGGCCAGGCCGGGAGGCAACGTCATCGCCAGCCCGTTGATGCGCTGGGTGCCGTCTGGGCGCGAGAGAGCGACCACGAACGGGCTGCTGGAGCCGGCCACCGGACTGGTGAGGCCGGCTTTCATCGCGGGCTGCAGCGCCCCGGTCGGGCATGCACCCCCACCCGGGCCCGAACTGACCTGGAAGTTCGAGGTCTGGGTCACCGTCTCCGCCACGGTCGGATTGTCCGGGTCCGCCGCCGACCATGGGGTCAGCTCGGAGACGATGTCGTAGCTGCCACACCGCTGCGGCGTCATCAGCGCCGCCCGGTTGCCCGAGAAGAAGTTCAACTTCAGGCTCGAGAACGGTGCCTGCGGATTGTCGTCGAAGGTCGAGACGAGCTGCCCATTGGGCCTGATGTCGACCCGACCGGGGAGCTTGATCAAGATGCCCCGCTCTTTCGATTCGACGACCACGTAGAGCGCCACCAGCGTGCCGAACGGGTTGTCGCCCTGCTTGGCCAGGTAGATGCCGCCTTCGAGGGGCTCTTCGAGGATCGGCGTTTTCACCACCGCGGTCCCGACCTTGCTCGCGTCCGGACATTTCACCGGATCGTTGTTCGGGACGCCGTTGACCATCCCGAGCTGGGCCTGCGTGCAGGCTTCCATGCCGTCGGCGGCACTGGGGTTGACGCTCATGCCCGCGGGCAGCGTCACCGTCGTCCGCTTCAGGTGCGCTTGGGACACACCGTCCGGATCTTCGAAGCCATCCGTCGGAACGGACAGATCAACGTCAAGCCCGCTCGCCGATTCCGCCTCTTTGGACGTTGGCTGCAAGTCAAGCGTCGGATCAAACGGCACCAGCTCGCATTCCGTCATCTTCGGCGAAACCGCCTGCACAGTCTTCACGTCGCCTGGATGGGTCCAGGAATCCATGTGGAGGTTCGTGGTCGGGCCGGGAGAGGCGCATTCCGTCTGGCTGGTCAGGAACGGCTTCGCGAAGGCCCCAGGATCGCCGCTCTTCTTACAGCTGCCGAATAGGGTCGTCTGAGCCGAGAGCACGGTATTGGCTCCGTACCCGCAAAGGGTGACGCGTAGGTCCAAGAATTCAGGATTCTCGACGGTCCCGATGGAATCGATGCTAATCGCGTATCCGTCACCAGGACGCAAGCGAGGAGTCAAGACGTAGACGGCCTGATTGAGGGCTTCAACCGCCGCAAACTGCGCAGGTGCGCCAGCTTCGGGAGCAATGGCATACAGGACCATCCGTTTGTAACTCAGTCCAGCAGCGGGGGTTCCAAGACCGACCGCCTGGAAGGCGAGCTCGCCAACCGCACTGCCCGGCGGGCAGTTGGAGGGTTCCGCAAGTGCGTCCGCGGCGGTCGGGCACAACTCTGCCACGGCCTGCGGATTTCCAATGAACCCCGGGGGAACGTCCCCGCTGACGTTCCGCAGTAGCTCGACCGGCCGCGGCCTAACCAGCAGATCCGACTGATCGACGAGTTTGCGGTCGCGGGTGAGCGAGAAGCTCGTCGTCGCAGCGGCAGGATGGCCACCGGCCTTCGTGTAGTCATCTCCCCCCGCGCCGAGCGCCCTGGCGCTGAAGCGGCCGGGGAGGAAGCCAAACTCACGAGCGGGTTCGATGGTGAACTCGCTGGTCGCACTGGCGGAACCGATCGCTCCGCCGTCAGAGACCGTCGCATTGACGGCAGAGCTGTCGGGCGCGTCGGCACCGAGAGCAGCGGCCACTACGAGCGGCGGAAGCGAAGCACCAGGCGCAAGCACTTTCGAGTTAGTGCAAACCGCTTTCGCCGGTTCTGCTCCTGCTGCATACGCCGCACAGCTCCATTCGGTCCCACCGGTACCGGGCACGTAAACGAAGCTTTCGAAGCCGGAGGGCAGTTCGAAAGTTACTGAAATTGGGCCAAAAGACGCGTTGGTGGTTTCGACCACTGGAACCTGTACCGGAGCTTGGAATGGAGCTCCGTTCGTGGTGTTTTCTTCAAATGCCGGCGTCCCCACTGGAGGGGCTTTCGTGTTTTTTTCGGCGGACTCGACGATCGCAACACCGCCCGCAGCGTTCGTGGCAGTCGCAAGACACTGGAATACGGCGGGAGCGGCCGGCGCAGTCACGTCTTCGGCCGTCAACGCATAGCGACTCGTCGTCGCGGTGGGAGACGTTACGGCTCCCGGGGCCGGCGCTCCGTCTCGGAGCCACTGGAAGGTCCAGGTGATTGCGGACTGTTCGTTGGAGGTACTCCAACCTGCGGTAGGGGCGGTACAGCGCAGTTCTTCCCCCACTTTCCATTCAGCCCCGACAGTCACTTCGGTTCCGGTTTTCAATGGACCGGCTATGGCCGGCCGACGGACGGTCGCGCTGTTGGGTTTAGGGGGTTCAACAACAGGAACTGGGCTCGTCACGAGCGTCGGCTGCGAAGCCACGACGAAGCTGCCAGAACCGGTCCCGTTCGTTCCTTTGACCAGGCACTGGATCGAGCTGCCTGCATCTGCCGCGGTCAGCGTGTACGTCTTCCCGGGTTCTCCTGCGATCCACCCGGTCGCGGCCACCCCGCTGCGAAGCCACTGAAATTCGAACGAATATCCGGTCGTCGCCTGGCGGAACCATTCTTTGGTGCCTAGCGGGGGGGACGCACCATTACAGACAAGCTGATCGCCGGTGGTCGGCACAGGATTAGCGGCGTTCTTGATGTCTACCTTGTAATCGATTCGCTCGTCGCTGTGGCTGACGCCTCCGGGAACACGCGTGGCGACGTACGCGGTCGCCGGTCCCCCACCGAGAGGAGACGCGCCTAGGGACGTACTGCCATTTTTTACTCGCAGCAACGGTTGCAACTTCAACGCCAATGGGCCGCCGTCGAAGGTAACGAGAAACGGCAAGGTGCCATTCGTATCGAAAGCCGGTTTCACCACGCTGACAGAACCGCCCCCTGCGGAGATATTTGCCAGGGAGTTGAGAGCAGTCTGGACGTCAGCTGCGGTGGCGGTCGCAGCGATGTCTCCAGTTTCAGAGACACCTGGGCCGCCTACGCCAAACTCCAGCTTGAACTGCCCAGTGGTTGCCTCGACGAACACTGCCTGAACGTCATTGTGATCCTGACTGGTCAGTTTGACGCTGAAGGTAGGAGCGGCGACAGCGGTTGCAGCGGTAAGCGCCAGAATCGCCGCCACGACCCCGAGAAGGGAAGCAATTCGACGAAACCTGCAGATGACGGCGCTCACTTCTGACCTCCTCGGTCGTAATTGGTTCGGTTCTTGGCCGCCCCCTTCTTCGAGGGGGTGCGTTTGACGCAGCGGACCTTGCCGGACCGAACCACCTTGCGCTTCCCCTTCGGGCAGCGACGGCTCACGTCGGGTTTCACGTTGCCGCGGCTGTCGTTCTGGATACTGGTGACGTTGGGTTCGCCCGGGCCCGCGGTCGGGGCGGGTCGACAGACTTCCTCTACGCACGGGTCGGGAGCAACTGGATTGGCAAAGCCGCCGTTTACTCGAGCGACGTAAATGTCCGGAGCCGTATCGCCATCGGTAGGAAGCAAGGGCGTGTAGGCGGTAAAGGCGACCTCCGTCCCGTCGTGAGAGAGAACGGGCGGGCGTTCCCCGAAGGTGTTCGACCCGGAGGGCGTGGTCCCTGGAAGGAGGGTCAGTCCTCCTTCGCGCCAGAGATAGTCATTACGCAGACCATTGGTGTCGCTTGGAACAAGTGACTCGGTAGTGCGAATGATCACCGATTCTCCGTCCTCGCTGACCCAACGCCCTTCCTCGGCAAACCCGGTTCCGGGAACATCGACTTGTTCGGCCAGTGCCTCTGAAACGGCAAACGGTTCACTGTCGGCAGCGCCAGGACGACAGGAAACGCACTGTAAGGTAGGGGATGATGCCGCAGATTCATAGCGGAAGCTGTCAAGGCGGCCGCCATCGGTGTCGTTTTCGGTCAACGCCGCAGTGGATTGGAAGAGCAGAACGTGTCCATCGCCGCCGACCTCGTTGCCCAAGCCATCGGTACCGGTAGCGGGCACTGGGTATGCGCCATTCAGGAACGTTCCGTTGGCCCCCCAGAGGTTGGCGTCGGTGGCGGCGAGAGCGCCGATGAACTCAATGGCTTCACTGACGCTGCTCCATGCATAGAGCTTTGGATCGGCTGCAGGGTATTCGGATGCCGTTCTCCCTTTCGGGTTGGCACCATCGGTCAGTACGCTGGTGGCAGCAAAGTACACGTGGGAGCCATCGCCGGAAATCGCAACAGTGCCGTTGAGAACGTTGGCACCTTCGCCTACCACGGGGTGGACGGTGGTGGCCTGCCCTGCCGATACCTGAGTCAGCCGTTCGCCGACCGGCTGATCGGCGTCGTAGAGGTAAAGATCACAGCCGGAAACCGCAACGGAACCGCTGCATTGCGTCGCGGACCCGTCGAGGTCTGAATCAGCGAGCTGGCGGTTAGTGGTGAAATAGACCTTGCTCTGATCCACTGACGCACCCTGATAGAAATCATCTCCGTTGACTTCGGTTTCGGATTTGCAGGCAGGCGCCACCCGTACGCACTCGCCCAGTCCATCGTTAGGAATAAGCTGACTGGTGTCGGCGAGTCCAGCCACTTCGGTTCGCTCGAGGATGCGCAGTTTGCTCGTTTCGGTGCAGAGTCCACTCGCCGGCTGACTCGCGCGGGCGGAATAGTAGACGTGGGAGCCGTCGGCTGAGACGGCACCCTGATTGCGCCAGCCAACCCCCGTGCGCCCGATACCGCCGATCCGAATGCCACAGTTGGCGCCCCATGCTTTACCGGCATCGGGTCCAACCTCATCGCGCGCCGCCAGCTCAATAGAGGGCTGCCCCCCCGAATCGAGCTGGACCAGGTAAACGTTCCTGTCAGATCCAGGGCCGGATACGATTGGATCGTCGGGGAGATAGGCAGCAACCGGTTCTCCCATTGCCAAAAAGACTCTGCTGTGATCGGTAGAGACACCTTGCGCGACGCTGTCTCTCACATTGATCTTCCCTCGGGTTTCCGTTTCGGAGATACTCCACATCGCAGCGATGTCGGTAGGAACAAGCAGGGGTGAAATCGGACTGAAGCTGCCGCCGGGGGCCCCGCGAAAGGCTTGGGCAATTCCCGAGGCGAATCGCGATCCCAATTCAGTACTGGCGACGACGATCCAACGCGACAGCCCCGGATCGAAACTGCGAGCCATGAATTTCCCGTTGCCGCCCCAGCCGAAATTGTAGGGGGCGGGTGGTGAGGTGGACGCGCTGGTCCACCCATTTTGACCACGGCTCGCAAGGTAGACGTCACCGTAGAAGGCGTTAACATTGCCGGGAGTGTTGGCCAGCGGTGCCAGAGACTTGAAGGCAATGCGCTCTCCATCTACCGATATCGTCGGCGCCGCGGCCCGCTGACTGAACTTCTGCGCCGGGCTCACATGCTCGAGCGCCATGCAGGCGGGCAGCTGAATCGCCGTGATCCCCTGTTCGAAGCGATGCCCCGCGTTGGGGCAGTTCGGTTCGCCGCTGGTAGTAAAGACACGATCAACGCCCTCTGAAGCGCCGTTGACGCTGGAGGCGACTACGCGGTAGTGATACACAGTGCCTTGTTCCAAGGCTCCCACTTCGGCGCTGACAGGGACGGCGATTGCGCCGGTCCCCAGCGAGTTTGGAGTACAGGGCGTTGACGCACCGTAAGCCGTGGAGGTCCCATATTCGAAGCGACACTGAGCGACCGCCGTGCCCTTTGGGTTTACCTTGCCGCTCAAGGTGGCGCTCTCGTCCCCTACTAGACTTGAGAGATCCGTAGTGGCGAGCGGCGGTTCCGCCGCGAATGCCTGAGCATGTGCCAAGGTCGTGACTGCGACGGCCGCGGTCAGCAGAACGGCCCCTCGCTGGATCCACCTCAAATAGGCAGCCTGATGGCTCAAAACTCCCCCTCCTCCTCTGTCCCGCTCCACACGGGATGTCCCTGAGTAACAGTCGACTAGGCTCACCCTTTGGGGAGCCGATGATGACTTTAGGTAATAGTGGTGCGCTTGTCAAGTCCTTGGGTAGAACTTATTAGGTACGGCATCGTGCCATGAGTAGCCGCAACTGGAGACCGTGTGCAGATGCACACGGTCTCCAGTCATAGGGCAAAATCGGTGCCCAATAAATCAGTTTAAACTGACTACTAGCCTTCGATCCCGTATGTACCAGCGGGACTGAGGGTCTGGTCCCCGGTGACCGTCACGGCATTGCCATTGGCGGTCGCATTGATATTGCTCAGCGTGAGTGTGCTCATTGTCTGCGCATTATCGGGGGTGGCGAGGATATCACCCACCAGAATCGTTGTGGCTTTTGTGTTAGCCGGGATGTGTGCACCGAGGTAGTACTCGTTGTGCAGTTCGACATCTGTAATTTCAATCGTATTTTCAGCCGTGATGTGAACCGTCCACGGCAGATTCCTAGGTTCGGTTGTGCAGGTGAGGCCGGTAAACCCTCCGGTTCCAAGGCATTCCGTTGCCGAGAAGCTGGTGATCTCACCTGTTGTTTTGCCAGCTGTCATTTCCAGGTTCACATGAATTTTGGCCGACGCGCCAGCAACGCCGGGGATGGCGAAAGCCGCCGGGCCGGAGGCTGTGACAGTTTCGTCTGCTTCGATTGCTTTGTGGTCATTCAACCACGAGGCCGAGGCAGACGCGGGGCCTGCCACAGCGACAACTGCCAGCGCCATACCGGCGAGCAGCATCATCTTCTTGAACATTTTGTACCCTCCTGAGGTACGTCCAGCCGGGCCGCCCATCGTCTAAGCAAGTGGCCTGACTGGGTGGTTTTTCGGGGTCTCGGCTCCCATGCCGGGGCCCCGAACTTGTCCCGACCATCCATACCGGAGAAAGTGTTGAGCGGTCAAGAATGGCTACTTATACGCGCCGCCCGGCTGCGACTGGCCTGGTTTCTCCCTGGAAATCGCAGGATGTCTAATCCGCGCGGACGCGGATCGACGGCGTCACCGATCCGCAAAGAGGGCTTGGTGGAGGCCGGATGCGAGGTCGAGGGCCAACTGGGGACGCTCGCCGCCGATGCGCAGGTTGTCGATGCGGCCGTCGATGACGGCATCGAACCAGGCTTCGGGAGTCCCGACGGCCCAGGTGGCCGGGGTGGCGCTGACCTCGGGCACGCAGGAGCGCACCTGGCCCTGCTCGAACTCGACGGCGACACCGGCCAAGCCTCGGACCCCCTCGGGACCCTCGGAGTCCGTCTGGGCGGCCAGCATGCAGCTTCCATCTACGTGGTCGGGGAGGGGCGCAATCGGCGCTACCAGCATGAAGCAGGTCTCGACCTCGACGTGGGTGATCGGGGGGCTTTCTGCCATCAGGTGCCGGCGCTCGCAGCGACCTGCGGCACAGAGTGGGGCGATCGCATGGCGCAGCCACTCGGTGACGACGTAGGGCGTGCCCCTCCCCTCCCTTTCCGCCGGCTCGATCTGGCCGGTCATCTTCATCCAGGAGATCCTGCGCTCGAGGGTCGGGTAGGTCACTGAGGGGATCAGGGCGCTCAGTTCGGTCAACGTGAACGGATGGCTGGCGAGGGCTCGCATCAGGGTCGAGCTCCAGCCTCCGGCCAGGGCTTTGACGGCGGTTTTCGCGCCCTCGCTGTCGGGAGGGATCGGGCCGTTGGGGGCTTGTGAGAGCCAGGTGTCGATGACGTCGGCGACGAACACCATTTCTTTGCCGGCCTCGGTCAGCCTCGTCTCCACAGCTTGGGACGAGTTACCCACTGCCTCTTTGGCTAGCGCGCCGACTTCGCAGAGGTTGGAGACCGTGGCGCGGACGGTCGACTCGGCCGCCATGCCGACCGCGCCCTGGATATCGGCGAGACGCTTCGGGCCGTCGACGTGGGCGCGTAGGACGCGCGCGGTCAGGGGGCTGACGAAGAGTGAGAGGACGCGCGTACCTGCGCGAACCTCTTCCTCTGAAAAACCAGCGTCGGACACCGGCCCATACTAAATAAACACACGAGAGTTTTTTAGTAGACGAGGATTCTCGTTTATATGCGGACGCCGCGGCGGGAGTCGCGGGGCGCCGGCTTTGGCTCCAGATGAACCGGCGCGGTGGACAGCGCCTGCACCCGCAGGTCGCTCCAGGTGAGGCCCTCGCGGACCAGCGCCGGCAGGCCGAGGGCAACGGCGGTGGCGATCTCGACCGCCTGCAGGATCACGCCGTAGGCGAGCGCGTCGGCGGTGCTGACGTCGAAGCCGGTGTGCAGAACGCTGATCACGGCGAGCTGGAAAACACCGATGTTGGAGGGCGTCGCCGGCACGACGGCGGTGACGTTGACGGCGAAGAGAACTGCGGCGGCGGCGCCGATGCCCGCCTTGCCGTCGAGGTTGAGCGCGTAGAGCAGGGCCCAGCAGGCGGCCAGCTGGATCGCCCAGGCGCCAAGCTGGGCACCGGCGGCGAGCGCGCCACGGCGCGGGTTGCGGAAGACGGCGAGGCCAGCGCGAACCTGGATCAGACCCCGGTGCACGGCGCCGCCGATCCGCGCCAGGCGCCCGTTGCCGTTGCGGCGCATCAGCATCGGTGCGAGCAGGACGATGACGAGCAGCAGCAGCGGCACCAGGCTGAAGGCGAAGATCTTCTGGGTGCCGGAGTGGAAGAGGGGCGTGGTCGAGACGATGATCACGCCGAGCATCGCCAGCGCCACCAGGTTCAGCATCGTCTGCGAGACCAGGGTCCCCAACAGCACCGGGAACGTTTCCCGCATGCGGCCGGTGCGGCGGGCCAGCGCCAGCGCGCGGGCGGGCTCGCCGAGCCGGGCCGGCAGCGTCGCCGACATCAGCACCCCGATCATCGTCGCCGAGGTGACGTCGCGGCGGCGAATCGGTCGGCTGGGCAGTGCCGCGCGGGCGATCCAGTACCAGGAGGCGGCGCGGAAGAAGAGGGAGATCGCCATCAGCGCGCAGGCGACGAGGACGAGGGTGAGGTTCGAGCGGACGATGCTTTCGACGACCTTGTCGACGCCGATCTTCTGCGCGGCGAGAACCGTGAGGCCGACGCCGAGGGCGCCGGCGACGCCGAGCCCGACGCGGCGGGCGACTTTGCGTCCGCGCTTACCGGCCTGCGCGGGCGCGGGGTCGAGGGAGGGAAGACGTTCGGCGGGCCGCTTCGGCTGACCGTCGGCGGGGCGGACGCCAGCCCAGTGAGCCACCTTCTCGCTCCGGGTCTGCGGCCGCGGCACCGCGATCGCCCGCTCGTAGACCTCCGTCACCTGGTCGGCGACGCGGGGCCAGGCGTAGCGCTGGGCGCTGCGGCGGGCGGCGCTGCCCATCGCCCGCAGCCGCTCGGGCTCGTGGTAGATCCGCTGCAGCTCCTCGGCCAGGCGCTGGGGGTCGGCCGGTGGGACGAGCAGGCCGTCGACGCCGTCGGTGACGACGTCGTTGTAGCCGGCGATCGCCGAGGCGATCACGGGCGTACCGGCGGCAAAGGCCTCGGTCAGGACCATGCCGAAGCTCTCGCCCGAGAGCGACGGGGCGCAGAGAACGTCGGCCTCATGCAGCTCGGCCCAGAGCTGCTCGCCGGAGACGCGGCCGCGGATGTCGATCGACTCCATCAGGCTCGGGTCGGTCAGGTAGCGCCTGACGTCCTCCTCCTCGGCCCCGATCACGCTGAGGCGGCAGGGAACATGCTCGACCAGGGCGCCGAAGGCGGTGAGCAGGATCGGCAGCCCCTTGCGCTCCTCGGGGCGGCCGACGAAGAGGATCCGCAAGTCGCCGCCGCCGCTCGACTGGGCGCCCGGCGCCGCGTCGACGTCGACGCCGTTGGGGATGATCGTGTAGTCGCCGCCGAACCAGCGACGGCCGGTCCAGGCGGCGGCCTCGGAGACGGCGATCCGTGCTGAGAGCCGGTTCAACACCCGCCGCGCGCCGAGCCCGTTGGCGATGTAGTTGGGAAGTGGCTTGGTCGAGTAGGTGTGGAAGGTGCCGACGATCGGCGTCCGCGCCCCCAGGGTCGCGTTCCAACCAACCAGGGGCACCACCGGCTCGTGGACGTGGATGACGTCGAAGCCGCCGTGCCGCACCTCTCGCCGCGGTGCGACCACGCCGCCGGCCGGGAACGGCGCGAGGTTGGAGACGGAGCCGTTGGCGCCGAATCCGGCGGTGCGGCCAAGCGGCACCAGGTAGTCGGGGAGCTCGCGTGTTTCGGCGGTCGCTCGGTGCAGGACGCGACTGACCCGTCCAGGCGGGTCGACGGGGGCGAGGACACGGACGTCGTGCCCACGGCCCAGGAACTCCTCGGCTAGAGCTTCGACGTGCCGGTTCACGCCCCCCTGGTAGGACCAGGAATATGGCGAGACGAGACCGATGCGCACGAACTACAAAGGGTAGGGCATTCACCGGCCCCGACTCTCTGCCCAGGCGAAGCCGGCGAAGACCAGCAGATAGGCGGTGCCGATCTCCAGGATGAGGGCGCCGGAGTCGTTGGCAAGGGTGCCGACGACGGTCGCGGCGAGGGCGCCAAGCAGGCCGGCGCGGACCGCCGGGACCTCGCGGACCCAAGCTCGCAGCCGATCGCGGCGCAGAAACGCCAGCAGGGCGAGGATCGCGACCACCGGCAGGAAGATCAGCAGGACCGGCCGGGCGAAACTGTGAGCGGAGAGCTGCAGGCGGCGCTGGGCGACGTCGGAGAGGTCCCCGAGGCCGCCGGCGTCGAGCACCGAGCGGGTGAGGTGGGCGTTGGCGCCGGAGACGAGGTCGATCAGCACCAGCAACGCCAGCATCGCGAAGGGAGCAGCGATCACCACGAGCAGACCGACACGCCGGCCGCGGCCGGCGATCGCGACCGCCGCCACCACGGCCCCGATCGGGAAGACGATCGCGGCGCCGACGTCGGCGCCGAAGCGGCCGGCGGCGAAGACGAAGGCGGCGAGGAGGCCGAGGACGACGAAGACGGCTGCCGCACGCCGGCGATCGAGACCGGGCAGGAAGCCGGCGATGCCAGCGCCGGTGCCGGCGACGACGAGCACGGCGAGCAGCGCCTCGAGCTCGTTGCCGATCCCGTAGAAGCGGACCCCGAGGCCGGGATTGGGGCCGAGCAGCGAGAGTGAGGTGAGCGGCGAACCGGCGATGAGATCGATCGCGTAGGCAGCAACGGTCAGGGCCGCGGCGGCGGCGAGGGCGCGATAGCCACGCAGGAGCACCAGCGTCAGCGCCGCCAGCAGCGGCGCGCCGAGCATCACGAGGAGCACTTCGGCGCTCTCGCCGGGCTCGATCGCGGCGCCCAGGAGCATGACCAGCGGCATGTAGATGACCGAGAGACCCACCGTCCGGACTGCGGGCCGCGCCAGCGCTCCCTTGCTGAGAGCGACGGTCAGTCCCAGCGCGACGATCCAGGCCAGCAGACTGAGCCCGATCACCGGCCCCCGGCGGTGCGAGATCACCCCCATCCGGCCCCCGAGCGATTCGATCGCGGCGACGTCGACCGAGCCCTCGCTGCGAATCGGCTGGCCCGACATCTCCGCAGGGATCTCGGCGCCGAAGCGATCGAGGATCGTCGGCGCGACGTCGGTGGAAAGGACGTAGCCGTCGGTCCGGGTCGAGTCGGAGGTCAGGTTGCCATCGAAATCTCGCCCGGCGATCCCGATCGCCAAGGGAGCGTCCGACTCCCCACTTGGACGCGCGATTGCGATCAGGAGGTCGTCGTCGCTCAGGTCCTCGGCTGCCGGAGCTAGGCCGGAGAGCGCTGAACTTCGCACATCGAAGCTGCGGACCCCGGCTTTGACGAGGGCTGAGGTGAGCAGCCCGGGCACGATCTCCGCTGGGGCCGATTCCGCTCGCTTCACCACCGCCTTCCACCAGCCTTGGCGATCGCCGTCGAATTCGGGCAGCGGTTCGTCATATAAGGAGTTGAAGACGCGGTTGCCCTGGCCGATGTCGAGATAGGTCTGCTCCGCCGAGACCTTGCCGAGCCCGGCGCTCATCAGTCCCGGCGAGAAACCCGCATCGGCCAGCTGCTGGACGGTCGTGCCCGCTGGAACCCAGGCGAGCGTCACCGTTTGCGGTTCCTTCGCCGCTGCTGCGGAGGCCCCAACCAGGAGCACCACGAGCGCTATCGTGACTCCCCTGATGGCCGATCGGACGTTCGCGAAGTTCACGTTTTTCAAGATGGATCCCGCCTGGCGCCGCCGCGATCCCGAGCTGCGCGCTGCCGACAAGCGCGAGTTCCTTGCCGCCTGCGAGGACTTTGGGGTGGACCGCTCGCTGCGCGCCTACTCAACCATAGGCACGCGCGGCGACGTCGACCTGGTCCTGCTCAGCCAGAGTCCGAACCTCGACGACATCCATACCTTCCACGTCGTGCTCGGTCAGAGCGGGCTGGCGCAATGGGCGCAGACTCCCTACTCGTTCCTCTCGATGACCAAACCCTCGCCCTACTCCGAGGAGCAGGCGCGGACCGAGGTCTGCGTCTCCGAACGCAAGTACCTCTTCCTCTATCCGATGGTCAAGCAGCGCCGCTGGTACGGGCTGGATCCGGCCGAGCGCGGCCGGATCATGAAAAGCCACATCGAGGTCGGCCGCCGCTACCCCGAGATCACGATCAACACGACCTACTCGTATGGGATCGACGACCAGGAGTTCGTCGTCTGCTTCGAGGGCGACGACCCGGGGATGTTCCTCGACCTCGTCAATGAGCTGCGCCCGACCGAGTCGAGCGAGTACACGGAGCTGGAGACGCCGATCTTCACCTGCGTGGCGATGTCGGTCGGCAAGGCGCTCGACGCCCTCGACGGCACCCCCGCCGCGGTCGCCGTCGGCGCCTGATCGCCGGCTCCAGCGCCTACTTCCCTATTCTTTCGCGCTCCCTGTCGCCGGAAGCACCCCACTTCTAGAACGGAATCTTCATGAGCCAGATCGGTAGTCCAGAGAACCCACTTCGAGTCGCCATCGTCGGCGCCGGCCCCTCCGGCTTCTACGCCGCCGAGCACATCCTCAAAGGCGAGGACCTGCACGCCCAGGTCGACCTCTTCGACCGCCTCCCCACCCCCTTCGGCCTGGTCCGCGGCGGCGTCGCGCCCGACCATCCGAAGATCAAGTCGGTTATCCGGGTCTACGAAAAAACCGCGGCCCGTGACGGCTTCCGCTTCTTCGGCAACGTCAAGATCGGCCACGACATCGAGGTCGAGGACCTCGAGCGCCACTACCACGCGATCGTCTTCACGGTTGGCTGCGAGACCGACCGCGCGCTCGGCGTCCCCGGCGAGGACCTTCCCGGCAGCCACGCCGCCACCGCCTTCGTCGGCTGGTACAACGCCCACCCCGACTACGCCGACGAGGACTTCGACCTCTCCAGCGAGCGGGCGGTCGTGATCGGCAACGGCAACGTCGCCATGGACGTCGCCCGGATGCTGGCGCTGACCGACCACGAGCTGCGCGAGACCGATACCGCCGACCACGCGATCGAGATGCTCGACGCGAAGAAGATCCGTGAGATCGTCGTGCTCGGGCGCCGCGGGCCGGTTCAGGCCGCCTTCACCAACCCCGAGATCAAGGAGCTCGGCGAGCTCGAGGACGCCGACATCGTCGTCGACCCGGCCGAGGTCGAGCTCGACCCGGCAAGCGCCGCCTTCCTCGAGTCCGACGAGGTCGACAAGACGACCCGCGTCAACGTCGAGACCCTGCGCGAGTTCTCCCAGCGCCAGCCGGAGGGCAAGAAGCAGCGGGTCGTCCTCCGCTTCCTCGCCTCGCCGATCGAAATCACCGGCAATGGCAAGGTCGAAAAGATCGTGATCGGCCGCAACGAGCTGGTCGAAGAGGGCGGCGCCCTGCGCGCCAAGGACACCGGCGAGCGCGAAGAGCTCGAGTGCGGCCTGGTGCTGCGCTCGGTCGGCTACACCGGAATCCCGATCGAGGGGGTGCCCTTCGACGAGAAGCGCGGCCTGATCCTCAACGACGGCGGCCGCGTGCTCGATTCGCACGACTCCGGCCACAAGGTCGGCCACTACACCGCCGGCTGGATCAAGCGCGGGCCCTCAGGCGTGATCGGCACCAACAAGAAAGACGCCCTGGAGACGGTCACCCACCTGCTCGCCGACGTCGAGTCACAGACGCTGCTGGCCCCTGAGAACCCGGCGTCGTCGGCGATCGAGGACCTGCTGGCCGAGCGCAACATCCGCTTCGTCAGCTTCGAGGACTGGCAGGCGATCGACCAAGCTGAGATCGGCCGCGGCGAGCCCCACGGACGCCCCCGGGTCAAGTTCGTCCGCGTCGAGGAGATGCTCGGCACGCTGGGCGAGAAGGTTTCGTAGCGATGGCTGTCGACCTGGCGGAGCTGAAGGGCATGATCGAGGCCGCCCTGCCCGGGGCCTCGGTCGAGGTCTTCGACGAAGACGGCGGCGGCCAACACCTGCGAGCGGTCGTCGCCGCGGCCCAGTTCGAGGGCCTCTCACGGATCGACCAGCACCGGCTGGTCAAGGCTGCAGTGAAAACACGCTTCGACGATGGCACGATCCACGCGCTCTCGGTGAAGACCAGCGTCACCGGCTGAAGCCGGCGCGCGCGGCTAGCTAGTCTTTGGCCATGGCCGACCCAGAGCTGAAGTCCAAAGTCGAAGAGCTGATCACCGCCAACCCGGTCCTGCTGTTCATGAAAGGGACCCCCGAGGCGCCGAGCTGCGGCTTCTCGATGCGGGTGGTGCAGGTGCTGGACCAGGTCGACGTCGAGTACGGCGCGATCGACGTGCTGCCGGCGCTGCAGCCGCTGCGCGAGGTGACCGCGGAGATCTCCGACTGGCAGACCTTCCCGCAGCTCTACGTCAACGGCGAGCTGATCGGCGGCGCCGACATCGTCGAGGAGATGTTCGAGTCCGGCGAGCTGGCCGAGGCCCTCGGCGTCGAGCAGTCCCAGGCGTCCACTGCCGCACCCACCGCCGAGGGGTTGCCCGCGCAGTCCCCGCCGCTGCAGATCGAATAGCGGCGGAGCCGGCTAGGCGACTGCGGGCTCGGCGTCGGCGTCGTCTTTCACTTGAAAAGACGAGCCGCAGCCGCAGGCGGCGACGACGTTCGGGTTGTTGACCTGGAAGCCAGCGCCCTGGAGGCCTTCGACGTAGTCGACCTCGGAACCGAAGACGAACTGCATGCTGACCTTGTCGACGATGACGGCGACGCCGTCGACCTCGAAGACGTTGTCGTCGTCCTTAGGCTGATCGAAGGCGAGCGCGTACTGGAAGCCCGAGCAACCACCACCGCGGACAGCGACGCGAAGCGCCTGCTGATCGGCCTCGGCCTGGGAGCCAAGGAGCTCGCCGATCTTCTCGGCGGCTTTGTCGGTCAGGGTGATTGCAGAGTCTGGCGCGTCGGTCACTTCACAAAGTGTAGCTGGCCGGCGGCGGGGCAGTGGGTCAGTTTGATCTGACGCCCATCCAGCGCTGATTCCGCGCTAACTTCGCCGGGGTCAAAATCAAATGGCGCCCGCGACGGTGGAACGTCCGGGCGCCTGGCACCGAAAGGCGGAACCTTCCGATGCAGGCAAAGCCTAGGCGGCATTGGCCGGCGCAGCGAATACCCCTTCAGCGAGCGGTGATGGCGCTGACGCTTGCGGTCTACCCGCACTGGCGCACGATCCCGGAGTTGGCGCGGGAGATCGGCTCCCGAGGCGCGCTCAATCGGGCGATCTTGGAGCTGATCCAGCTCGGCCTTCTGGAAAGCCACGGGTCCTCAGTCCGCCCCACCAAGGCAGTCGCCTACCTGGAACGGCTGGGGCTGCCGTGAGCGTCCGCGAGCAGTTCGCCGCGAACCTCGTCCGCTGCCGTAAGCGGGCCGGTATCTCCCAGGAAGAGTTGGGGTTCCGGGCCAGCCTGCACCGGACGGAGATCGGGATGTTGGAGCGGGGGATTCGAATGGCGCGGATCGACACCTTGGTCAAACTCGCGGGGGCGCTGGAAGTCGAGCCGAGGGAGTTGCTGGCTGGGATCGTTTGGACCCCGGCCGACCCGACTAAGGGCCGCTTCAGCGCCCGCTACGCTGATGACGATGGCTAAGCGCTCCAAGAAGCCCGCTGACTTGAACCGGCTGGCCGCTTCCATCGTTGACCACGCGACGACGGAAGAAGTCGAGCCGGAGAAGCAGCAAGCCCAGGCTGGCCGCGTGGGGGGCAGCAAGGGTGGCAAGGTTCGCGCCGAACGCATGACCCCCGAGCAGCGCTCTGAGGCTGCCCGCCGCGCCGCGAAAGCGCGCTGGGGGGGCTGACTTACGCGCCGGGGAGGCTCAGTTGCTCCCCACGGCGAACGATGCTGAAGGGGTCGCGTTCCTCGCGGGGAGCGCGATGGGAACGAACCTCCTCCCAGACAGCTTTCAGTTCGTCGCTCGCCAGGTAGTGGCGGTTGCGGCGCTCGCCCACCGGAAGCAGCAGTCCGACCTTCACCATCGCTTTAAGATCACGGGAGGCGGTGACGTCAAGGACCTCTTCACCCCAAGAAAGGCGAGCGGCATTCTGATAGCTGCGCCGCCGCACTCGGAGGCCGTAGGACGCATCCATTAGCGCTGCCGTGCAGCGCTCGGGGAGTTTGTGTTTCTCGACCATGTCGAAGCAAGCGAGCCACACGCTCTCAATCTCTTTTCGTCGCTGGAGCAGCGTTCGGGCCTGAAGGAAGTGGGCGCGCAGACAAAACCGAACCCACGGGCGAGCATCGTTCCCCGCGTGCCACGAACCCTGTCCGACATCTCCCAACACTTCGTAGTAGGTCTGAGTGTTGCGGCCTAAAAACTCCTCGATGCTGGAAAAGACCGGCACGACGATTTGGTCTCGCGCCAGGACCAGCGTCTGCAAACACCTCGCCATGCGACCGTTGCCGTCGCTGTACGGGTGGATCATCACCAAGTTCAAATGGGCCATCGCCGCCTTGACGATGACGTGGCAGTCTTCTTCCTCATCGAGCTGTCCCAGCATTTCTTCTATGAGGCCGGGGACCAATTCGTGATCGGGTCCCTCATAGACAATCTCTCCCGTCGATTCCCTCCGAACGAAGATCGCCCCCGGTCGCCACTTCCCTGGGTTTTTGCTGAGATCGTGTTTCAGCATCATAAAATGCAGGCTCTTGAGGACCCCTTCGTCCACGTTCATCATCTGGTCGTCGGCGATCTGAAGGACGTAAGTCATCGCGTCCCGGTAACCAACCAGAGCCTCCTCGGTTTGTGCATCCGCTCCGACCGTAGGCTCCCCGTCTACGGCAGCGACAACGTCGTCTAGGGACGCGTTGTAGCCCTCGATACTGTTGGAGCCCTGGACCGCCTTAGCGAAGCTCATGCGCCGCAGAGTGCCGTTCCAGCGCTTGGGCTCGGCCACGCGGTCGCGCAACTCCTCCCGGAGTTTGTCGATGAGCGCAAGGACCTCGCGTTCGTCGCTGCCTAGCGTGGGGGCTTCGAAGACGGCCATGACACATTGTTATATATCATTGCGTCATTGGCACCCCCGCACACGGGTAAAAATGGGCGATTTACAGGTCTATCCCGAGCGACTGGACCGATGATTCAAAACTAAGACTCATCGTATCTTCTGGCCCCTTTGCCGTCCGAGCGTCTACGCATAATGGTCAGTATGAACAGGCTGACCACCGAGAAGCGCGCCCAGATCATCGGCTGCCTCGTAGAGGGCAACAGCATCCGCGCCACCGCCCGGATGACGGGCGCGGCCAAGAACACGATCACCAAACTGCTCGCCGATCTCGGGGAGGCCTGCACCGAGTACCAAGACGGCGTGCTGGTCGACCTCCCCTGCGAAGTGGTGGAGGCTGACGAGATCTGGAGCTACTGCTACGCAAAGCAGAAGAACGTGCCCGAGCAGTTCAAGGGCTCGCCGGGCTACGGGGACGTGTGGACCTTCACGGCGATCTGCGCCGATACGAAGCTCGTGCCCTCCTGGTTGGTCGGCGAGCGCACGTCTGACGATGCCGAATACTTCCTCACCGATCTGGCCAGCCGGATGGCCAGCCGCATCCAGCTATCGACGGACGGCCACAGCATGTACGCGGCAACGGTGGGGACGTCGTTTCGGCAGAACGTCGATTGGGCGCAGATCCAAAAGCAGTATGCGACGGACCCGGCGCAGGGAGGCAAATACAGCCCGGCCGTCTCCATCGGGACCAAGCGCATCCCGCGCAAGGGAGACCCCGACCCCGACCGGATCTCAACCAGCTACGTCGAGCGCCAGAACCTGACGATGAGGATGGGGATGCGACGCTTCACGCGGCTGACCAACGGCTTCAGTCGCAAGGTCGAGAACCTTGCGCACGCGGTCTCCCTGCACTTCATGCACTACAACTTTGCGCGGCCTCACGCCTCGCTCAAAGAGCGCTACCCGCGCACCCCGGCGATGGCGGCTGGCGTGGCCGATCACATCTGGTCACTGGAGGAAATTGCGGCCCTTCTCGATTGACTGCGCATTAGCAAGCCAAAAACTTAGTGTGAAGACACTCAAACACTCGGCGTTTTGGCTTGACGGATTTCAGAAATCGCCTATGGTCGGTAGTCGATGGCGGTCGAGATCAACGGAACCGGTGGCTTTGGCGAGAGCGTTTCCCTGCACGGGGAGGACGCTGCGCGCTTCGTCAGCGAGATCGCGAACCCCTCCAGCGATGTGCGGCGACTGAATCATTTAGAGCGCTCCGACGCGGCCTATGAGCGCCTCTTCTCGCCAGAGCCCATCAGCGAACTTCCAAACGACCAGTAGTCCTTGGCGCCAAAGCTACGCGTGGCCGCACGGACCCCGAGCGCAGCGTCTCAATGCGGCTGGACCTTCTGGAGGAGCTTCAAGGTCCCAGCGCTACCGCAATCGCTGTCTCCGTAGAGCAGTAGCTGCTTTTTACGCTGCCGGAGATTCAAACTGACCCACTACCGAAAAGCGCCATCTTCGTCTTCGTTGATGGGACTGTATCCCCCTTCAGAAACGACACGCGAAGCGTGCTCGCCGGTAAACGACCCCCCGTAAGCCTGCCGCGCGTCCCGAACACGCTGCACAATGCCACGACGGTCATTCGCACCGCTCGACAAAGCGCTCTCGTTTACCTAGCGAGGGAGAGGCTGCGAGTCGCGATTCGTCGTGGGCACTGAGACCAGCCCGCCCAACCGCGAGAGCGACGGTTTGATCCGCCCCAAGAACTTCCGGCGCACGACGAGGTACCACGACCGGAGACGAACTTTCGCTGGGGGCGCTTTCTTGGTCTTCCGGTAGGACCGCCCTTCCGAAAAGGAAACGACGAGATAGCTCATCAGAAGATTGATCGCATCCGCGATCGCCTCATCCTCCGTGGCACCCGACCCCGCGACCCCGAACTCAACGCAGTAGGCGTAGTACTGATCATGACTCTGCGAGATGAGCGCCGGAGTCGTGGTCTCGTCGAGCCAGGCGAGAAACTGATCCTGCGGAAACGCCTGTCGCTCCGCAGGGGCGGGCGTTTGACGGGCGTTCATAGGTGCAAATTAGCACCGTGAGCGGACCTAAACATTTTTACCGTCCGCTCGGCATGGTATACGTCGGCCGCTGCGGAACTCTTGGTGTCTCGGGTTGGCGACGGGAACCAGGCGAGACCAGGCCGTCGATTCAAACTGACCCACTGCCGGCGGCGGCAGCTCGGCGGACGCCCTTCTGAAAGAATCGCCAGGTTGACCGGGAGCGAGAAGACCGCAGTCGTCTGCGACACCACCGCCTACCTTCCCTCCGCGCTGTTGGCCAAGCGGGGCATCGAGACGATCAGCCTCTACGTCTCGGTCGACGGCGAGCAGGAGCGCGAGTCCGAGATCGCCGATTACGCCGCGTTCTACCAGCGCCTGCGGGCCTCGCAGAGCGGCGCCACCACCTCGCAGCCTTCGATCGGCGACTTCCTCGCCGTCTACGAGCCGCTGCTCGACGCCGGCAAGGAAATCGTCTCGGTCCACATCTCCGCCGGCATCTCCGGCACCTTCGAGGCCGCCAACCAAGCGCGTGAGCGCCTGGTCGAGGAAGACAAGGGGGGCGAGCGGATCCAGGTGGTGGATTCGCGCTCGGCCGCCGGCGGCATGGGGCTGTGCGTCCTCGGCGCGTCGGCTGCGGCGCTCGAAGGAGCCAACGCCGAGGAAGCGGTGGACCGTGCCGAGCGGGCCCGCAACGAGCTGAAGATGTGGTTCGCGATCGACACCCTTGAGTACCTGCGTCGCGGCGGTCGCATCGGCGGCGCCCGCGCTTGGATCGGCAGCGCCCTGAAGATCAAGCCGATCCTCACCCTCGAGGAGGAAATCACCCCGGTCGAGCGGGTCCGCACCCGCGCCCGCTCGGTCGAGCGGCTGCGCGACTACGCGCGCCAGCGACACGAGTCCGGCTCCGACGGCTGGGTCGTCCAGCACATCCAGGACGACGAGACCGCCTCGAAGCTGATCGAAGACTGCCACGAGATCTTCGGCTGCGACCCCGTCTTCACCTCGGAGATCGGCGCCGTCCTCGGCGCCCACGTCGGTCCCGGCCTGCTCGGCGTCGGCAGTGTGCCGACCGACTTAGTCGTGCCCCGATAGGTCGTTAGACAAGGACGCAGGGAGTCCGACTAGCAGCGCTCATGAGTATCGGCCGACTCCGGTTGGCGCCAGAAGCGAACCGCTCAGGGGCCGCCAAGGCGGCCGCGGTAACCCGACCGACTTTGACCACACCCTGGTGGGGTCAAAGTCGGTTGCGCTCCGGGCCCTCTGCCTAAACCGGGGGCGAAAGAGGGTTTCGGCTATCAGCGCTTCCTGCGGCCCAACATCACGCGGGCGCCGATCAGGAAGCCCACGGCGGCGGCGCCGATGATCAGCTCGCGTTTGTGCTCGCGGACCTGGCGGCGCCAGTCGGTCAGCTCGGTCACGCGGCCGCGCAGAGCTTCGACCGACGTCCCCAGCTGCTGGCGCTGGATATCGATGTCGCGGCGAATCTGATCGGCTGATCGACCGGGCATTCCGGTCGAGGCCGGCGGCTGGCTGGGATCGGCGCTCAACTCGTGCCCTCCTTGTCCTTTTCGAGCATCTCCTTGGTCAGCTTCGCCTCTTCGATCGCCTGTTCTGGCACCGGCGGGGCGCCCGCCTTGAGCGCCCGGTAGGCGATCAAGCCGGCCAGGGCGGAGATCAGCAGGAAGACGGCGGCCTCGATGAAGAAGCCGGGCCAGGTCTTGCCGTCGAAGACCTCTTCGTTCAAGACCCAGGCGATCCCCTCCATGATCAGGATCAGCGCCAGGAAGGCGAAGACGCCGGCGGCGGCGCCAACGGCCGAGCCGCGGGCGATCTTGGTGACCTTTTCGGTCACCTCGGTCTTGGCGAGCTCGATCTCCTCGCGAATCAGGATCGAGGTTCGTTCGGAGACATCGAAGACGAGCTCGCCGACCGATCGTTGCTCGGGCTTGGGCTCCGACGGCGGCACCAGGGGCGGCGTCTGCGGCGGAACCGGCGGCTGGGCGGGCGGCGGAGTCTGGGTTGGCTCGGTCATCGCGCTCCTCAGTCCGGCGGGTCTTCGTCGAACAGGCGCCGGTAGAGCAGCGCCGAAGCCTTGGCAGCGAAGACGCTGGCGAGAGCGCCGGTGGCGGCAAGCATGCCGCTCCAGATCAACCGTTTGACTATCTCGTTATCCACTCGGCGACCATACCTATCGGGGCTCCAAACCGTCGCAAATCGTCGTCACCAGCAAGTCCTTTGCCTCGTCGTACCCGGCGTCCGAGGTTGGAATCACGTTGAAGATCCAGCCGGAGAGCAGCTGCTCCACGGCGCCGTAGAAGGTCATCGAGGCGAACAGCGGCGCGACGTCGTTGCGGAACGCACCGCTCTCCTGGCCATCGGCGACGATCTTCGCGATCGACTCGTAGGCGCGGCGGATCTCGACCAGGTGGGTCTGCCCGAAGGAGTTGGCGGCGCGGGTGACCTCGACGATGATCACCTTCATCAGCTCCGGGTCGTAGCGGTAGGAGTCGACGATGAAGGTCGCCACCGCCGCCAGCCGCTCGCGATGCGGGCCGCCGGCGCGGTCGGCCTCCTCGATCGCCGCCAGCAGCAACGACCAGCGCTCGACGAAGAGCTCGTTGAGGACGTCGTCCTTGGAGCGGAAGTAGTGGTAGACGAGACCGTAGGCGACCCCCGCCTCGTCGGCGATGTCGGAGACGCGCGTCGCGTGGAACCCCTGGCGGGCGAAGACCGCGACGGCGGCGTCGAGAATCTGGCGGCGTTTGTCGGCCGGCGGTGCCTTCGCCATCAGGCTGACGCCTCCAGCAGCTGCGGCCAGACGTAGGTGGAGGGCCGGCGGTTGGCGAGCGAAGGCAGCGACTGACGGGTGCGCTCCTGGGCGCCGAGATCGAGGTCGGCGGCGACGAAGCACTCGCCCTCGGGGGCGCTGGCGAGGACCGTCCCCCAGGGGTCGACGATCGCCGAGTGGCCGTAGGACTCGTAGTGAGGCGGCGCCATCCCGACTTGGTTCGGGGCGAGGACGAAGACCTGGTTCTCGATCGCCCGGGCCCGTAGCAGCACCTCCCAGTGATCGCGCCCGGTGACGGCGGTGAAGGCCGAGGGCACCGTGATCAAGAGGGCGCCGCGCAGAGCGAGGATCCGGTAGAGCTCCGGGAAGCGCAGGTCATAACAGACGGTCATGCCGGCGATCAGCTCGCCGACCGGAGCCGTGACGATCTCCTCCCCGGCCTGCTCGTGCTCGGACTCGCGGTAGGAGACGCCACCGGCGTCGACGTCAAAGAGGTGAACCTTGCGATAGACGGCGAGGTCCTCGCCGGCGGGCCCGATCAGGACCGAGGTGTTGAAGGCCTTGGCGTCGGTGCGCTCGCTGATGCTGCCGGCGAGCAGGTGGATGCCCAGCTCACGCGCCCAGGCGCGGGCGGCGCTTAGGCTCGGGCCGTCGAGCGGCTCCGCACCGGCGCGCAGCTCCTCGCCACCGGCGAGCAGGTTCCACTTCTCCGGCAGGGCGACGAGATCGGCCCCAGCGGCCGCGGCGGCGCGCACCAGGCGCTCGGCCGCGGCAAGATTGCGGTCCCTGTCATTCGTCGAGTTGAGCTGTACGGCGGCTGCGCGCAAGGTTCTTACATCCTTGATTGACCAGTCAATCGGTCCTTTCAGTATATGAACGCCAGGGCGAGCGTGACCAAGCAGATCAAGGACGCAGGGAGCGTGGCGTGCTCCGCACGCGAGCGACCGAGGACGCCGAGATGCGCCGGTCAGGCTCGCCCTGGCTAGAGGCCCATGGTCCTGGCGACGATCCGGTCGAAAACCGGCGTCGGGATCAGCGGCTTGATCCGGTGAGGCCACCGGGCTCGGCCGCGATCGTCTCCCCCGCCGCCGCGATCTGATCGGCGTCGGTGACGTCGAGGAGGAGCGGCAGGAGATTCGCCGAGCCGGCCTCGCGCAGCGCCTGGGCGTCCTCCTCACGTCGCGGGGCCTCTTTCTAGGCATTTCCCCGCTGACTCTGATGGTGTGTATCGGACGGAAAACCGCTCTGGAATGCGGAGCTGAGACTAGTTGACGTGCTTTAGGATGTCGTGATTGCAGTGGTTCTCAAGCACGATTCGATCGTCTTCCCAGAAAAAGGTGATGCGGTTGCCGCCACTGACTTTCGCGTGGTAGATGTCGGTGCCGCCCAACTTGCTTGAGTGCAGGCCGGGATGCGTCCAATCTTCCCGAAGCTGAACGATGCAGGCGATAACCGCCTTCTGCATCTCGGGAGGCTTCTTAGCGAGCTTCTTCTTGAGCCGCTTCGGGACCCGAACCGGCGTGAGACTCAAACGCAGTCGTCCTCATCAACGCTGAGAAGCCAGCGGGCCACGTCGTTCGGGTCGTCGGAATCAAAGTCCTGGAACTCGCCCTCCCGAAGTGCCTGCATAGATGCCAGCACATCCTGCTGCCACTCGCGGCTCCAGTAGTAGGCCTGATCTGCCGAAATGAAGGCGGGTACGCGGCGGGGCTCCGCCATGGATTTGTTTCCGGCCAAGCGCGATGCGGGAAGCAAAGGGACGCGCGAAGCGCGCGACAAGAAAACCCTTTCGCTGCTGTTTGCAATCGTGATGGTCATGGCTGTTCTCCCTGAGCTTTGATTGCGCTCAAAACATTCTGATAGTTCTTCCGCGTGTTTTCAAGCGATTCGATCATGTCGTCAAGCCCTTGAGGGGTCAACGCGATGCGTGCAATTGGTCGTAGGGGGACGAAGCCCGTTGCGCGGAGCCGCTCCGCATCCTCAGCCGATTCGATGGCGGGGGGCACCTGAGATCCAATCGTAATGAAGACCGCAGTTGGACCCACAACACCCGTAAAGGCATTAGCAAAATGCACAGGAAGATCGTCCGCACCAATCCACGCGGTTTCAAGCTCGATGGGCTCCGGCAGCTCGTCAGGCATGGTTCATCTTCTCGGCAAAAGCTGACCGCCGCATAAACCGGAGGTCGCCGCAAGCATATGGGCAACTTGGCAGCACGGGGTAGATTGCCTCCTAGAACGAGTTACCAAGTCTTGCTTTCCCCAAAGAACCGGCATGGGCAGCGGCCTAGCGAGTTTCGAGTCCCTCCTAGTTGCGGCGCTCGGCGCGCTGGCGCTCGAGCTCGGCGACCAGCAGCTTCGTGTGCAGCGCCGCGATCAGGTCGCGGAGCGGCTGGGCGCCGGCTTCGAGCATCGCGATCACCCGTTCCGGTGGGACCTCGGCGGCGAGGCGGTTCATCACCATGTCGACCTCCTGGCGGACCAGCTCTTCGAGCGCGGTCTTGTAGCGCAGGGTGTCGTAGACGGTGAAGCCGATCTCCTCGTCGTAGCCGCCGGCGCGGAAGCGGCTGATCGCCTCGATGATCGTCACGTCGGAGGGCGAGTAGCCGCGGCTGTTGGGGGTCAGGACCTCGAGCTCGGCGAGCCGTTCGAGCACCTCGGCGGGGACGCCGTAGCGCTCGCGGACCTCGCTGGCGCTGGTGCGGGCGCGCTCGCCGGCGAGGGCGCGGTCGAGGATCTGGTCCTCGAGCTCGAGCAGCGCGGTGGCGCGCTCGGGGTCCTCGTCGAGGATCGCCTTGATCGCCTTCAATGGCATGAAGCGCGCCTCCTGCAGGCGCTTGATCAGCTGGATCCGCTCGACGAACTCGGGCGGGTAGTAGGCCATGTTGCGGCTGGTCTTGACCGGCTCGGGCAGCAGCCCCTCGCGCAGGTAGTGCTTGATCGTCGGTGCCGGCACGCCGGAGGCCTCGGCCAGCTCGCCCATCCGCAGCAGCTCGGCGCCGACCTCGGTCATCGCATGAACTCCGGGCGATCGCCGCCGGCCTCGTTGCCGGCGACCGCGCCGGACTCGAGCATCGCCGCGATCTCCTCCTCGCCGTAGCCGGCCTCGGCGAGGACCTCGGCGGTGTGCTCGCCGAAGGCGGGAGCGGCGCGGGTCGGGTCGGCGGGGGTGCGGCTGAACTTGACCGGGGCGCCGAGCTGGCGCACGGGCCCGATCTCGGGCTGGTCCATCTCGACGACCATCTGCCGTTCGCGGACCAGCGCGGAATCAAGCGCCTCGTCGAGTTCGAGCACCGGCTCGACGCAGCAGTCGTGCTCGTCGTTGAAGGCCTGCCACTCGGTGCGGCTGCGGGAGCGGAAGACGTCGGCGATCTGTCGCCAGGCGTCCGAGCCCGGCGCCTCGAACTGCACCTCGATCAGGTCGGGGCGGTCGACACCGGCGCAGAAGGCGGCCCAGAACTTCGGCTCCAGCGCCCCGCAGGTGATCCAGCCATCGGCCGCCTCGTAGGGGAGGTAACAGACGAGGCCGCCGGCCAGTTGCTGCTCACCGCGCTGGGGCACCTCGCCGTCGCAGAAGTAGCGCCCGGCGACCATCGCCAGCCAGGAGAGGGCGCCGTCGGCCATCGAGACGTCGACGATCTGCCCCTCGCCCGAGCGCCGCGCCTCGTGCAGCGCCGCCATCACCCCGAAGGCGGCCATCAGGGCGCCGCCGCCGACGTCGGCGATCTGGCCGCCGGGCTGCACCGGCGGTCCATCCATGGCGCCGGTCAGGCCCAGCAGCCCGATCAGGCCGAGGTAGTTCATGTCGTGGCCGGCGCGCTGGACGTTGGGACCGTCCTGGCCGTAGCCGGTGATCGCGCAGTAGACGACCGCGGGGTTGGCCTCGCGCATGCGCTCGTAGCCGACGCCCAGGCGGTCGAGGACGCCGGGACGGAAGCCGTCGAGGACGACGTCGTAGGAGGAGACCAGGCGCAGGAAGGCCTCGCGGCCGGCGTCGGACTTGAGGTCGAGCCGGATCGAGCGCTTGCCGCGGTTGAGCGAGAGGTAGAGGGCCGAGCGCGTGCCCAGCTGCTGCTGCTCGTCGCTGCCGTAGTAGGGCGGCGCCCAACGGACGTAGTCACCCATGCCGGTGTCCTCGACCTTCAGCACCTCGGCGCCAAGGTCGGCCATCAGCAACGAGCAGAAGCCCCCCGGCAGCAGCCGGGTCAGGTCGAGGACCTTGACGTCGCTAAGCGGTAGAGCGCTCACGCTTCGGCACCCCCAGCAGCTCGCGGGCCTCGGCCACGCTGGCGGCGCGGCGGCCGACGTCCTCGGCCATCTGGCGCGCTTTGGCGATCAGCTCGCCGTTGGACTTCGCCATCTCGCCGTTCGGCAGGTAGAGGTTGTCCTCGACACCGGCGCGGACGTTGCCGCCGAGCACCAGCGAGGAGGCGAGCAGCTTCCACTGGTCGCGGGAGATGCCGATCAGCTGCCACTGGTTGCGGCCCTCGGGGCCGCCGGGGATCTGATCCGACATCAGGGTGACGTTGCGCGGCGTCGGCCGAATGCCGCCGGTCACCCCCATCACCAGGGAGATCTGCAGCGGTTCCTCCAGCAGCCCCATGTCGAGCAGCGGGTCGAGGTTGGCGACGTGGCCGGAGTCGAAGCACTCGTGCTCGGGCTTGATCCCGACCTCGCGCATCTCCTTCAAGAACTCGACGATCGTGTCGAAGCTGTTCTCGAAGACCGTTTTGAAGACGAAGTCTTTGCGCCGGGAGCTGTACTTGGCGTAGTTCATCGAGCTCATGTTCAGCGCCGCGACGTCGGGCCGCAGCGCCCGCAGATACTCGAGGCGCTTCTCGATCGGGATCCCGATCGCCCCGGTCGAGTAGTTGACGATCACGTCGCCGACCTCGGCCAGGATCGCCTCGGTGATCGCCTTGAAGTCCTCGACCTCGTAGGAGGGCGTGCCGTCCGGTTTGCGAGCGTGGATGTGGATCTGCGAGGCGCCCTCGTCGACGGCGCGCCGCGCCTCCGCCGCGTACTCCTCCGGCGTGTAGGGGATCGCCGGGCACTGGTCGCGGTTGGCGATCACGCCGCTGATCGAGCAGCTGATCACCACCGGGTCCTCGAATCGACTCACCGCTTCTCGCTCCGGTGCGCTTTTTGGTCGCATAGCGGACGAAAGGAACAGCGGAGCTTCATACCGGCATCACCCCGTGTCGTTTGCGTGGCTTCTCAACGTGCTTGTTGCGCGCCATCCGCAGTGCCTTGACGATCGTCGGCCGGGTCTCGCGCGGGTCGATGATGTCGTCGATGACGGCGTTGCCGGCGGCGATGTAGGGGTCGATCTGCTGGCGGACCGCGTTCAGCATCGCCTCGCGGGTGGCCTCCGGGTCGTCGGAGGCCTCGATCGCCGAGCGGCCGATGATTTCGACCGCGCCCTCGGCGCCCATCACCGAGATCTCGGCCCCGGGCCAGGCCACGATCAGGTCCGGCTCGTACGCTTTTCCGCACATCACGTAGTAGCCGGCGCCATAGGCCTTGCGGATGACGACGGTCACCTTCGGCACCGTCGCGCGGCTGACCGCGTAGAGCATCTTCGCCCCGTGGCGAATGATCCCGGCGTGCTCGACTTTCGCGCCGACCATGAAGCCGGGAACGTCCTGGAGGAAGACGAGCGGGATGCTGAAGGCGTCGCAGAGGTTGATGAAGCGGGCGGCCTTGTCGGCGGAGTCGTTGTCGAGGATCCCGGCCAGGTGCTTGGGCTGGTTGGCGACGATCCCGACCGGCTGGCCGCCGAAGCGGGCGAAGCAGGTGATCAGGGTCCGCGCGAAGCGTGGCTTGAGGTCGAACCACTCGCCGTCGTCGACGATCTCGCGGATCACGTCGTACATGTCGTAGGGCTTGCGCGAGGACTCCGGCACGATCTCCAGCAATTTCTCCGACATGCGGTCGGCGCGGTCGGTCTCGCCGAGAACTGGTGGCTTCTCGTCGCAGTTGGAGGGAAAGTAGGAGAGGTAGGACTTGATCGCCGCGATGCACTCCTCGTCGTCGGCGACCTCGAGGTCCCCCACCCCGGATTTGCGGCAGTGGACCTTGGCGCCGCCGAGGTCCTCCATCGAGATGTCCTCGCCGGTGACGGCTTTGGTCAGGTGCGGACCGGCGAGCGCCATCGCGCCCTGGCCGGAGACCATCGGCACGAAGTCCGCGAGCGCCGGGATGTAGGCGGTCCCGGCGGCGCAGAGTCCCATCATCGCCGCGACCATCGGGATCACGCCCGACATTTCGACCTCTTCGCGGAAGAGCTGGCCGGAGCCGGCGAAGAGCGAGCCGGTCGCCTCCTGGATGCGGGCGCCGGCCGAGTCGAGCAGCCAGACGAACGGCATCCGCTTGGCCAGCGCCATCTCCCGCAGGCGGGTCACCTTCAGCTCGCCGGTCATCCCCATCGAGCCGGCCATCACCGTGAAGTCGTAGGCGGCGATGCAGCAGGCGCGGCCGTCGATGTCGCCCCAGCCGGTGATGACGCCGTCGGCCGGAGCCTCGACCCCGTCCATCGCCCGCTGGGCGAAGTGCGGGCGGCCGTGGACGCCGAGCTCGACGAAGCTGCCGGCGTCGACGAGTAAGTCGAGGCGCTCGCGCGCCGTCAGCTTGCCGCGCTCGTGCTGCTTGGCGATCTTCTCCTCACCGCCGCCGAGCCTCGCCTTGGCGCGGCGCTCGTGCAGCTGCTCGGTCAGCTCGCCGAGCGGCGCCGTGCCCGGCAGCAGATTCTTCTCGTTCTCGGTGGTCGCCATCAGCGCCCTTTCCACTGCGGGTCGCGTTTCTCGAAGAAGGCGGTGACTCCCTCGACGATGTCCTCGGTCGAGAAGGTCAGGGTCAGCTGCGAGCGCAGGTAGTCGAGCGCGTCGTCGAGCGCCATGTCCTGCTGGCGGTAGATCGCGTCGTGTCCGAGCCGCATCAGGACCGGGCTCTTGGCGGCGAGCTTGGTCGCCCAATCGGCGACGGCGGCGTCGAACTCCTCGGCGGCGACGACCTTGTTGGCGAGGCCGAACTCGACCGCTTCGGCGCCGCTCAGCCGCTCGCCCAACAGCATCATCTCGTTGACCTTCTTGCGCGGAACGTTGCGGAAGATGATCGCCATGATCATGTAGGGGAAGGCGCCGACGTTGATCTCCGGCGTGCCGAAGGTCGCGCCCTGCCTAGCGATCACGAGGTCGCAGGAGAGGGCCAGGCCCATCCCCCCGGCAAGGACGTGGCCGTTGGCGGCACACAGCGAGGGCTTGCCCAGCCGCGGCATCAGCCGGAAGTACTCGAGGAAGAGGTCGGAGGCGAAGTGTTTTTCGACCAGCGACGCGTCGGCGGCGAAGCCGCCGAGGTCGGCGCCGGCGCAGAAGACCTTGTCCCCGGCCCCGGTGAGGACGACGGCGCGGACCTCCTCGGAGTCGCGTGCCCGCTTCATCGCCGCGACCAGCTCGGTCAGCATTTGGGTGGAGAGCATGTTGCGCTTCTCGGGATCGTTCAGGGTCACCGTGGCGACGCCGTCGGCGACCGCGTAGGCGACCTTCTCGTAGCTTCCCGGGCTCATCTGCGGCCGCAACCATAGCCGACCTCGTTGAAAGTGGGAAGTGCTACTGTCTACTCGCTTCCGGGGCGGGGATCCCGGCTCAAACCGACGAGCGAGGAGAGACACCAGTGGCAACCGCGACCAGCGACGGCTCCAACGTCATCAAGCCCGACCACCAGGCCGGGCGCAAGCACTTCATCTTCAGCCAGGACCACGAAGACCTGCGCGAGTCGATGCAGTCGTGGGTTCAGAAGGAGCTATGGCCGCACCGCAACGAGTGGGAGGACACCTACTGGCCGACCTCGGCGATGCAGCGGGCGGGCGAGCTCGGCTTCCTCGGTCTCTGCTTCCCGGAGGAGTACGGCGGTCAGGGCGGCGACTACTTCTACTCGCTGGTCCGAGCCGAGTGCATGAGCTACTCGGGCTCCGGCGGCACCAACATGGGCTTCGCGGTCCAGAGCGACATGGTTCTGCCCCCGATCCACCTGCTCGGCACCGAGGAGCAGAAGCGCAAGTACCTCGAACCGGGACTGAAGGGCGAGAAGATCGGCAGCCTCGGGATCACCGAGCCAGGCGCCGGCTCGGACGTCGCCGGGATCCGCATGACGGCGATCCGTGACGGTGACGAATACGTCATCAACGGCTCCAAGACCTTCATCACCAACGGTCCGCGGGCCGACTTCATCGTCCTCGTCTGCAAGACCGACCCCGACGAGCGCCACGCTGGGATCACCCTCTTCGTCGTCGACCTGCGCGACGAGAACGGCGAGCACGTGCCCGGCTTCACCGTCTCCGCCGAGCTGGAGAAGATGGGGATGCACGCCTCCGACACCGGCGAGCTCGCCTTCGAAGACGTCCGCGTCCCCGCCGACGCCGTCCTCGGCGAGGTCGGCAAGGGCTTCTACCACATCGCCTGGGAGCTCCAGGGCGAGCGCCTGGTCGCCGCCGCCGGCTGCCACGCGGGGGCCGAGCGGATGATCGAGAAAACCCTCGAGTACGCCAAGGAGCGCGAAGCCTTCGGCCGGCCGATCGGCAAGTTCCAGGCGATCCGCCACAAGTTCGCCGAGATGGCGACCAAGACCGAAGCGGCGAAGCAGTTCACCTACTCGACCGCCTGGCGCTTCGCCAACGGCGAGTACCCGGTGCGGGAGATCACGATGGCGAAGCTCTACGCCTCGCGGATCGCCTGCGAGGTCGCCGACGACTGCGTCCAGATCCTCGGTGGCTACGGCTATATGAAGGAGTACGAGATCGAGCGCGCCTACCGCGACGTCCGCCTCAACCGGATCGGCGCCGGCACCGACGAGGTGATGCTCGACGTGATCGGGCGGAGCTACGGGCTCTAGGTCGCCGCGGCGGTTCAGCCATTCGTGATCAGGACGGTGACGATGACGCCAATCAGGCCGAGAATCGTCGAGCCCCAAAGCTGGACCAACAGCGAGCGCAGCTCGCGCAGATCGGTCCGGACCTCTCGAAGGTCGCCGTCTACGTGGTCGAAGCGACGGTCAATTCCGTTGAATCTCTCGTCGAGTCGCTCGTCGGTCCACATCGTTCGCTCCATGTCTCCAAGCTACCGGGAATCGACGCGTATGAAACGCGTTGTCTGCAAGATTAGCGCAGCATCTTCGTGACGTGACCGTCGTCAAGGACAGCGGTGCCCGGGCCACGCTGCCGCCCTTCGGCGAGGAGCACGAGGAACTGCGGCAGAGCGTCGCCCGCTTCGTCGCCAAGGAGATCGCTCCCAACGTCGACGAGTGGGAGGCGGCGCGGGAATTCCCCCGCGCGCTCTACCGTCGCTGCGCCGAGCTCGGCTTCCTTGGGCTGAAGTTTCCGGAGGCCTACGGGGGCCAGGGCGGCGACCACCTCCACGACGCGATCTGGGTCGAGGAGCTGGCCCGCTCCGGTGGCTCCGGTGGCGTCGCCGCCGGACTCAACGCCCACGCCTCGATCGCGATGCCGCCGATCTTCAACTTCGGCACCGAGGCGCAGAAGCAGCGCTGGCTGGTGCCGGGGATCGCCGGCGAGAAGATCGGCGCGCTGGGGATCACCGAGCCCGGCGCCGGCTCCGACGTGGCCGGCATCGCGACCAAGGCCGAGCGGATCGACGGCGGCTACCTCGTCAACGGCGCCAAGACCTTCATCACCAACGGCGTCCGCGCCGACTTCCTCGTCTGCGCCTGCAAGACGACCGCCGACGGCGGCCACGGCGGCATCTCCTTCCTCATCCTCGAGCGCGAGATGCCCGGCTACGAGGTGGCGCGGAAGCTGGAGAAGATGGGCTGGCATTCCTCCGACACCGGCGAGCTCGCCTTCACCGACGTCGAGGTCCCGGCCGAGAACCTGCTGGGCGAGGAGAACGGCGGCTTCAAGCTGATCATGGCCAACTTCGCCTGGGAGCGGCTGCTGATGGCGATCGGCGCGGTCGGCGCGATGCAGCGCCTGATCGAGGTCACCGTCGCCTACGCCCTCGAGCGCCAGGCCTTCGGTCGCCCGATCGGCAAGTTCCAGGCGATCCGCCACCACGTCGCCGAGATGGCGACCAAGGCCGAGGCCTCCCGCGCCCTCACCTACAACGCCCTGCGTCTCTTCCACACCGGCCAGGACTGTCTCCAGGAGGTGACCATGGCCAAGCTCGTCACCCAGCGCGCCGTACTCGAGATCGCCGACCAGTCACTGCAGATCCACGGTGGCTACGGCTACATGCGCGAGTACGGCATCGAGAGGGCCGTCCGCGACGCCCGCCTCGGCCCGATCGGCGGCGGCACCGACGAGGTGATGAAGGAGATCCTCGGGAAGGCGATGGGGCTGTAGGGATTAGCAGGGGTTTCCTCCTCCTCCACCCCGTCGTCCGCGTCAGGCGGACACGATTCGGACACATCGCGCCGCGCCTGCTCAATCTGATCCTCGGCAGACACGCGCTCGGCAATGTCGAACTCATCGAAAACGTGGGCGTAAACGTCGAGCGTCATCGTCGGTGAGTGCCCAGCCTGGCGGGCTACGTCGACCACGCTGCGGCCTTCGCTGATCAGCAATGAGACGAAGCTGTGGCGCAAGTCGTAGGGACGAGCACCCTCCAGGTTGATCGCTCGACAGGCGGGCCGCCAGGAGTCGCGGTGCCAGGTCTGCCAAGCCGGGTCATTCCAGACGCCTCCTTTGCCGTTTGGGAAAAGGAGCGCCTCGTCGCCAGGCCCACCGCCCAGAAGTCGCCACTCGGTCAAGTCATTGGCGAGTGGGGCAAAGAGCCGAACGGTGCGCGCCTGCCCGGTCTTCGTCGTCTTGACCCCGCCCTGACCGTCTGCGGCCTTCTCGACCAATAGCGTCCGCTCACGCACGTCCGACCAACGCAGCACCAGTGCCTCCTGTGGTCGCAGACCAGCGTAGGCGAGTAGTCCGATCAGGACGGCATCGCGAGGACCGTGCTTCCGCCTCTTGACGGCGACGGTTCGCAGCCGCTCGACCGTGGAGGGAGAGACCGGCCGGACCTCGCGCTGGCGACGGACGTTCGGCTTCCGCACAGACTTGACCGGGTTGTGGCTTATCCGTCGCCACTCGACCGCTCGCCGCAGGACACCCTGAAGCAACGCCAGCGCTCGATAGATGGTCGGCTGCCCAACGCCGTCGCCTTCCAGTTCTGCCCGGTAGCGCTCGACCGCTTCAACAGTGATCGCGTTGAGGCGCATCGCACCGAGTCGCGGCAGGACGTGCCGATCCCAAAGTCCCGCGTAGCCGCGCAGCGTGCGACTTGCCAGGTTGGGAACTGCGTACAGCTTCCACCACTCCTCGGCAAAGTCGGCGAGCGTTTCGCTGCCCCCGGTGAGCAGGTCGAGATCTCCGGTTCGCTTGCGCCGCAGGACTTCGGCGTCGAAGGTTTCCGCGTCGCGCTTGCGACCGATCACTTTGGAATGCGCCTGCCCCTGCTCATCACGCCAGCGCACCCGCCACACGACCCCACCCTTCCTCTCGATCCTCTCGACGCTCACCCACTGCCGCCTTGACCGTCGGCGTCGTTCAGCATCGACCGCAAGCTGCCACGCGGAGAAACGGCGACAGGGCGGTTGCGCCGTCTGGGCCTGCGGGACTCCGAAGAACTTACCTGGCCACCAATCCAGCGCTCCAACTCCGCTGGACGGATTCGCAGCCTGTGGCAAAGTCGCACGGCCCGAAGCTCCCCCCGCGCAATCGCCCGATAGACGGCACGGCGGGAGAGTCCGCAGACACGGGCAACGTCCTCCGGGGACAGAAGCCGCTCGAATTCGGTGTCGGAGCCGTCGTGCATTTCCTCTGCATTGGCTGTCCATCGAAGACGAGAAATGCATCGCCTGCTTTTGCAAAGAGAGGCCGCCCGACGCAGCGACAGAGTCGATGCTTTCTCCCAGCGCATGGACGGTCGCCCGATCGTGATGCTCTGGTCTACCAAGCAGGATGCTGCTCGATCTCGATTCGACGCCGCGCATGAGTTGGGACATCTAGTTATGCATCCCGACCCCGAGCCGGGCAACAAGACGATGGAGAGACAAGCGCACGCGTTCGCGGCCTCCTTCCTGATGCCAGCGGATCAGGTTCTCGATGAGCTTCCGACGAAGGCGCCGACCAAGCGGGATCAGGCCCAGTTTCTAGGGCTTAAGCAAATCTGGGGAGTATCGGTTGCTGCTCTCTTCTATCGAGCTCGTGAGCTGAGAACGATTTCTCCGGAGGCCCACCGGAACGCGATGATTCGCTTGTCGGACTGGGGGTGGCGAAAGTCCGAGCCCGGTGACTTGGGGCCATACGAGAGACCAACTCTGCTTCGCCGTGGTCTCGATCTGGTTGTAGAAAGCACCGGCACCCCGGAAGACCAGATCGCGAATGCACTTGGAATGCCAAGCGACAGACTGGATGAAATCTGTGGACCGGGGCGTCCGGTGGTGGGTCTCAAGAAGCAAGTCGAAACCGGGAAAGTTCGTTCTCTTCGACCCGAGTCAGTAACCGACCCGTAGGCCGCTTTCGACGCGCAACCCACCGGCACCCTCTAGCTCAGCATGAGCCAGGGCGGGGGCTAAGTTCGCTCGCGCATCAGTCAAGAAGCCCAAGCAGCCTGCATGCCGCGCGTGCATCGAGCGCCTGGGGCTCTAGGCCTGGATGGTCGAGTAGATCGTGGTCGCCAGTGACGATTGCGTCGGCTCCGGATTCGCGAGCTAATGCGACGAGATAGTCGTCATTGGGGTCTCGAAGCAGCGCCGCGATTTCCTTCGGGTCTTCGTATCTGTCGGCCGCTTCCTCGACGCTGACCACAATCTCCGCTAGGTCATCGGGGTCGAAACGTTCCCGGAAGTACTTGTTGGTCAGGGCGTCGCTGAACTCACCGATAAGCCTGGGGCAAACGATGGCCTCGAAGTCGAAGTCCAGAAGGGCCGCCAAGATCAGCCAGGGCGCTCCTCCGCCGGGGCGACTGGCTACACCAGAGACCAGCGTGCTTGCGTCGACTACGAGGCGCTTCAACCGGCGGCTCGGCGCTCGCGCCGGGCTTCATGCACGGCTTTGACGCCAAGCTCGATTGCCTCGTCTTCGGAGAGCGTGTTGCGCTCCTGGACGCGGCGCAGGGTTTCGCGGCCGAGGGTCATCCTCGCCATTGACTCGAGCAGCTGGCGGTCGCTCATCTCTGGGCGACGCTGGTGCAGGCGCTCAAGCAACTCGCTGTCGAACTCGACTCTCTTGGTTGGCGATACGGCCACGCGAGGAATGGTAGCGCCGGGGCGGGAGGTTCCGTGAGGCGCACCACTCGAAGGCGACAGTGCGGCGGATACACCCGGGGGCGAAGGGAACCGCGACGTTATGCTCCGCACTTGACCGGCGTGGGAATCAACGTACGCCGCTGCCGATGACGTCGAGCGCTTGGTTGCCGAATCCCCAGCTGCCCTCCTGGTAGCCGAGCAGAACGGGGAGATCGTCGGTGCCCTAATCGCAGCCTGGGACGGGTGGCGAGGGAACATGTATCGACTCGCCGTCCGCGATGGGCAACGGCGGGAAGGCATCGGCCTCGCGCTGACGCGGGCTGGCGAGGACTACCTGCGCCAGTGTGGCGTCCATCGCGTGACCGCGCTGGTCGCCTTTGACGATGAGGTGGCGGGAGGATTCTGGGAGTCCGCTGGTTACCCGAAGGATCGCGAGATCGGCCGACGAGTCCGCAACCTATAGACCTCGCGAATTTGTCGCTCATGGGGGCCCGCGTCCTCGCCACTCCACCCCTTCCGCGAACAGCCGCAGGACACGATCCGGACACATCGGCCGGACCACCCGCGATCACGGCCGATCATCACCCTCATGCTCGAACAGGATCATTTGCGGGGCATCCTTGTCCTCGGATGATCCCGCGTGCCCTTCCGTGCCACGCTCGGAACTCATGAAGGAGATCCTCGGGAAGGCGATGGGGCTGTAGAGGCATTGACGCCTTCCTTGGCGTATGCGCAGCAAAGGCGTCAGCTGGCTTGCGCTCAGCGACGCGGCCCGGCGTCGCAGGAATGCGACTTGCCCCAGCCGGGGCCGCCGTCGCAGTAGTCGTAGCCCGTGCCCCCGTAGAGCTGGTCCGGGTTGCGGCCGCCGTAGAGGCGGTCGTTGCCGGGGCCGCCGTGGCAGCCGTCCTGGCCGGGGCCCATCACGCAGATGTCGTTGCCGGGCCCGCCCCAGCAGCCGTCGCTGCCGTACTGGTGGCGGCAGTAGTCGTTGCCGGGGCCGCCGACGCAGTCGCTGTTGCGCATGCCGGTGATGCAGATGTCGTTGCCGCCGCGGCCGATGCAGCGGTTGCGCCTGGAGCCCTCGGAGAAGCAGGTGTCGCGCTCGGCGTTGCCGATGAATTTGTCCGAGCCGTCGCCGAGGTAGGCGGTGAGGGGGAGCGGCATCGGGTCGGCGACTTCGACGAAGTCGCCGGAGGGGCCCGTGATCACTTCGATCGAGCTCGCGTTGCGGGTGGAGCAGGCGGCGCGCATCCGGTCAGCGGAGAGGTGGCAGCCGCGCGGCGCGGCGTGGGCCATCCTGCCTTGGACGATGATCTTCTCGCCCTTGGTGGTGAGGGTCAGATGGGTTCCCGAGGCGGCGCCGTAGACGACGATTTGCCCAGCAGTGCTCGCCGCGGTCGGGGCCACCAGAAGGGCCACGAATGCGAGCGCAAGAATCAGGAAACGTCGGCCTGGGAAGGTCGGCATCCGAGTCGATGCTAGAGGTCTCGGCAGCTGGACGATTGGGCAAGCCCTCCAAACGGGTGGGTCGGTCGTAGGATCGCGGCGATGATTTACCTGCTCCGACACGGCGACGCCGAGGACGGCAACGGCGACGATTCGGCGCGCCGGCTGACTGCCAAGGGCGAGCGCCAAGCGAGCGTTGCCGGCGGAGCGCTGGTCATCCTCGGGGCCGAGATCGACGCCTGCCTCACCAGCCCCAAGATCCGCGCCGCCGGGACCGCTCGGCTCGCCTGCGAGGCGCTCGGGGTCGAGGCCGAGGCCGCGACCGAGCTGCGCGGCGGCGCCTTCAACTCGCTGGCGCTGGCCGCCGGCCGCGGCGACGTCCTCCTGGTCGGGCACGAGCCCGACTTCTCCGACGAGGTGGCGCGGCTGACGGGAGCGCGGGCGAAGCTGCGCAAGGGCGGCCTCGCGATCGTCGACGGCTCGACCCTGGTGGCGTTGCTGCGCCCCGCCGACCTGCGACGTATCGCCGAGTAGTGCTCGCGAGGACTAGCCTTCCTCCCTCCAACGACCGGAGGGGGCGCCAATGCTGTCGTGGCTGGCCAAGAAGATGATCACCCGCAACATGGAGCGGGCAAGCGCCGGAGACATCGGGCCGACGCTGAAAATGGACGCCAAGGACGTCAGGTTCAGATTCCCCGGCGACAGCTCCTGGGCGACCGAGCTGCAGGGGAAGGAGAAGCTCGAGCCGTGGCTCCAGCGTTTTGCCGACGCCGGCATCCAGATCTACCCCGACGAGGTGATCCTCAAGGGCTTCCCCTGGCGGCAGACGATCTGCATCCGCGGCCGCGACCATCTCGACTCCCCCAGCGGCGAGCGGGTCTACGAAAACCGCTACGTGATCTGGGGGCACATCTCCTGGGGCCTGCTGCGCGACTACGAGGTCTACGAGGACACCCAGAGGGCGAAGGCGCTTGACGGGTACCTGGGCAGCGTCGGCAAGCTCTAGGAGAGTCAGGCGGCCAGGCGCAGCGGCGGGCCCTGGGCGACGAGCCGGTGCAGGCCGGCCAGGGTCAGCGACCCGACCAGGCCGCGGTAGGGCTCGTACGGCGCGTAGAACTCTTCGACCTCGGGGACGGTGGCGCGGCGCCCCAACCCGGCGAGGTGGCCGACCAGCTTGACGTAGCCGAGGTCGCCGGCCGGCAGCGAGTCCATTTCGCCGCGACCGAACATGCCCAGGCACCGCACCGTCCAGGGACCGATCTGCGAGATCGCCAGGAGGCGACGGTCGGCGGCGGGATCCTCGATCGCGCAGCGGCCCTGGGCGACCTCGTGGGCGACCCGCCGCAGGGCGGCAGCGCGGACCGGCGCCAGGTCCATCGAAGCGAGTTCGGCCGGTGCGCGGCCGGCGATCGTCGCCGCCGCCGGCACGTCGCGCGGCGCCGCTCGTCCCTCCCCCAGCCGTGGCCCCCAGCGGCCGACGATGCGGCGCTCGATCCGGGCCGCCCGGTCGGCCTCGATCAGTTGGCCGACGACGGCGGTGGCCAGCGCCTCCCACGGCCAGGGGGCGCGCAGCGGCCGGAAGCTCGGCATCCGCCGGATCAGCGGCCCGACCAGGGGATCGCGGCGGAAGCGGCGGTGAAACTCGCCGAGGTCGTCGTCGACGCCGAGCGCGAAGCGCAACCGCTCGATCGCCAGCCGCAGCTGCTCGCGCCCGGCCGGGCGGAGGTCAGCCGGGATCGGCAATCTCAGCGCCCGCGGGTCGAGCGCCTCGGCGCACAGCTTCAGCCGGCCGGGCCCCGGTTCCCAGGCCCGGACCAGCACCGGGCTGCCCTCCACCTGAAGCAGGCGGGTCGCGATCCGCTGCCGGATCCGCAGCGTCCCGTCAGAGCTCCCCCGCCCCAGCCGGAACCCCGACCCCGGCCGAACTTCAACCTCCACCTCGCCGCCGACGGGCCGATTTGTCGACCTATAGGCCACATTTCGGCCCATCGGCCGAGGGCTAGCGCCCGAGCAGGTGGACGTCGACGAGGAAGGAGCGGCTGGCGACGATGTTGCTGGGGCGATCGGCGCGGCGGCGGCTGGCCCGCCGGGGCGATCGCGACTTCGAGCCGACGGCGGCGACGGCGCACACGGCGGCCACG
>JAENWU010000050.1 GCA_016649905.1 Thermoleophilia bacterium
ACCCTGGGCCGCCTGGCGACGCAGATCGCCGACGCGCTGCGCGGCAAGCGCAAGCCTGAGTACACGCCCCACGTCGACACCGGCGACTTCATCGTCGTCATCAACGCCGAGAAAATTCGGGTCACGGGCAACAAGCTGGCGCAGAAGACCTACTGGCGCCACAGCGGCTACCCGGGCGGGATCAAGTCGCGGACGCTGGCCGAGATGCTCGAGCGTCGTCCCGAGGAAGTCATTCGCAAGGCTGTCAAGGGCATGCTGCCGCGCAACCGGCTCGCCCGCCAGCAGTTGACCAAGCTCAAGGTCTACGCCGGTCCCGACCACCCGCATGCGGCGCAGCAGCCCAAACCGATGGAGACGATTTGATGGCAGACGACGAGAAAGCTTTGGACGAGAACAGCGAGCCGAGCGCCGAGGCGCCCGAGGAGCCCAGCGCCGAGGAGACTCCCGCGGAGCCTGCCGAGGAGACGCCCGAGCCCGCCGAGGAGGCTGCGGCCGAGGAGGCCGCCGAGAGCGCCGACCCCGCGCCCGTCGCCGAGGAGCAGGGGGAGAACGACGCCCCTGCCGACGAGGCCGCCGCCGAGCAGATCTCCGACCAGCCCGAGGCCGCTGAGCCCGAGGCCGCTGAGGAGCCTGACGCTCCCGCTGCCGAGGAGAAAAAGAAAGACGTGATTCCCGGTGCCGACCTGGAGCCGATCCTGGTCGAGCCCGACGGTCCGGCTCTCAGCGCCGAGGAGAAAGCGCGCCTGGAGGCCGAGGAAGAGGAGAAAGCCCGTCGCGAGGCAGCCTTGGTTGGCGCCGACGAGGCCGATGACGCCGCTGCGAGCCGTGCCCCGGCGAAAATGGAGAGCGGCTCGCGATTCCTTGCCACCGGCAAGCGCAAGCGCTCGATCGCCCGCGTGACCCTGGTCCCGGGCGACGGCAAGATCGAGATCAACAAGCGCAGTCTCGAGGAGTTCTTCCCGCGGCCCCTGCACCAGACGATGGCGGTCCAGCCACTGACCGTCTCCGGCTACGAGGGCAACGTCGACGTCCGCGTCCTTGTCCACGGCGGTGGGATCAGTGGCCAGGCCGGCGCGGTCCGCCACGGGATCGCCCGGGCGCTGACCGAGATCGACCCTGAGCTGCGCGGAGATCTCAAGCGCCGTGGCTTCCTGACCCGCGACGCAAGGGTGAAGGAGCGCCGCAAGGCGGGCTTCAAGAAGGCCCGTAAGAAGCCGCAGTTCAGCAAGCGCTGAGGCGGCTGCAAATCTGCATCTGATTTTCGCTCGCCTCAGCGCTTGCTGGGACGGGGAAATGGGTATCCGCCGCCGAACAGGAGGAGCGTATGGCCACCCAGATGAGTAGAAAGCTCTTTGGCACCGATGGCGTTCGCGGCGAGGCTGGGACGTTCTTGACCGCTGAGCTGGCAACGGCCCTTGGCCGGGCGGTGACGACTTCGCTCGACGCCGACCGCCCGCAGGTGCTGATCGTCCGCGACACGCGGGAGTCGGGGCCGATGCTGGAGGCGGCACTGGCCGCTGGAGTAGCCGCGGCAGGGGGCGAAGCGCTGCTCGGCGGCGTGCTGCCGACGCCGGCGGCGGCGATCCTGGTCAAGCGGCTCGGGCTCGACCTGGCCGCGGTCGTCTCCGCTTCCCACAACCCCTTCCAGGACAACGGGATCAAGTTCTTCAGCGCCCGCGGCACAAAGCTCGGCGACGAGGTCGAGGCGCGGATCGAGTCTTTGCTGGAGGAGCAACCGCCGGCGACGATCAGCGCCGGCAGCGTGCGTGAGCTGAACGGCGGCCTCGACGACTACCTGCGCGAGCTTGCGGCAGCCTTCCCGCTCGACCTCTCCGGCCGCCACATCGTCCTCGACTGCGCCAACGGCGCCACCTTCCGTGCCGGCCCCGCGATCTTCGAACGGCTCGGCGCTCGCGTCGAGACGATCGGGATCGAGCCCGACGGTCGCAACATCAACGCCGGCTGTGGCTCCACCCACACGGATGCGATCGCCGAGCGCGTCGTCTCCAGCGGCGCCGAAATCGGCTTCGCCTTCGACGGCGACGGCGACCGCGTCCTCGCCGTCGACGGCTCCGGGCGCGTTCACGACGGTGACGAGCTGATCGCTCTCGGTGCCCGCGGAATGGCGTCCCGCGGGGAGCTTGCCGGCGTCGTTGTTACCGTGATGACCAACTTCGGCTTCCACGGCGCGATGGCGGAGGCCGGCATCGACGTCGCCGTCACCCAGGTCGGCGACCGCTACGTGATCGACGAGATGCTGCGGCGCGACTGGCAGCTCGGCGGCGAGCAGTCCGGCCACATCATCGCCACCGACTTCGTCGCCACCGGCGACGGGATCGCCGCCGCGCTGATGACGATGCGCGAGCTCGGCGAGAGCAAGCTGGATGGCGCCGCGCCGATGCAGAAGCTGCCGCAGACCCTGGTCAACGTCACGGTCGCCGACCGCGAGGCCGTCAACGACGCCGCCTCCGTCTGGGAGGCGGTCGAGCGGGAGAGCGAGGCCCTCGAGGGTCGCGGTCGGGTGCTCCTGCGCCCCTCGGGAACCGAGCCGCTGGTGCGAGTGATGGTCGAGGCGCCGAGCGCCGATGAGGCCGACGCCGTCTGTGGGCGCCTGGTCGCGATCGTCCGCGAAGAATTGGGCTGAGGGCAGCCGCCCTCTACCCTTTCTCGCCTCCATGTGCGGAATCGTCGGATACGTGGGCGGCCGACCCTGCGAGGAGCTCCTCCTCTCGGGATTGGAAAAGCTCGAATACCGCGGCTATGACTCGGCCGGCCTCTCCGTGCTCGAGGACGGCGAGGTCGAGAGCGTCCACGCGGTTGGCAACCTCGCCAACCTGCGCGCCGCCGTCGCCGAGCACGCGGCCGCCAACGGTGGCGCCCTGCCGCCATCCAACACCGGCATCGCCCACACCCGCTGGGCGACCCACGGTCGCGTCACCGAGGAGAACGCCCACCCCCACGACGACAGCTCCGGCAAGGTCCACATCGTCCTCAACGGGATCGTCGAGAACCACGCCGGCCTGCGCAAGCGCCTGCAGGCCGAAGGCGAGGTGTTCACCTCCGAGACCGACGCCGAGGTCGTCGCCCACCTGATCGCCCACCACTACGACGGCGACCTCGCCGCCGCCGTTCGCGACGCCTACGCCGAGCTGCGCGGTCACTATGCCTTCGTCGCCATGCACGCCGACGAGCCGCAGCGCCTGCTCGGCGCCCGCAAGGAGTGCCCGCTGGTCGCCGGCATCGGCGACGGGGAGACCTTCCTCGCCTCGGCGATCCCGGCCTTCCTCGCCGACACGCGCACGGCGATGCCGATCGAAAATGGGGAGATCGTCGAAGCCGAAGCCGGCGTCATCCGCATCGCCGACGCCGCGGGGACGCCGATCGAGCGCCAGCCCGAAGAGGTCACCTGGGACGCCGACGCCGCCGAGAAGGGTGGCTACGAAACTTTCATGCTGAAGGAGATCCACGAACAGGCCGACGCCGTCGCCGAGACGATCGCCGACCGCCTGCCCGGGGACGACGGCGTCGACCTCTCCGACGTGGCCCTCGATGACGAGCTCCTGCGCGGGGTGAGCCGGATCGTGATCGTCGCCTGCGGCACCTCCTACCACGCTGGCTTGATCGGCCGCTACGCGATCGAGGAGTGGGCGCGGGTGCCGGTCGAAATGGACATCGCCTCCGAGTACCGCTACCGCAACCCGGTGGTCGGACCGGGGGACCTGGTGATCGGGATGACCCAGTCCGGCGAGACCGCCGACACGCTGGCGGCGATGCGGCTGGCCCGCGAGGCCGGCGCCACCGTGCTCGCGGTCACCAACATCATGGGCAGCCAGGTGACGCGCGAAGCCGACGCCGTCCTCTACACCCGGGCAGGGCTCGAGGTCAGCGTCGCCGCGACCAAGACCTTCGTCGCCCAGGTCGCGGCGATGTATCTGCTGGGGCTGCGGATCGCCGAGCTGCGCGGCACCCTGGAGCCGCAGCGAATCACCGAGCTGGTCGCCGAACTGAAGGCGCTGCCGTCGAAGATCGACGAGACCCTGGAGCAGACCGAGGAGGCCGTCAAAGCCGTCTCCGCCGCCCACAGCGACCAGAACTTCTTCCTCTACCTCGGCCGCCACATCGGCCTGCCGGTCTGCCTCGAGGGGGCGCTGAAGCTGAAGGAGGTCTCCTACATCCCGACCGACGCCTACGCCGCCGGGGAGATGAAGCACGGGCCGATCGCCCTGCTCGACGAGTCGACGCCGGTTGTCTGCGTCGCCACCGACAGCCCGGTCCTGGAGAAGGTGCTCTCCAACGTCGAGGAGGTCCGCGCCCGCGGTGCCCAGACGATCGCGATTGCGACGGCCGGCAGCGAGCGCGCCGCCGAAGTCGCCGACGAGACGATCTCCGTCGCCGCCACCGACTGGATCCTGCAGCCGATCGTCGCGATCCTGCCGCTGCAGCTGCTGGCCTACGACATCGCCCGCGCCCGCGGCCTCAACGTCGACCAGCCCCGCAATCTGGCCAAGACCGTCACGGTCGAGTGATGGGCTTGCTAGTCTGCGCCGTCGCATGAAGGTACGTCTCGTTCTGATTCTCGCCGTGGCCACCGCTGCCATCGCCCTGATCGCCGCCGGTTGCGGCGGCGGCGACGACAGCTCGGGCTCGGACCCCGCCGCGGTGGCACCGCCGAAGTCGCCGGTCTTCATCGACGTCTCGGTGCGCCCCGAAGGGACCCTGCAGTCGAATATCGAGGCGCTGGCGAAGAATGTCGCTGGCATCGACAACCTCGGCGAACTGATCGTCTCCGAAATCGAAGACTCGGCCCTCTCCTCGGGGGAAGACTTCGACTACGCCAAAGAAGTCGAACCCTGGCTGGGCGAAAAGGCGGGGATCTCGCTGCAGGAATACGACGGCAATGACTTCGCCGGCTACGCGGTCGCGATCCCGAGCACCGACACCGGCGCGACCCAGGACTTCATCGACAAGCAGTCGGCCGACGAGGTGGCCGAAGAAGGCTCCTACGAAGGCTCGGACTTCAAGGTCGAAGAAGACGACACGACGATCGGCGTGGTCGGGGACTTCCTGGTCATCGCCGAAGACGAAAAGAGCTTCAAAGCCGCGGTCGACGCCGGCGACGGCGAATCGCTGGCCGACGTCGACGCCTACAACAGTGCAGTCGGCGCCGCCCCGAGCGAAAGCCTCGCCAACGTCTTCGTCGACATCGGCGGCCTGATCGAAGAATCGGGCGGCACCGTCGACCCCGAAGCGCAGCAGTTCCTCGAAAGCGCCGGGATCGAACCGAAAGAAGCGACCGCTCTGGCCAGCGTCGTCCCCGGCTCCGATCAGATCGAGATCGACTTCTCGACCAACGCCGCCGGCGACAACCCGCCCACGGGCGACGCCTCGCAGCTGCTCGGCTCGCTGCCCGGCGGCTCCTTCGCGGCCTTCTCCTCGGCTGAATTCGGCGAGCGCCTCGGCGAAGCGATCGACCGCCTCGACGAAGTCGGTATCCCCGGCGAGATTCAGCCCAACGAACTGAAGGACGTCATGAAGGCGGCCGGGATCGACCTCGAAAAGATCGGCGGCTCGATCGGCGACGTCGCCCTCTTCGCCCAGGGCAACACCGAACAGAATCTGACCGGAGCTGTCGTCCTCGAGACGACCAGCTCCAAGGAAGCGACCAACACCGTCTCCAACATCGGCCTGCTGCTGCGCGCCACCGGCACCCCTGGCGTCACCGCCATCTCCGGCAAGGCGACCGGCTTCTCGATCCGCAGCCCGGAACTCGGCGACCAGCCGCTCGTCGTCGCCGCCCAGGGCGAGAAGATCGCGATCTCCTACGGTCTCGCCGCCTCCGCGCAGGCGCTGAGCGCCGGCACGAGCGCCACCCTGGCTGAGAACCCCGCCTTCAAGGCGGCGGGCGAAGCCCTCGGCGACGTCCCGATCAGCGGCTTCGTCGCCGGGCCGGCGGCGCTGGCGTTGATCGAAAACCTGATCCCGGCCGAAGACCTGGCCGAACTCGAAGAAGCGAAACCCTTCCTCGACAAGGTCGGGTACGCCGCGATCGGCGCCGGCTCCTCGGGCGACCTGGCGACGGCGAAGCTGATCGTCGGCTTCACCGAATAGCCGGCGGGCGATGGCCACCGGCGTCGGCATCGACCTGCTCGAGATCGAGCGGATGGAGCGCGCGCTGGAGCGCCGCCCTCGGCTCGCCGCCCGCATCTTCACCGAGTCCGAGCGCGAGTACGCGGCGGCGCGCAAGCGACCGGGCCGCCACCTGGCCGCCCGCTTCGCCGCCAAGGAGGCGGTCGTCAAGGCGCTTGGGCTCAGCCGCGGAGTGCGTTTGCTTGAGATCGAGGTCATCGCGGGAGAGCCACCGACGGTGCGGCTCAGTGGCCACGCGGCCGAGGCGGCCGCGGGCCGGCGCATCGACGTCTCGCTGACCCACTCGCGCGAGAACGCCGCCGCCGTCGCGATCGTCCACCCGTAGTCTGGGTCGATGGAGCCGTGGCTGGAGCCGCTGTATGACGCCGAGGGGATTCGCGCGGTCGATACCTGGGCGATCGAGGATCAGGGGGTGCCGTCGGCGCAGCTGATGGAGGCGGCGGGAGCGGCGCTGGCAGAGGCCGTCGCGGGACTCGCCCCGCAGGGTCCCGTGCGGATCCTCTGCGGCAAGGGGAACAACGGCGGTGACGGGAAGATCGCCGCCCGGCGCCTCTCGGAGCTCGGGTTCGAGGTCGACACCGCCCTGCTCTTCTCCGACGAGGCCCCGGAGGACTTCGATGCCTGGCTGGCCGGCTCCGGCGCGATCGTCGACGCGATCTTCGGCACCGGCTTCTCGGGGACGCCGCGAGAGCCGGCCGCCGCGGCGATCGCGGCGGTCAACCGCTGTCGGGCGCCGGTCGTCTCCTGCGACATCGCCTCCGGCGTCGATGCCTCCAGCGGCGAGGTGGCCGGCGATGCCGTCGAGGCCGACCTCACCGTCAGCTTCCACGCCGCCAAGCTCGGGCAGCGAATCGCGCCGGGCAAGCGCCGCACCGGCGAGCTGCGGGTGGTCCCGATCGGGATCCCGGCGGGCGCTCCCGGCGAGCCGGCGGCCGGGACGATCTGCCGCTCGGTCCTGGAGCTGGCACCGCGCCGGGGTCCGGACTCGACCAAGTTCAGCTCCGGGCAGGTGACGATCGCCGGCGGCTCGCGTGGCCTCACCGGCGCCGTGCGGATGTCGTCCTCGGCGGCGATCCGGGCGGGTGCCGGCTACGCGACGGTCGCGATCCCCACCGACCTCGAGCCGGTCTTCGAACTCGGCCAGCCGGAGGTGATGTCGGTGGGCTGCCCAGGCGGCGACGGCCGCCTGGTACCGGTCTCAGTCAAGGCTGTCCTCGCTGCCTTCGAGCGGGCCGCAGCCGGGGTCCTCGGCCCCGGGCTGGGACGCGACCCCGGCTCGCTGGAGCTGGCCCGCGAGGTCGCCGCTGCGATTGAGTGCCCGCTGGTGATCGACGCCGACGGGCTCAACGCTTTCGCCGGCCGTGCTTCGATGATCGCCTCGCGTGACCAGCCAACCCTGCTGACTCCGCATGCCGGGGAGCTCGGCCGCCTGCTCGACCGCGAATCCACCGAGATCGATGGCCACCGCCTCGGCGCCGCCCGCGACGCCGCCCGCGCGGCGCAGGCCATCGTCGTCCTCAAGGGAGACGACACGATCGTCACCGACGGCACCCGGATCGCCGTCAACGCGCTCTCCGCGCCGGCCCTTGCCACCGCCGGCAGCGGCGACGTGCTCTCGGGGATCCTCGCGGCCCTCATGGCGCGGGGCCTGGAGCCCTTCGCCGCCGCCTGCGCCGGAGTCCTCGCCCACGCCCGCGCCGGCCGCGACGCGGCGCGCCGAATCGGTGCCGCGGAGTCGGTGATCGCCACCGACGTGATCGACTCGATCGCCGCTGGCCTGCGTCCTGATCCCGCAGTCGAATAACCTGCGTCCGATGGAGCGTGCGGTCGCCCGGATCGACTTCGACGCGATCCGTGCCAACTGCGCCAGGCTCAAGGCCGAGCTGGGGAAGGATTCCGAGCTCTGCGCGGTCGTCAAGGCCGACGGCTATGGGCACGGTGCCGACGCCTGCGCCGGCGCGGCGCTCGCCGGCGGCGCCAGCTGGCTGGCGGTGGCGACCGCGGTCGAGGCGGAGGCGGTGGGGCGGCGCTATCGGCACGTGCCATTGCTGACCCTGGGGGCGCTGACCCAGGAGGAGGTCGACATCGTTCTCGCCGCCAGCTCGGAGCTGTCGGTCTGGCACGAGGGCTTTCGGGAGATGCTCTCGGCGCGAGCCTCGGCGCAAGGATCGAGCGCCCGCGTCCACGTCAAGTACGACAGCGGCATGGGCCGCCTGGGGAACCCCGATCCCGAGCATCTGCTCGCCCTGGCCCGCGCCTGCGACGCCGACCCCAACCTCGAGCTTGCTGGCGTCTGGACTCACTTCGCGACCGCCGACGAACCCGAATCGGCCTTTTTCGACGAGCAGCTGGAGCGCTTCGAGCGGGTCGCCGCCGCGGTCAAGCAGGAGTTTCCGTCGGTGCTCGTCCACGCCGCCAACAGCGCCGCCGTCTTCCGCGAGCGACGCTCCCACTTCGACCTCGCCCGCTGCGGCGTCGCGATCTACGGCCTCGACCCCTTCCAGGGCGACCCGAGGGAGCGCGGCTTGGCGCCGGCGCTGTCCCTGCGCTCCTACGTCGCCGACGTGAAGCGGTTTGCGGCCGGCGCCAGCGCCGGTTACGGGCAGCGCTGGTCGGCTCCGCAGGACACCTGGGTCGGGGTGATCCCGCTCGGCTACGGCGACGGCGTTCGCCGCGCTCTCAGCAACAACGGCGAGGTGCTCGTCCGCGGCCACCGCCGACCGCTTGTCGGCACCGTCTCGATGGACAACATCACGGTCGACCTCGGTCCCGAGACCGACGTGGAGTCCGGCGACGAGGCGGTGCTGATCGGGTCCCAGGGGGAGGACGAGATCCGCGCCGAGGAGGTGGCCCGGCGCCTGGAGACGATCAACTACGAGGTCACCTGTGCGATCTCGGCCCGGGTCCCGCGCCGCGCCCTGGCGGGATAGTCGCGATATGAGCGACCACGGTGCCAATCCTGCGGTCCGACTGGGGGAAGCCCCGCTGGTGCTCGCCGTGCGGCTGGCGCTCGGCGCGGTCGAGGGCGTCTGGATCGTCGGCGGCGCCGTCCGCGATGCGGCGCTCGGGAGCGAGGTCGCCGATCTCGACCTCGCGGTGGCCGGTGACCCCGGCGCCGCCGCCAAGGCGATCGCGAGGGAGCTCGGCGAGCACGCCTTCGAGCTCTCGGCCGAGTTCGGGACCTGGCGCGTAACCGGGGCCTCGCGGGGTTGGCAGGTCGACCTGACGGTGCTGCGCGGCGAGCACATCGAGGCCGACCTCGGCGAGCGCGACTTCACGATCGGCGCCGTCGCCGTGCCGGTTGTTGGCGCGGCGGAGCCGATCGACCCGTTCGGCGGCCTCGCTGACCTCGAGCGCAGGTTGCTGCGCGCGGTCTCCGAGCGCAGCTTCGAGGCGGATCCGCTGCGGCTGTTGCGGGCGGCGCGCCTCGCCGCCGAGCTCGGCCTGGAGATCGACGCGGACACCGTTGCCTTGGCCCGCGCTGTCGCCGACCGTGCCGCCGACCCCGCCGGCGAGCGTCAGCTGGCGGAGCTGCGGCTGCTAATCGGCGGGCCGGACCCGATGCGGGGCCTAGCGCTGCTGGACGAGCTCGACCTGACCGCGGTGGTGCTGCCCGAGTTCGAGGGCCTGCGCGGGGTGGAGCAGGGCCCCAACCACCACCTCGACGTCCACGACCACACGATCGCTGTGCTCGAACATACCCTCGAAATCGAGCGGGACCTCGGGCGCTTCGCCGGCGAGCGGGCCGAGGAGGTGGCGGCCCTGTTGGCCGAGCCACTGGCCGATGAGATGACCCGCGGCACGGCGCTGCGCTTTGGCGCCCTGCTGCACGACATCGCCAAGCCGGCCACCCGTAGCGAGCGCGACGGCTTCGTCGGCTTCCGCGGCCACGACGTCGCTGGGGCGGAGACGATCGCCGAGATCTGCTCGCGGCTGCGGGCCAGCCGCCGCCTCACCCAGCACCTGCGGGGCTTGGCGCTCCATCACCTGCGACTCGGCTTCATGATCCCGGAGGCGCCGCTGCCGCCGCGTCGGGTCCATGAGTACCTGCGGGCGACCGAACCGGTCGCGGTCGACGTCACCCTGCTGACCGTCGCCGACCGGCTCTCGGCTCGCGGGGCCGGACCGCTGGCGCGGCCGGAGATGGTCGAGGCGCACCTCACGCTCGCCCGCGAAACGATCGCCGCGGCGCTCGACTGGCGTCGCGACGGGCCACCGGTGCCGCTGCTGCGCGGCGATCAGCTGGCCCGCGAACTCGGCTTGGAGCCAGGCCCGGAGCTGGGTAAGGCGATGGCCGAGCTCGAGGCGGCGCAGTACGCGGGCGAGGTGACCGATCGCGCCGCCGCGGTCGAGCACGCGCGCAACTGGCTGGCCTGGTCCAAAGAGGAGGCCTGACCCGCCGCACACGCCTGGTCAGGTACGCTGCCGGCCGCATGGCGAAAGAGGAAAAGATCGAAATGGAGGGCGAGATCACCGAGGCTCTCCCCAACACGATGTTCCGGGTCAAACTCGACAACGGCCACGACGTGCTCGGCCACATCTCGGGAAAGATGCGCCGCCATTACATCCGCATCCTGCCCGGCGACCGCGTCAAGATCGAGCTTTCGCCTTACGACTTGGACCGCGGTCGCATCACCTACCGCTACAAATAAGGGCCGCTGCAAACCGGCGCATCTCGCGCTCCTCGGTCCACGACCTGCTTGGTTTTCACGGCCTTGCGAAGTCCGGGTCCGCCATCTCGGCCACTAGCGCCGACCAGGCGAAGTCCTTGGCGCCCAGGCCCGTGCCGGTGCGTGGGTCGTAGTACTCGCGCAGGCCTTCGCGGGCACAGGCGGCGATGACGCCGTCGGCGAGGCGCTCCGCCTCCGCTGTGTAGCCGAGGCGGCGCATGCCCAGCCAGACCATCCAGGCGGAGTTGACCCAGGTCGGGCCGCGCCAGTAGCGGCGGATCCGGCCGTGGCCGCCGTCGGGCTCGTAGCTGGGCTCCGAGGCGGCGACCGAGGGCGGCGCCACCGGGGTCAGGAACTCGCGCTCGTTCAGCAGGTGCTCATCGACCAGGCGCCGGCCGATCGCCTCCGGCAGGTCGGGCAGCGCCAGCGGGGCCAGCGAGGACCAGGTCACGGCACCGGGGCGGATCGCGCCAGGCTGTCCTTCGTCGACGAACAGCCCGCGACGCTCGTCCCAGAGCCGGTCGACCAGCGCCGGCGTCGCCGAGGGCCGTCCGATCGCCTGCAGCGACAGCGACCACATCGTGTTGACCAGCGTTTCGCAGAGCAGCGGCCCGCCGCGCTCGCGGATCCGCCTCGCGTCGAAGCCGAGCCGGCGGTTGTGGCGCACCAGCAGCGGGAAGCCGATCCTGCCGTTCGCCCGCCAGCCCCAGACCGCTTCGAACTTGGGCGAGGCGTCGAGGCCGGACTCGTCCGGCTGCACGATCCACAGCAGGCCGTCGCCCTCGAGGTCGCGGTTGGCCGCGAGCCAGTCCATGTGCGCGGCGATCCGCGGCTCCTCACGGGGGTCGCCGACGGCGATCCGCCAGGCCCAGGCGAGCAGCGGCGGCTGGATCGTCTCGGTCTGCAGGAAGCCGCTGCGGGTGGCGACGTTGTAAAAGGCGAGGCGAGGCATGGTGACCGGCTCCTGCCAGAAGATCGTGTGGCCGACGAAGCCGTTCGGGCGCTGGGCTTCCAGCAGGCTCTCGAGCTCGGCCCGGGCGCGGGCGGGCTCGAAGCGGCGCCAGACGATCGCTGCGAAGCAGGAGTCCCAATACCACTGCCACGGATAGCGTCCGGGGCTCGGTTCGGTGTAGGCGAAGCGCCGCCGGTCGTTCTCCCCCTCGTTCCAATTCTGCCGCAGCACCCGCTCGGCCTCCGCCACAACCACCGCCGATGGGCCGATTTCGGGAGATATAGGCCCGTTTTCGGCCCGTCGGCGGGGGGTCATACTGCGGTGCGGCGCATCTCGCGGAGGGCCAGGCCGCCGAGCAGGGCCAGCATGCCTGCCACCGCCAGCAGGCCCGGCCAGGTATCGGCCCAGGTGACGGCGCCGACGAAGCCCTGCCGTGCCGCTTCGAGCACGTCGGTGGCCGGGTTGATGCGGGCGACGTCCGCCAGCCAGCCGGAGAGCAGCGCCAGCGGCGCGTAGGCGGGCGTGAAGAGGATCAGCGCCATCATCCCCGACTGCATCAGTGGCGCCGCCGACTGGCTCTTGAAGCGCAGCGCCAGCATCGAACCCCAGCAGGCCGCGATCGCGGCCATCGCCGCGACCATCAGGTAGGCGATCGCCAGCCCGTCGAGGCCGGGGAAGCCGGCGCCGAGCGCCAGCGCGATCGCGATCACGAAGGTGGCCGGGATCAGCGCCCTGGCACTCGCCGCCAGCACCGTGCCGGCGAGCAGGACCCAGCGCGGGGTGGGGGAGACCAGCAGCCGGTCCAGCCAACCAGCTTCGATGTCGCGGGCGAGGTTGACGCCGGCGGCGGCGCCGGTGAATCCGGCTCCCTGCAGCATGCTGACCGGGACGATGAACGCCTCGTAGCTGCCGGTGCTGAAGCCGTTGAGCTGGGTCAGGGCGCCGAAGACGCCGTTGAGCCCGAGGAAGAAGATCGTTGGCGCCAGCACCCCGGGGATTGCCGCGCCGGGCACCCGCAGGAGCTCGTTGCGGGCGCGGGTCATCAGCGCCCCGATCGTCGCCAGGTTGGTGCGCCAAGCCGGCAGCTGCGCGGTCGCTTCCATCAGCCCACCCGCAGTCGGTGTCGCAGTGCCCTGGCGCTGAGCGCCAGCCCAAGGATGATGATGCCCGCGATCGCCGCCAGCGCCTCCAGCGTGTCGGTCGCGTCGATGCCGGAGATCATCGGCTCGCGGATCCCTTCGGCGACGAAGCTGAGCGGGTTGTAGGCGGCGATCGTCTTCGCCGGCTCGATCATCAGCTCCTGTGGAAAAAACGCGGAGGAGACGAAGAGGACGACGAGGACCAGCGGGAACAGCCCCTGGACGACGCTGGCACTGCCGGTCCGCAGCGCGATCGCGGCGCCGATCCCGCCGACCGCGCAGGCCGCCGCCGTGGCTAGCGCCACCGCCAGCAGCGCGCCGGCGACGCCGCTCTCGATCTCGGCGCCGAAGATCAGGCCGATCGCCAGGAACCAGAGCGCCCCGAACAGCCCGAGCGCCGCGGTCCCGGCGAGCCGGCCGAGGACGATCGCGAAGCGTGGGATCGGCGCCGCGAAGAGGCGGTCGGTGAAGCCCATCTCGATGTCGACCGCCAGCGCGATCCCGCCGCTGTTGCCGGCCAGCATCAGCGACTGCATGATCGCCCCGGCGAGCATGAACTGGAGGAAGCTCTGGACCGGCGGGAAGCCGGGGAGTTCGACCGCGGCGCTGGCGCCACCGGTCTGGATCGCCAGCAGCAGGGTGGGGAAGACGATGATCGGCGCAATCAGCTGCGGCCGGCGGAAGGTCTGCCGCACCGACCGCATCCCCAGCGCCCGCACGACCCGCAGGTTGGTCGCCAGCGAAGCGCGGCCGTTCACGCCCCCACCGGCTCCTGCTCGGAGTTCTCCTCGCTCTCCTCCTCGAGGTGGTAGCCGGTCTTGGCGACGAAGACGTCGTCGAGGGTCGGCCGCACCAGCTCCAGCGCCTCGACCGCGATCCCGGCCTCGTCGAGGATGCGGACGACGCGGGGAATGTCGGCGGCGCCGTTCTCGACCTCGACCAGGACCTTCTTGCCGTCCTTGGGCGGCAGCAGCCGCCCGATCTCACCCAGCTTCGCCTCCGCCTCGGCGACCGAGCCCTCGGCCAGCTGCAGCTGGATGTGGGGATTGCCGATTTCGGCTTTGAGCGACTCCGGAGTGCCTTCGGCGACGATCCGGCCGCTGTCGATGATGCCGACGTCGTCGGCGAGCTGGTCGGCCTCCTCCAGGTACTGGGTGGTGAGGAAGACGGTGGTGCCCTCGTTGTTCAGCGCCCGCACCTCCTCCCAGATCGTTTTGCGGCTGACCGGATCCAGGCCGGTGGTCGGCTCGTCGAGGAAGAGGACCCGCGGTTCGTGCACGAGCGCGGCGGCGAGATCGAGCCGGCGCTGCATCCCGCCCGAGTAGGTGCCGACCCGGCGGTCCGCCGCCCCCGCCAGATCGACCCGCTCCAGCAGGTCGTCGGCGCGGCGCCGGCCCTCGGCGGTCGGAATGCCTTGCAGGGTCGCCTGTAGCCGGATCAGCTCGCGGCCGGTCATCAGCGGGTCGAGCGCCGCTTCCTGCAGGGCAACGCCGATCGACCTCCGCACCGCACGCGCTTCGGCGCTGACGTCGTGGCCGGCGACACTGGCCCGGCCGCCGGTCGGCAGCAGCAGCGTCGTCAGCATCCGCACCGTCGTCGTCTTGCCAGCGCCGTTGGGGCCAAGAAATCCGTAGATCTCGCCCTCCTCGACGGCGAGGTCGATCCCCTGCACCGCGAGCACCTCGCCGAAAGCGCGCTCCAGTCCCTCGGCGACGATCGCCGGCACCGCTCAGCCCTCCGTCGAAGCGGCGGCGGCTTCGGCCAGCGGCGGCAACGCCTCGACCTTGCCACGGCCGTTCGCGGTCTCGAGCGCCTCGGCGGCGTCGAGCAGCAGCTCGTCTCGACCCCAGGCGGCCTGCAGTTGCAGGCCGATCGGCAGGCCCTCGGAGAGGCCGACGGGGACGCTGATCGCCGGAATCCCGGTCAGGTTGGCGAGGGCGCCACCGCGGACATTGGCCTGGTCGGCGGTGAGCGTGCCGGAGGGCAGCTCGACCAGCGGCATCTGCAGCGGGGGCGCCACTGCCGGGACGGTCGGCCAGGCGATCACGTCGACGCGGTCGAAGAGGGCGGCGAGGCGCTGGCGCATCAGCGCCCGCACCTGCAGGGCCTTGACCGTGGCGGCCGCTGGCAGCAGCATCCGGTACTTGAGCAGACCGCGGCCGAGCGGGCTCAGCTCGGGATCGAGATGGTTGAGGCGGTCGGGGGTGAGCCCGTTCATCCCCTCGGTGTTGGCGATCAGGACCCCGGCCAGCGCCGAGGCGTCGAGGTCGGCGAGCTCGATCTCGACCATCTCGCCGCCGCTGGCCTCGCAGAGGAGCCCGATCGCCTTTGCGCAGGAGGCCCGCACCGGCGCTTCGACGTCATCGGAGACGGCGTCGCGGACGATGCCGATCCGCAGGCCCCGCGGCGCGCCGCTGGCGAGCTCTTCGCCGCAGAGGACGGAGCCCAGCAGGCGACAGTCGGCGGCATCGGCGCAGAGGGGCCCGGAGACGATCATCGTCGAGTACGGCGCCATGTGGTGGCCCTCCATCGCGGCGCGGCCGAAGGTCGGCTTCAGCCCGGTCAGTCCGCAGTAGGCGGCTGGGTAGCGGATCGAGCCGACCCCGTCGGCGCCGACGGCGCCGGCGACGAGACGGGCGGCGACCGCCGCGGCGGGCCCGCTGGAGGAGCCGCCCGGGCAGCGCTCGGGGTTCCAGGGGTTGCGGGCGGGGCCGTAGACGGAGACGTTGCCGGTGCTGCCGGAGCCGAGCTCGTGCATGTTGCCGACGCCGACGATCACCGCGCCGGCATCGCGCAGCGCCCGGTAGGGGCCGGACTCGCCGGGGGCGCTGGGGGCGAGCATCTCGGCGGCGCCGAAGCGCTGCGCGCGCCAGGGCAGCGGCCACTCGTCCTTGATCACGACCGGTACGCCATAAAGCGGTCCCCGCGGCGCCTGCGCCAGCATCTCCCGCGAGCGCTCCGGAAAGGTCTCGACGACGGCGTTCAGCGCCGGGTTGCGCTCGGCGATCCGCGCCAGGGTCGCCTCAAGGAGCTCGCCGGCGTCGGCCTCGCCGCTGGCGATCGCGGCGGCCTGCCCGGCCAGCGAGAGGTCGAGGGCGGTCATCGGGGCGGGGGCGGCTGGGAGAGGTCGGGACGCGGTTCCGGCGCGGCTTCGCCGACGTCGAGCGCGAGCAACTCCAGGATCGGCGGCCAGAACATCGCGTGCGCCGCTCCGATCACCGCCAGCTCGATCTCGTCGGCCTCCAACCCGAGGGAGGCGAGACCGGCGGGAATGAAATCGTCTGCGCGGTTTGAAACCTCCATCTGGTGCGGCAACCCTAGCGAGCCGCTTGGCCGGGATCGTGCAAGCGCTTAAGCAGGGGGACATTCCCCCGGCGTCGAAGGCAGAATCCGGCGCAACTGGCCGCTGCGCCTCGTGTTGCCTTAAGTCCATGCCCTTCGCAGAAAACAAATCCCGATCGCGCCGCGCCTGGGCGCTCCTTGTGGTCGCCGCCTGCACCTTCGCGGTGCTGGTCGCGATCGCCGCCCCCGGCGCCGACTCGGCGCCCCTGCGCGTGATCGTCCTCGGCCAGACCGCCGAAATGCCGCCCGCTTCCTGCCCGGGCAAAATCGTCAACAACGTCGAGATCACCCCCTGCCGGGTCGAGGGCCACGTGACCGGTTTCCAGGCGATCGCCGATGGCATCCCCAAACCGTACGAGGCGCCCTTCGAAGGCAAAGTCGTCGCCTGGTCGATCACCCTCGCCAAGCCCTCCAAAGTCGAATCGGAAACGACCACCGACGAGATCGGCTTCTTCAACGACTTCCTCGGCGAGCCCTCGATGGCGCGGATCGGCATCCTGCGCCCGGTCGAAGACACCAACCCGCCGAAATACACGCTGGTCCGCCAGAGCCCGCTGAAGATCCTCAACCCCTACTTCGGCACCACCCCGGTCTTCGCCCTCGACCACCCGCTGACCGTCCTCAAAGGCCAGGTCGTCGCCCTCACGGTCCCGACCTGGGCGCCGATGTTCGCCTTCAACGTCTCCGCCGACAACACCTGGCGCGGCAGCCGCCTTCCCGAACACTGCGCCTCCAAGGAAGACATCCAGGGCGGCCATCCCCAACAGGGCGTCGGCAAAGTCAAGACCTACGGCTGCTACTACTCGAACGCGCGCCTGCTCTACACGGCGACCTTGGTCAAAAAACCGTAGGTCGAGGGTTGCGCCCCAACGGAGCCCTCGCGACGGTCAGATGTACGGAAGCTGGGCACGAGTCTGTAGCTCTCCGGCGACGAAGCCCTGACGTTTCGCGCACCACGCTTGCGCGGTGCGTGGTCAGGATCGGGCTGTGGACGCTGTCGTCATCCTCAGCGGGTTCCTGCCTCGGGTGGAGGACCCGTGGCCGGACGAAATAGGTCTCGGTTTTCCTTTCGCCATCGCCGGAGTTTTCGGGGCAATCGCCGAGTTCCGGTTTGGGGCCGCGCCGGACCACGATCGCGATCGGGCCGTGCATCGCTGGGGCCTGATCGGATTGCATCTCGGCGCCGCCGTCTACACCGTTTCGGTGCTCGCTCAGGTAGCCTCGTAAGCGATGAAGCTTTCTGTCTACATCGCCCGCTTCGGGCCTGCGGCAGCGGGAGCCGCGCTACTGGCCTTCTTCGCCGTCACCGGTTTGAGTTTCGATGTTCTCTGGTTGGTCGCCTACGCCGCGATAGCGGTCGCGTTCGTAGCCAGGCACTTTCCCCGCCGCCGACTTCGTGATTCGGCGGGCTCGGTCTCAGGCGCTAAAGCGCGGTCTGACGAAGCCCGCAGTACGGGCAGTCGCTGACGTCCAGCCCGATCAGCTGGTCGCAGCGACGGCACGTCCGGAGGTTGGCCGGGGTGCGGGGGAGGGAGGAGGCGGAGGGGGCCAGGGGCAGGACCTTGGCCACCGGTTTCATCTCCTCGCCGGTCTCGCGATCGACGTAGATCTTGCCGAGCTCGACGGTTGAGATCGCCTCGCGGCCGGAGGCCGGGGCGCGCAGGCGGTAGAGCTGACGGTCGTTCATCGCCGCGAAGACTAATAGCTTGGGCGGAATGAAGGTCCTCCTCTTCCACGGCTATCTGCTGCGCGGTACCGGCAGCAACATCTACAACGCCAACCTCGCTCCGGCGCTGGCCCGGCTCGGGCACGAGGTCCATCTGCTCTGCCAGGACCGCGAGGTCGAGCTCGAGGGGGTCGAGATCCACAACCCCGACATTGGCGGCCTGCTGCCGGTCTACGTCAAGGACCCTTACGAGGGCTTCGAGGTCAAGGCCTTCCCCGAACTGAGCGATGACGAGCTCGATCACTATCTGGACGCCAACGTCGCCGCCGTTCGCGCCGTTGCCGAGGCCGCCGGCGGGATCGACGCCGGCCTCGCCAATCACCTGGTGATGGGCCCGGCGATCCTCGCCCGCGCCGGTGTCTCGCGCTACGCCGCCAAGATTCACGGCTCGGCGCTCGAGTACACGGTCAAACCGCACCCGCGCTTCCGTCCCTATGCCGAAGAGGGCGTGGCCGCCGCCGCCGGCGTCCTGGTCGGCTCCCGCCACACCGGCGAATCGCTCTGGGAGGCGCTCCCGGAGGTCCCCGGCTTGAGGGAGAAGACCCGCCTCGGGCCTCCTGGCGTCGACATCGACGCCTTTCGCCCCGGCGAAGGGCGTGGGCCCGGCCTCGTCGCCTTCCTCGGCAAGCTGATCGTCTCCAAGGGCGTCGACCTCTTGCTTGCGGCCTGGCCGCTGGTCAAGGCCAAGCACCCCGAGGCCCGGCTCGAGGTAGCCGGCTTTGGCGAGTTCGAGACCGGCCTGTGCCGCCTGCAGGCTGCCCTGGAGCGTGGCGATCTCGACGATGCCCGCGAGGTCGCCCGCCTCGGCCGCGCCCTCGAGGGCGGCGAGGAGGGCCGGCTGCCGATCCTCTCCGCCTTCCTCGCCGACCCGCCGCCGGGCTACCTCGACGCCGCCCGGGCCGCCGCCGGCTCAGTCGAGTTCGTCGGCCGGCTCGGACACGACGAGGTCTCCGGCTTCCTGCCGCGGGCCGAGGCCCTGGTGATGCCGAGCACCTTCCCCGAGGCCTTCGGGATGGTCGCTGCCGAGGCCGCCGCCTGCGGCACTTTGCCGATCTCGGCCGGGCACTCGGGGATGCTCGAGGTCTCTCGCGAGCTTGCCGCCGGACTCTCGCCCGAAGTCGCCGAGCTGCTCTCGTTCCCGGTTGGCGACGGCGCGGTCGAGGCGATCGCCGCGCGCCTCTCGGCCTGGCTGTCGCTTCCGGCCGAGCGCCGCGAGCCCAGCCGCGAAGCGCTGGTCGAGACCGTGCGACGGCTCTGGAGCTGGGAGGGCGTGGCCCGCGGCGTGCTCGCCGCGGCGTCCGGAGAGCTGGCGACGCTCCCCGATCCGGCCTAGCTAGTTCCGGGCGTCACTTGGGCCGCAAAGCCTCCCGCCGCCGCTTCAATAGAATGCCCGCCGCTGCATGTACGGACGCCTGCCGATAGTGAAGATGCTTGCCGCGACCGTCGCCATTGGTGCGGCGATGTCGGCGGTGATGGTCTCGATCAATTGGGACGGACAGCAGGCATCCACGGCCGCGCCGGAGATCGACAACCTCCTCAACGTGATGATCGTCCTCTCCTCGTTCGTCTTCTCGCTGGTGATGGTGATGCTCTTCTACGCGCTGTGGAAATTCAAAGCCAAGCCCGGCGATGAATCCGACGGCGAGCCGATCCACGGCAACACCCGGCTCGAGATCGCCTGGACCCTGATCCCGACCGTGATCGTCCTTTTCGCCGGCGGCTACAGCTGGTCGGTGCTCGACTCGATCGAAGAGCCGGCCAAGAACCCGATGACCGTCGACGTCTTCTCCCAGCAGTACGCCTGGAGCTTCGGCTACCCCGGCAAGGATCTGGCCTTCTCGGAGGGCGAGCTGCACGTCCCGGTCGACCGCCAGATCCACTTCAAGATGCACGCCCAGGACGTGATCCACTCCTTCTGGGTGCCCGAGTGGCGGATCAAGAAAGACAACGTCCCGGGGATCACCACGACGGCGATCGTGACGCCCGACAAGGTCGGCACCTACCAGCTCATCTGCACCGAGCTTTGCGGTTTCGGCCACGCGACGATGCGGGCGAAAGTCGTCGTCGAGTCCCCCGCCGACTTCCAGAAATGGGTCACCGGATTGAAAGAGACGATCCCGGATCCGCTGCTGGAGGCGATCAAGCAGGACACCGAGACCGACCCGATTCCCGTCGGCGCGGGCGGGGCATAATGGAGGCAAGCCGATGACCGCCGCGATAAGACAACCGGGCTGGATTCGAGGAGCGCTTGGCGCCCTGGCCGCCGCGGCTTTCGGCTTCGGCCTCGTCATCGCCCTGCGGGCGATCTCCGACCTGCCGCTCTACCAGACCGAACAGACCGGCTACCCGCATGTGATCGTGCCGGCGATCCTCGCTCCGCTCGGCTTCCTCGCCGGCTTCGGCTGCTTCGACTACTGGCTGCGCTGGGCCGC
>JAENWU010000176.1 GCA_016649905.1 Thermoleophilia bacterium
GCCTTGGCGGCGGCGCGGATCGCCGTGCGACTGCGGCCGCGCGGCCGCGCCGACGAGCTGCTGGGGATCGAGGACGGCGTGCTGGCGGCCCGCGTCTCGGCCCCTCCCGTCGACGGCAAGGCCAACCGCGCGCTCTGCAAGCTGATCGCGAAGCGGGTCGGCGTGGCGCCGTCGCGGGTGACGGTGCTGCGGGGCGAGCGCTCGCGCGAGAAGCTGATCGGGGTGGAGGGCGTCGAGCCGGCGGCGCTGCTCGCCGCCCTCGGGCGGGGCGATGGCTGAGGACCTGCCGATCCTGCTTTTCGCGACCCCGGCCGAGTTCGAGGCCTGGCTCGAGGAGCATCACGTCGAGCTCGCGAGCTCGACGCCAACCCCGCCGCCGCCGAATTCTTCGCCGGCCTCGACAGCGCCAACCGCTACGCGATCCTCTACAGGCTCGACGAGGCGAAGAAGCCGGAGACGCGGGAGCGGCGCCTGCGCAAGTTCGTCGCAATGCTCGAGCGCGGCGAGAAGATCCACGAAGCCTGATTTTGGGGGTCTATAGCCCCCGTAAATCAGGCTTCGATGCCGTCCGTTGGGTCGACCGGATAAGTGGGATGATCCGCGCCTGCTCGCCTCGTCCCTCACTCGCTGTCTCTGTCTCGCCCTTACCGCAGCGGTCCTCGCCGTGGCGATCGGTCCGGCCGCGGCGCAGGCGGGCCAGTCTGCCGCCAGCGCCGAAGCCACCCTCGACCGGGCGATGGACAAGCTGGTCGCGATGCCCGGCGGGCCGCCCGGTGTGGCGGTGATCGTCCAGCGCGGCGAGGCGCGCTCCTTCCACACCGCTGGCGTCGCCCGGGTCGGCGGTAAGACGCAGTGGCGCCCCAGCGACCACATGCGGATCGCCAGCGTCGCCAAGGCCTTCAGCGCCGCCGCCATCCTCTCCTTGGTCGACCGCGGCCGGCTCTCGCTGGAGGACCCACTCGAGGCCCACCTGGACTGGCTGCCGATCGCCTGGAGCAGGGTCACGGTCGCCCAGGCCCTCAATCACACCAGCGGGCTGCCCGACTACTCCGCCGCCCAGGCCTTCCAGGAATTCTTCGCCGACAACCTGCACGCCTACGTGAAGCCGCGCGAGCTGGTCGGATTCGTCGCCGATAAGCCGCTCGAGTTCGAGCCGGGCTCCGAGTACCGCTACTCCAATACCGACAACATCGTGCTCGGGCTGATCGCCGCCGAGGTCAGCCGCGAGGACTACAGCCAGGTCCTGCTCCAGCGGGTCTTCGAGCCGCTGGAAATGCCGCGCACCTCGTTGCCGGTCGGCTTCCAGTTACCGATCCCGCACGTGCGGGGATACGTTCTCTCGCCGCCAGAGCCGCCGACCGACGTGACGACCCTGCTCAGCATGTCGGGCGCCTGGGCCTCGGGCGGGATCCAGTCCACCGCTGGCGACCTCAACCGCTTCGTCCGTGGCTACGTCGGCCGCAAGCTCTTCGGCAGCGCCACCCAGCGCCAGCAGCTGCACTTCGTCAAGGGCCACTCCGAGCCGCCCGGTCCCGGCGTCAACTCCGCCGGCCTCGGGATCTTCCGGTACAAGGCCGGCTGCGGCACCGTCTACGGCCACACCGGCAACCTGCCCGGCTTCACCCAGTTCACGGCGGCGAGCCTCGACGGCCTGCGCTCGGTCACCGTCTCCGCCAACGCGCAGATCGTGCCGAAGTCGAAAAGCGCCGCGGTCCGCGCCGGCTTCGACGCCCTGCGCCGCGTCGGCGCCCTCGCGGTCTGCGCCGCGCTCGCCGCTCGCTAGCCTCGCTGCATGGACCGCCAGCTTCTCGCAGCAGTTCTCGCCGACGCCGGCGAGCCCTCATACCGCGCCGCCCAGGTCTGGGAGTGGGTCACGCGCGGGGCCGCGAGCTACGAGGAGATGACCAACCTCCCCGGCACTCTGCGCGACCGGCTCGAGCAGGCGGTGCCGCTCTCGACCCTCGCGGTCGAGGCCGAGGCGCGCTCGGACGACGGCACCGTGAAGACGCTCTTCCACACCGGCGACGGGCGGCCGCTGGAGGCGGTGCTGATGCGCTACCGCGACGGCCGCCGCTCGGTCTGTGTCTCCTCGCAGTCGGGCTGCCCGCTGACCTGCACCTTCTGCGCAACCGGCCAGATGAAGTTCGGCCGCAACCTCAGCGCCGACGAGATCCTCGACCAGGCCCTGCACTTCCGCCGCCTCGAGGCGATCGACCACGTGGTCTTCATGGGGATGGGGGAGCCGACGATGAACATCGACGCCGTCCTCGCCGCCTGCGAACGGCTCCCCGACCTCGGCGTCACCCACCGCCGCACGGCGATCTCGACGGTCGGCTGGGTGCCGGGGATCGACCGCCTCGCCGAGTGCGAGATGCCGCTCAGCCTCGCCCTCTCCATACATGCCCCCAACGACGCCCTGCGCTCGCAGCTGATGCCGGTCAACGACCGCTACCCGCTGGCCGAGGTGCTGGCCGCCTGCGAGCGCTACCGCGCCGCCCGCCGCCGCAAGGTCTTCGTCGAGTACGTGATGCTCGACGGTGTCAACGACGAGCCCCAGCACGCCCGCGAACTCGCCGCCCTGCTCGACCGCCGGGTCTACAAGGTCAACCTGATCCCCTACAACCCGACCGGCGCCTACGACGGCTCCTCGCCGGAGCGGATCGAGCGCTTCCGGGCGATCCTCGCCGAGCACCGCCTCGGCGCCACCGTCCGCCTCACCCGCGGCCGCGACATCGACGCCGCCTGCGGCCAGCTCGCCGCTAGCGCGGCTGGCTGATCGAGGAGTGCATTGACCACCTATACGGTGGCTAATGCACTCCTCGGCGATACTGGATCGGGAGGTAGGCGCGTCTAGGCGATTGGACAGGGCGAAGGACAGAAGTAGGGACAAATTAGGGGCTATAATCACCAGATGGCCGCTGCAAAGGGGAATTCGAAGACCCATCCCCACATTGATTTCAAGGTCGATCTTCGGCAGACCGCACCGGCAACCTGGGTGCTTCTAGGGGAGGCCAAGTCGAAGAGCCTCCATGTTGGTCGGGCGTTGCTCTCGCCCGCCGCCGCAGCGGAGCTGCTGCAGGCGTACCTCGTCAAGGGCATGCTGGCGACTACGGCAATTGAGGGGAACACCCTGTCGGAGGACGAGGTGAGGCGAATTCTCGATCACACCCTCGAGCTGCCGCCATCCCGTGAATACCTGGAGAGGGAGATCGAGAACGTCCTCGCCGCGTACAACGTTGCTCGCAAGGAATTGTTGGACGATCCCGATCTGCCCTTCTCGGTTGCCCGACTCTGCGAGTACAACCGGCTGATTCTCGAGGGCCTCGACGTCGACGAGGGAGTCGTGCCAGGGCGCATTCGACAGCACTCGGTCGTGGTTGGGACCTACAAAGCCGTTCCCGCGGCCGAAGCCGAGCTGCTCCTTGCGCGGCTCTGTGATTGGTTGAACGGCGAGGACTTCGATCCTCCTCCGGATGCTCCCCAGCTGGCGGCGCCGCTCGCGGTCGTCAAGGCGATCGTCGCGCATCTCTATCTGGCCTGGATCCACCCATTCGGCGATGGCAATGGCCGCACCGCGCGGCTCCTGGAGTTGCAGATCCTCCTCGGCGCCGGCTTTCCGGTTCCGACCTGCCAGTTGCTGTCGAACCACTACAACCTCACTCGCTCCGAGTACTACCGGCAGCTGACGATCTCCAGCCGCAGCCACGACGGCGTGCGCTCCTTCCTGCATTACGCGGCGCAGGGGTTCGTGGACCAGCTGCGGGAACAGCTCGACGTCATTCGGAAGGTCCAATTTGCCGACCGCTGGGAGCAGTTCGTCTACCAGAGCTTTGGTGAGCGCCGCGGCGACACCGACAACCGCCGCCTCCAACTCGTCCTTGATCTCTCCCGCGTGTTCCAGCAGGAAGGCGATCCTGTTCCCAAGCGTTCGATTCCCACTCTCTCCCCACGCCTCGCAGCTGCATATGCGTCCAAGACCGAGAAGACGCTGAGTCGCGATCTCAACGCAATCAAGGGCCTGGGATTGCTGCGTCAGCTGCCGGACGGATGGGTGCCGGCGGACGAGTCGATTCAGAGCCTTCTTCCGCA
>JAENWU010000091.1 GCA_016649905.1 Thermoleophilia bacterium
CCGAGGCCCGCACCTCCACCGCCTCGCCGCCGCCCGCGGCGTCGCGCACGCGGCCGCAGAGCGCGTGGACGCGCTCGTTCTCGGCGGCGATCTCTACTAACGGGCGAAGGCTCATGACACGCGAAAGGACCGGATCGGCGCCGATCCGGCTCTCTGCGTTCGATTCTAGGGAGCGGCGCTCAGACGCCGCCGCGCTGGACCCTGCAGGCCGCCATCAGGCGTTCGAAGTCGCCGGTCTTCGGGGGGCAGAACCAGCAGGAAGCTGACGACGGCCATCACAGCGACCTGGCCGGGGTTGCTGGGGTGATCGGTCGGCATCTTGCCGATCTCTCTCAGGGCCTCGGAGAGGCCGATCGCCACCAGCCCGAAGATCGCGGCCGAGAGGCCGACGATCGCGGTGGCCGTCTTTAGCGGCCCGGATCCCGCATCAGGACTGGAACGGAAGACCGGTGCCGCTGCGGACGTGCTCGACCTGGCCGACGCCCTCTTTGGCGGAGCGGCCCTCGACGTCGTCCCACTCGTGCAGCATCGCCTTCAGCCGCGCGACCGCCTCGGGCGGGTGGGCGGCGACGCCAGCGGCGAGCTCCAGCGCCGAGTCCTCGGTCGCCGCCGCAGGCGCGACGCGGTTGACCAGCCCGATCCGCAGCGCCTCGTCGGCGCCGACCGTGCGCGAGGACAGCAGCAGGTACTTGGCGGCGGCGAGGCCGCAGAGGGTGACCAGGCGCGCCGGCCCGACCGGCATCCCCAGCGCCGCACCAGGGAAGCGCATCCGCAAGTTGGAACCGCCCACGCGCATGTCGCGGGCGATCGCGATCTCGGCGCCACCGCCGACGACGTCGCCGTGGCAGGCGGCGACCGTCGGCTTCGGGAAGGCGACGATCGTGTCGTAGAGGTCGGAGAAGAGCTGCATGCGGCGCACGTGCGCCTCCGCGTCGAGCTGCTCACGGACGTCGGCGCCGGCCGAGAGGCCCATGTGATCGGCGGAGCTGAACACGAGCACCCGCACCGCCTCGTCACCGCGGGCGACCGCCAGGTGCTCGAGCAGCTCGGTCAGCATCTGGGTGTCGATCGCGTTGCGGGACTTCGGCCGTTCCAGCCTGATCAGGGCCACGCCCTGCTCGTCGACCCGGTAGCTCGTCACCGTCTCGTCGCTCATTGCTCGGAACCTAGCCGTTCGACGAGGCGCTCGGTCTCGCCAGCGGCGTCGCCGACCAGCTCCTCGACCTCCGCCTTCGACTCGCGGAAGCGCCCCAGCACGTAGGCCGAAACGATCTCGGGATCGGTCGAGTCGGGCCGCCCCACCCCCACCCTGACCCGCCAGAACTCGGGGTCCCCGAAGCCACGTTTGAGGCTCTTGAGGCCGTTATGGCCGGCGAGCCCGCCGCCGAGACGGGTCTGGATCTCGCCGAAGGGCAGGTCGATCTCGTCGTGGATGACGACGACCCGGTCCAGCGGCACCTTCAGCGAGCCCCGCGCGGGCCCGGCCGAGGTGCCGGATTCGTTCATGAAGGTGAGCGGCTGCAGGAGCGCGACCCGGGGGCCGCCGGCGCCCGCCCGGCCTTCGGCGATGCGGCCGCGGAACTTGTCGCGCGCCCGCGGCAGGTCCCAGCGCCGCGCCAGCTCGGCGAGCACCTCGAAGCCGACGTTGTGGCGGGTGCCGGAGTACTCCGGGCCCGGGTTGCCGAGCCCGACCACGAGGATGCGATCGCCCTCCTCGCCGCTCTCGTCACGACGACGGCGGAACAGCGACAGGGACTACCTACTCCCCGTCGGAGTCGCCCGAATCGCCCGCGGAGTCGCCCTCGCCGTCGCCGGCATCGCCCTCGCCGACGAGTTCGGTCTCCTCCTCGACCTCGGTCTCGACGACCTCTTCGACGCGCGGCGGCGAGAGGTTGACGATCGTAATCTCGTCGAGGTCGTCGGCGACGAAGGTGACGCCGCTGGGCGGGGTCACGGCGGAGAGCTGGAGCGTGTCGTTGATCTCCATCGCGGAGACGTCGACGACGATGCGGTCGGGAATCTCGGTCGGCAGCGCTTCGACGGTGATCTCGTGGGTGACGTGCTCGAGCACGCCGCTGGCCTTGACGCCGGGGGCGTCGTCGGCCCCCTCGAGCTCGATCGCGACGTCGGCCTGGATCGCCTCGTCGAGTTTCACCTGCTGCAGGTCGATGTGCTGGATGCTGCCGCGGACCGGGTGCAGCTGCTGGTCCTTGATCACCACGGGGACGGCTTTGCCGCCCTCGATCTCGAGGTCGAAGAGCGCGGCGCCCTCGTGCATGATCGTGCGCACCTCGCGTTCGGCGACCTGGAACGGCTTTGCCTCCGAGCCACCCGAGTAGACGACGCCCAGCGTCAGCCCCTGGCCGCGCATGCGGCGCGAGGCGCGCGAGCCGAACGTCTCGCGAGGAGCGACCTTCAAGGTTGAGCGTGAGCTTGCCATCGGACGGGAGAGAATAGAGAAAGCCGCCGGCAAACAGCTGCTGTGGCAACCTAGGACGATGGCTGAGGACTCGAAGATCCCCAAGGGAAGGCTGCGTCGCTCGGCCAAGCTGGGCTCGATCGTCGGCGTCCAGGGCGCCCGTTACGCCGGCACCAAAGCGGCCAACGTCGGTCGCTCCGAGGAGGGCAGCAAAGAGCACCTCGAGCAGCGCCACCTGGAGACGGCGATGAAGATGGTCGGCGCGCTCGGGCAGATGAAGGGCGCGGCGATGAAGCTCGGCCAGTTCGCCTCCTTCATCGACACCGAGTTCATCCCCGAGGAGTACCGCGAGATCTACCAGGAGCAGCTGGCGAAGCTGCGCACCGACGCGCCGGCGATGCCCTGGGAGCAGGTGGTCAAGGTGCTGGAAGAGGAATACGACGGCGAGCCGCTCTCGGAGTACTTCGCGGAGATCGAGCACGAGGCGTTCGCCGCCGCCTCGATCGGCCAGGTCCACCGGGCCGAGCTGCTCGACGGCCGCGCCGTCGCCGTGAAGATCCAGTACCCGGGGATCGCCGAGGCCCTGGAGGCCGACCTGCGCAACGCCGGCACCCTGGTCCGGCTGGCCCGCGCGATCGCCCCGGGCCTCGATGCCAAGGCGATCGCCGACGAGCTGCGCGAGCGGGTGATGGAGGAGCTCGACTACGAGTACGAGGCGCAGAACCAGCGCTCCTTCGCCCGCGCCTACCGCGACCACCCCTTCATCTACGTGCCAGAAGTCGTCACCCGGCTCTCGCGGCGGCGGATCCTGGTCACCGAGCTGGTCGTCGGCAAGGGCTTCGAGGAAATCAAGCAGCTGCCCCATGTTGACCGCAGCCGCTTCGGCGAGATCGTCTTCCGCGGCAGCTTCGGCTCGATCTACCACCTGCAGCACTTCAACGCCGACCCCCACCCCGGCAACTTCATCCTCATGGACGACGGCCGCGTCGCCTTCCTCGACTTCGGGATGACGAAGAAGCTCGACCGCGAGCAGATCCTGCTCGAGCAGCGCGCCTTCGACGCCGCCTCGCGCGACGACCCGGAGGCCTTCCGCCAGGCCCTGCACGACCTCGGCTTCGTCAAGAAGCCGTCCAAGCTCGACGCCGAGCGGCTGCTGGAGCACATGCGCGCGGTCGGCGGCTGGTACATCGAAGACCGCGAGATCGAAATCACCGCCAAGCGGGTGATGAAGATCATCGAGTCGACCAACGACCCTCGTTCGGAGTACTTCGACCTGATGCGGCGCGAGTCGATCCCGGCCGACGAGCTGATGGGGCGGCGGATGGAGATCGGCGTCGTCGCCGTGCTCGGGCAGCTGCGGGCCAAACGCAACTGGCACCGGATAACCCGTGAGTGGATCTACGCCGACGAGCCGGCGACCGAGCTCGGTCAGCTGGAGTGGGACTATTTCGAGGAGCGAGGGGTCAAGCGGACGCCTGGTTTGGCCGAAACCACCTGAACATGGCCAGGATCAGGTCGGAGATGGAGGCACGATGAAGCGGATCAAACGCGGGTGGTCGGCGAGGCGCTCTTCGCGGGGCTCTTCGTCGGTCTCGCCGGGCTCGTCTTCGCCGCCTGGTCCTTCGGCCTCGCCGCCATCGGCACCCTGCTGATCTGCAAGCGCGACGTCAGCGAGTGAGCGTCTGAAACAGGCGCGGGTCGTTGGAGACGAGGCCGTCGACGCCGGCGTCGACCAGCTTCCGCATCCGCGCCTCGCCATCGACCGTCCAGGCGATCAGCTCGACCCTGGCGAGCTCGCAGATCCGCGCCAGGCGGGGGGTGATGAGCGGGTGGTAGACCCACATCGCCTCGACCCCCAGCCTCGGCAGCTGCTGGGCCGCCAGACCGGGGAGACGGTGTCGCATCGCAATCAGCGCCGAGCGCATCGGCAGCCGCGCCCAGCGCTTCGAGGCCCAGTCCTTGGTCACTTTCGGATAGGTCCAGCCGCGCCGCAGCTCCGGCGCCAGCCGCAGGACCTCCCCGAGCGTGAACAGCTCCATCGTCGAGATCATCGAGCGCTCCATCAGGCCGCGTTCGCGCAATGCGAAGACCAGCTCCTCCTCGCGTCCGGGCAGCTTGAGGTCGAGGTCGATCTCGACCTTGTCGAGCGGCGGCTCGAGAAAGGCATCGAGCACCTCGGTCAGTGCCAGCGGCGTCCGTCGCTCGGCGTCCTCCCAATCGTGGGCGACGACCAATGGCGCCCGCTGCTCCAGCGGCAGGTGCGCGTCGGGCAGCCAGAGGACGTCGAACTCGATCATGTCGACCCCGAGCTCGACCGCCGCCGCGAAGCTCTCCAGCGTGTTGCCGGACACGACCATGTCGGCGCCCTTGTGGCCGACCAGGCGCAGCTTCGCGGGGGCCTCGGTGGACAGGGCCCCAGCGACCTTAGAAGAGCTGGTTCTCGCCGGCGAAGATCTCGGAGACCGAGTCGTCGGTGAAGATGCGCCGGATCGAGTCGGCGAAGGTGCTGGCGGTGGAGAGCACGATGATGTTGTCCGGCGCGCCGGGCCGCAGCGGCAGCGTGTCGGTGACGACGATCCGCTCGATCGCCGAGTCGGCGAGCCGCTCGTAGGCGGGTGCGGAGAAGACGCCGTGGGTGGCGCAGGCGATGACCCGGGCGGCGCCCTCGTCGAGCACGGTCTCGGCGGCCGCGCAGAGGGTGCCTGCGGTGTCGATCATGTCGTCGACCAGGACCGCGGTCTTGCCCTTGACGTCCCCGACCACGTAGCCGATCTCGGCGACCTGCTGGGCCGGCCGCTCCTTCTCCATCACCGCCCAGTGGGTGCCGATGCGACGGGCGAAGTTGCGGGCCGTCTTCACCCGGCCGGCGTCGGGAGAGACGATCACGAGCTCTTCGGAGAGTTCCAGGTCGGCGAACCACTGGGTCAGCATCGGCATCGCCGTCATGTGATCGACCGGGACGTGGAAGAAGCCCTGCACCTGACCGGCGTGGAGGTCCATCGTGAGGACGCGGTCGACGCCGACGGCCTCGAGGCATTTGGCGACGATCCGGGCCGAGATCGGCTCGCGCGGGGCCGACTTCTTGTCCTGGCGCGCGTAGCCGTACCAGGGCAGCACAGCGATGATCCGGTGGGCCGAGGCCCCCTGGGCGGCGTCGATCATCGAGAGCAGCTCCATCAGCGAGTCGTTCGGGGTCATCCCGCTCTGCTCGTTGGCGCAGGTCGACTGCACCAGGAAGACGTCGGCACCGCGGATCGACTCCTCGTAGCGGCAGTAGACCTCGCCGTTGGCGAAGGTCTTGAGGGTCACCTGGCCGAGGTCGAGTTCGAGCTTGCCGGCGACCTTGGCGGCGAGGTCCATCGAGCTGCGGCCGCCGAAGACCATCATCCGTTTTCTGTAGTCGTGTTCGATGCCGGTGTCCACTTGCGGGCGATCCTCGATCGTGCTCACGAGCTTTCTTCCTCTCGAATCTTCGCGGCCTTCGCGGCGGCGTATCCGTCGATGTTCCGTTGCGCGTTCTCGCTGACTGCCAGGGCCCCCTCGGGGACGTCGGACTTGATCACCGCGCCTGCGGCAGTGTAGGCGGAGTCGCCGACTTCTACCGGCGCGATCAGCATCGTGTCAACGCCGATGCGGACGTCGACGCCGATCACGGTCCGGCTCTTGCGGAAACCGTCGTAGTTGGCGGTGATCGTGCCGGCGCCGATGTTGGTCCCTGGGCCGATGTCGGCGTCGCCGATGTAGGAGAGATGCGGGACCTTGGCGCTCTTGCCGATGTGGGAATTCTTGATCTCGACGAAGGTGCCGGCCTTGGCGCCGGCGTCGAGGACCGCCCCGGGGCGCAGGTAGGCGAAGGGCCCGACGCTGCAACCGTCGCGGACCTCGCACTCGACCAGGTAGGAATGGACGACGGTCGACTCGATTCCGACGTCGCTGTCGATCAGCGTCGTCAGCGGGCCGACGACGGCGTGGGCGCCGACGCTGGTCTCGCCACGCAGGCTGGTGCCGGGTTCGACCCGGGCGTCTGCAGCGATCTCGACGCCGGCGTCGATCCAGGTCGAGGCCGGGTCGACGACGGTGACGCCGGCGAGCATGTGCTGCTCGAGCAGGCGGCGGTGCGCCTCGGTCTCGACAGCGGCGAGGTCAACGCGGTTGTTGACGCCCATCGTCACCGCGAGGTCGTCGGCCAGGTGAGCGGCGACGGAATGACCGGCGTCGCGCAGGGCCGGGAAGACGTCGGGCAGGTAGTACTCGCCCTGGGCGTTGTTGTTGGAGAGGCTGGCGAGCGCCGCCGCCAGCGGCGGCGCGTCGAAGACGTAGGTGCCGGCGTTGATCTCGCGGATCGCCAGCTGGTCGACATCGGCGTCGCCGGCCGCTTTGGCCTCGACCACGCGCTCGACCTGGCCAGACTCGGTGCGGAGGACGCGCCCATAGGAGCCGGGATCGTCGAGCTCGATCGTCAGCATCGTCGCCGCCGCCGGCGAATCGGCATGGGCCTCGAGCAGGCCCGCGATCGTCTCGGTGGAGACCAGCGGCACGTCGCCGGAGAGGACCAGAACCGTCTCGGCTTCCTCGATCAACGGCAGCGCGGCGCGGATCGCGCCGCCGGTACCGTCGGCCTCGGGCTGCTCGACGGTCTCGACGTCGGCGGGCAGACCGGCGGAGATGTCACGCCCCGGCGAGACGATCGCCGCCACCCGCCCAGCGTCGGCCTTACGCGCGGCGAGGATCGGCCAGGCGACCATCGCCCGCCCACAGACGGGATGCAGCATCTTCGGCGTCGAGGAACGCATTCGCGTCCCCTCGCCCGCCGCCATGACGAGAACCAGGGGAGAACTCACCGACGGATCGTATTAGCGGCGACCCGCCGGTGTCAGAAGACCGCTCAGGCGGGTCGTGCGTTGCGCGCTAGATCTTTGCCGACCAAAGCAATGGAGGTCAGCGTCCAGCCCGCAAAAATCAGGTCGATGCCGACGAGCAGGCCGATCGCCCAGTCGGCGGAGCTGGGGAGCTTGACGAGGACGAGGATGCCGATCAGCAGGCCGGCGACGCCGCTGAGGCCGATCAGGCCGGCGCCCTGCTGGCCGCGGCCGACGAAGGCGACGGCGATCCGGGTCAGGCCCATGAAGAGGAAGTAGATCCCGAGCACGAAGGTCAGGGTCAGGGTGCCGTTGTGCGGTTCGACGATCAGCCAGATGCCGACGATCACCGTCAACGCGGCCCAGATCAGCCGCACCACCAGCGAGCCGACCGAGTGGGCCGAGAAGGCGGCGGCGACCAGGAAGGCGCCGGCGATGAGAAGGATCCAGCCGATGAAGATCGCCGTCCCCACCGAGGCGACGGCCGGCACCAGGATCGCGATGCAACCGACGACGATCGCCAGGATGCCGACGAACATCAGCGCCTTCCAGCTGCGCTCCAGCCCTTCGCGGACCTCCGGGTCCATCGACGCTCCTCCGATCTCCACAGCCGAAATCCTAAGCGTCCCAGCGGACGAGGAGTGCATTTTCCCCCTTATAGGGGGCGAATGCACTCCTCGACTGGGGAGCCCGGACTCGAACCGAGATAGCTGGCACCAAAAGCCAGAGGCTTGCCATTAGCCGACTCCCCAGGGAGCCGCCGAAAGCTTAAGCGTTCCGCCCGTCAGTCTTCGTTGTTGCGGGCGACTTTGCCGCCCTTGGTCCCCGGCTCCAGCGCGGGGCCGCTGGGGGAGGCGATTCCAAGTACACGCATCGCCTTGAGGCCGAGGCCGAGCTTCTCGCGGCCCTCGGTGGCGGAGACGTCGTGGCCGCAGAGCTCCTTGACCCGCTCCAGGCGGTAGCGGACCGTGTGGCGGTGGGTGAAGAGCTGTTTGGCGGTGGCGGCGACGTTGCCGTCGTTGTCGAGGTAGGCCTCGACGGTCGCGACCAGCTCGGTCTCGTACTGGTCGTCGTACTTGGAGAGCGGCTCGATCGTCTCCGCGTAGAAGCGCTCCAGCTCGCCCGGGTCCTCGCTCATTGCCGGCAGCAGCAGGCGATAGGCGCCGGTGTCCTCGAAGGCCAGGGTCCCGCGCCCCTCGGCCTCGCCGACGTTGACCGCGAGGTGGGCCTCGTTGCCGGCGCGGTAGAGGTCGACGGGGTCGGCGCAGCGGCGGCTGCGGCCGATCGTCATGTGGAAGCCGGAAAGGCTGTCGTCGAGCTCGCGGGCGAGGCCGGCGACGGCGCGGGCAAGCCGCTCGTCATCCTCGGCGGGGACGATCACCGCCAGGTTGGCGGCCGCCCCCTCGCTACCGTCCTCCATTGTCGCCAGCGAGCCCGGTGCCAGCGAGCGCAAGGCACGCAGCGCCAGGGTGAGGACGCGTTCGCGCCACTCGCCGGTCTGGGCCGCCCGTGGCGCCGCCCTTAGTACCAGGACGCCGGCGCCGCGGTCGAGGTCGGCTCCGAGCTCGGAGCCGCGGGCGACGATGTCGCCGCGGTCTGTCACCCGGCGCTCCAGCACGTCGCCGACGAAGGCGCTGGCGACCTCCTCGCTCTCCCACTCGGGCGAGCGCGAGCGCTCCAGCTCCAGCGCCAGCAGCGTCGTCACCATCCGCGCGATCGCCGGCTGCGGCGCCACCCGTGCCCGGTAGCGCAGCTCGCCGACGGCGCTGTCGGCGACTCGCAACTCGACCGCGGTTACGCCGTCGCCGCCGGAAAGCAGCTTCTGCTCCTGGTCGGGAGAGGCCCCGGCGACGGCGAGAACGGCGCTGGAGCGGTCAATCAGAGCGACGCTGGCATCGAGCAGCCGCGCTGCCGCCCGCGCTACCGCGGGCAGTCCTGCGCCCGATTCGACCGCTTCGGAGAGCGCGTCGAGCAGGCCTGGATCTTCTGCGTGCGCAGGGATCTCGCTCTCCTTCGTGCTCGCGGGCATCCGCCCATTATCCGCTAATCGCCGTGGATGAAGTTGACGATGTCCGTGTAGTAGTAGACGATCGCCAGGCCGATCACGACGCCGCCGACGATCAGGGCGGCGAGCACGAACATGGCGAGGAAGCCGGCGGCGGCCTTCTCCCAGATCCTGCCGTGGGCGCTCAGGGCCGGGCTGAGGATCAGGATCACGAAGGTGATCAAGCAGATCACGCCGGCAGCGGCAAACAGCCAGTACTGGTTGCCAATTTTCGTCAGGGCGTAGAGGGTCATTGGCGCAGAGTTTGGCGCACCTGCGTGATGACAAGCGCAGTTGCTGCGCAGAAGGCGAAGCAGGCGGCCCCCAGAGCCCAACCGGCGGCTACATCGCTGAAGTAGTGGACGTTGGGGTACACGCGGGAGAGACCGACCAGGATCGTCAGGACGATTCCCGCGGCGACGACGGCGCTCGCCTGCGCCATCCCCGGCCGCAGCCGCAGCACGATCGTCACCGCCAACCAGACGTAGAGGACCGAGTGGGTCGCATGGCCGCTGGGAAATGAGGAGCCCGCCGTGCCGACCAGCGGGTCTTCGGGGCGCGGGCGGTCGACCGCATCCTTGATCTCGAGGAAGCCGATCGTGCTCAGCGCCATCCCCGCCAGCAGCACGCCGACCTCCGCCCAACGGCGGCGAGCGGCGAGCAGAACGGCGCAGACCGCGCTCAGTCCCCAGGTGAAGACACCGCTGCCGAGGAAGGTGACGACCTTCGAGATCGCCAACAGAATGCCGCTGTGGAGGTGTTCGACGACGTCGATCGCCCTTGCGTCGCCGGGCGTCGGGCCCGGGTCGCGGCCGATCACGACGACGTAGGCGATCAGGACGAACATGGCGACGGCGAGGGTCGCCATCAGCGAGGTGAACTCGAGCCCGAAGGTGCCACCCGGCGTGACCCGGTTCCAGAGGAATTCCATCTGCGGTCGCAGGCGGCGCCCGAGTTCGACCAGCCAGCGGGTCCCGGCGTGCGACTCCATCCAGTCCACGGCCGCGGCCCGGTTCTCGGGGACGCGGAAGTGGCGGGTGATGACGACGGAGCCGACGACCACGATGATCAGGGTGCCGAGTAGGAAGGCGCCTTTGCCGGCGTACTCGGCCGCCGTCTCGATGCTGCGCGAGAAGAAGTAGCCGATCAGGATGTGGGCGGTCGCCCAGAGGCCGGTGCCGAGGATGCTGAAGGGGACGAAGGCGCGGTAGCGCATCCCCGAGCTGCCGGCGATGAACGGGGCAAAGGCGCGGATCAGGCTGATGAAACGGCCGACGAAGATCGTCTTGCCGCCGTGGCGGGAGAAGTAGTCCTCGACTTTTTCGAAGCGCTCGTGACTGATCCCGACCCGCGGCCCGTGCTGGAGGACGAAGCCGCGGCCGAGGCGGCGGCCGAGGAAGAAGCTGGTCGTGTCTCCGGCCCAGGCGCAAAACCAGGCGATCGCGATCAGCAGGTAGACGTCGACCGCGCCCTGACCGGCGACGGCGCCGCCGAGCGTCATCACCGTCTCGCCGGGAACGACAAGGCCGACGAAGGCGCCGGTCTCGGCGAAGGCGAAAAGGCCGACGAGGAGATA
>JAENWU010000169.1 GCA_016649905.1 Thermoleophilia bacterium
CCTCACCCGAGGGCGAGAGGATCATGTTGTCGAGGCGGTAGTCGCCGTGGACGATCGTCGCCGGGCCCTGCTCGGGGATGCGGGCGGCGAGGCGGTCGTGGACCTCGTCGATCGCCGCCAGCTCGCGCGTCTTCGACTTCTCCCACTGGCCCTGCCAGCGGTGCAGCTGGCGGGCGACGTAGTCCTCCTTGCGGCCGAGGTCGCCGAGCCCGACGGCGTCCGGATCGACCGCGTGGATCGCGACCAGGGTGTCGACGACGCGCTCGCCGATCGCGCGGCGGTCCGCCTCGTCGGGAAAGAGCTCGGCCTCGGCGAGCCCGCGCAGGATCGGCCCCTCGACGAACTCCATCGCGTAGAAGGGGGCGCCGTTGACGTCCTCGTCCTCGCAGAGCCCAGCGACTGGGGCGACCGGGACGTCGGTGGGACCGAGGGCGGCGACGACCTTGTGCTCGCGCACCATGTCGTGGGCGGAGCCGAGCCGCTTGCCGAGCGGCGGCCGCCGCAGCGCCCAGCTGCTGCCGGCAGCGTCGCTGACCCGGTAGGTCAGGTTCGAGTGGCCGCCAGCGATGCGCTCGAAGCGCAGCGGCGGCTGGGCAGCGGAGACGTTGGCGGCAAACCACGCCTCCACGGCGGGCGCGTCGATGCCGTCCGCAAGCTCGGTGGAGCCGTCGCCTCGGCCTGTAGCCTCGTCCCCCATAAGCGCGCAAGCATATTCCCGACCCACGCGACGGCTCAGCCCGTCCCTCGCGAACCGCCTGCGGATCGGCTTCGCGATCGGCTTCGCCGTGCTCACCGCGATGGCGGTGATCGGCGTCGGCCGCTTCATCCAGCAGCGCCAGGACTTCGAGGACGCGATCGCCCGCTCCTACCAGGTGGAGATGGCGGCGCGGGTCGATATCGCCGCCGGCAACGACGCGAAAGCGGCGCGAGCAACGGTCGCGAGCCAGGTGAGCCGCCGCCAAGAACTCCAGAACCAGATCTCCGACGACACCCGCGACACCGCGATCCTCGTCGCCGCCGGGCTGATCGCCGGGCTGACCGGAGCGCTGCTGCTCTTCAGCGGCCTGATCGCCTCGCTGCGGCGGCCGCTCGAGGAGCTCGTCGACGCCGCCGGCCGGCTCGCCGCCGGCGACCTCAGCACCCGGGTCGAGGTCGGCGGCCTCTCGGAGACGGCGACGCTCGGCGCCGCCTTCAACGCGATGGCCGGTCAGCTCGAGATCGAGGCCGGCGAGCGCGAACAGCTCGACCGGCTCAAAGACGAGTTCGTGCTGACCGCCTCGCACGAGCTGCGCAGCCCGCTGACCTCGGTCCAGGGCTTCGCCGAGCTGCTGATGCTCGAACGCGACAACCTGACTGCGAAGCAGGTCGAGACGGTCGAGATCATCCTCGACAACTGCCGCCACCTCGGCCGCCTGCTGAACGACCTGCTCGACCTCACCCGCTCCGACGCCGGCCGCCTCGCCCTGCGCCGCGAGCCGACCGAGCTGGCGCCGCTGATCGAAGACGTGGTGCGGACGATGCGGGCGCAAACCGAGACCGCCAACCAGTCGCTGACCGAGCAGCTGGAGCCCGAGCTGCCCCCGATCGACGTCGAGCCCGACCGGATCCGGCAAATATTGGTGAATCTGATTACCAACGCCCATGAGTACTCGCCCGAACGGGCGTCTATCGAGGTCTCCGCGCGGGTAGTCGGAGCCGAAGTGGAGATTGCGGTGACCGACGACGGACCGGGAATCCCGGCAGACCAGCTGGAGCACATCTTCGAGCGCTTCACCCGTGGCGACGCGGGCCTGACCCAGCGCGTCGGCGGCACCGGGCTCGGCCTGGCGATCTCGAAATCGCTGGTCGAGCTGCACGGTGGCACGATCGCGGCCCAGTCCACGGTCGGGGAGGGCTCCAGCTTCCGCTTCTTGCTACCGGTCGTGGGCGCGGCGGCGCTCGGCGGATCGAGCCCGGCGACGGCGGAGCGGAGCTGATGGCGCGGGTCCTCGTCGCCGACGACTCGGAGACCATCCTGCTGCTGATGCGGACGCGGCTGGAGCTGGCGGGCCACGAGGTCGAGACCGCCGCCGACGGCCAGGAGGTGACCGAGATAGTCGCCGGCGGCGAGGCGCTGCCCGACCTCTTCCTGCTCGACGCGATGATGCCGCGCAAGTCCGGCATCGACGCCCTGCGCGAGCTGCGGGCGGCGGGGGTGGAGACGCCGGCGCTGATCGTCAGCGCCCACCAAAACCCAGGTGACGCCGACGCCGCCAGCGACGTCGAGATCAGCGGCTACGTAACCAAGCCAATCGACTTCGACTGGCTGCTGGACGAGATCGCCGCGCTGACGAGCTGACGCGCGGCCTGAGTTTGGGGGTCTATAGCCCCCCGAACTCAGCTCTTGGCGATCTCGAGCCGGATCTCCTTGCCCTTGAGCTTGGTGCCGTCGAGGAACTCGACGGCACGCTCGGCCTGATCCGGGGCGACCTCGACGAAGGAGAAGCGGTGCAGGACGCGGACGTCGTGGATCGCCTCCTCGGGCAGGACCGCGCCCTCGCGCAGCGCCCAACGCAGGTCCTCCTCCTCGATGCCGCTGCGTTCGCCGCGGTTGACGAAGAGCTTGACGGTGTCGCGCTTGGGACCGTCCTCGGCGCCGGGGGCCTCGACCTCGATCTCGACTTCGGCGTCGGCGTCGACGTCGGTCTCCGCGACGGCGCCGTTTCCGGACGTCTCCACGGGCGCGACGGGCGCAGCCTGCTCGACCTTCTCGACCTCGCGGCGGCGTTCGGAGCGCTCGCGGCGGCGCGGCGGCGGCGCGTGCTCGAGCCGCTCCTCGGGGGTTTCCCACTCGCCGATCGAGGTCTTGACGTCGCGCTCGATGCGGCCGATCTCGTCGCGCTGGTCGGGCGTCACGAAGGTGATCGCGCGGCCGGTGCGGCCGACCCGGCCGGTGCGGCCGATCCGGTGAACGTACGTCTCCGAGGAATTGGGCACGTCGTAGTTGATGACGTGGGTGACGTGCTCAATGTCGAGCCCGCGGGCGGCGATGTCGGTGGCGACGAGGAGCCTCACCCGGTGGTCCTTGAAGGCGATCATGACGCCGTCGCGGACACCCTGGCTGAGGTCGCCGTGCAGGGCCTTGACGTCGAGCCCCTTGTCCTTGAGCAAACGCTCCAGCTTCGAGGCGCCGATTTTGGTGCGGGTGAAGATGATCGCCTGCTCGGGTTCTTCGGTCTTCAGCAGCTCGATCAGGCGCGCCGCCTTCTCCTTGGCGGGGACCTCGACGAAGGCCTGGGAGATCGCGTCGACCGTCAGCGTCTTCGGCGTGATGCTGATCGTCGTCGGGTCGTACATGTAGCCCTCGGCGAGCTTCTGGATCGGCGGCGGCATCGTCGCCGAGAAGAGCGCCGTCTGGCGCCCGCTCGGGCACATGCGAAGGATTTTCTCGACGTCCTCGATGAAGCCGAGATCGAGCATCTCGTCGGCCTCGTCGAGGACGACGTAGCGGGCCGAGGTGAGGACCAGCGAGCGCCGCGACATCAGGTCCATCATGCGGCCGACGGTGGCGACGACGACATGGGCGCCGGAGCGCAGCTGCGACTGTTGGGAGCGGATCGGGGCGCCGCCGAAGACGGCGACGATCTCGATGTCGAGGTGCTCGGCGTAGGTGCGCAGCGCCTGGGTGACCTGGATACAGAGCTCCCGGGTCGGGGTCATCACGATCGCCTGCACCTCTTCGTTGGCCGGGTCGAGGTACTGCAGGAGCGGCAGGCCAAAGGCGGCGGTCTTGCCGGTGCCGGTCTGCGCCTGGCCGATCACGTCGTGGCCGCCCAGCAGCGCCGGGATCGCCTGCTCCTGGATCGGCGTCGGATCCTCGTAGCCGAGCTCGTCGAGCGCCTGCTGGATATCGGGCGAGAGGCCCAGGTCTTTGAAGGTCGTCATAGAGAGGGGTCGAGCAGGAGCTTGCCGGTAGTGCGACGGGAAATCAGGTCCTGGTGGGCCTGCGCCGCCCCGGAGAGGGGGTAGACACCGCCGATCCTAACCTCAAGGTCGCCGCCGGCGAGGGCACTGAGCAACTCGCCGATCATAGGGGCAAGCAGGTCCCGGCGCATCAGCAGGTGCGCGAGCCAGAACCCGATCACCGTCTTCGAGCCCCGCAGCAGCGCCGCCGTCGAGACCTGGCGCTGCTCCCGCGAGGCGATTAGATGATCGCTAGGCTGCCGTCCGCATGGCGCTCACCGTAGTCGGCTCGATCGCGTTCGACGCAGTCAAGACCCCGTTCGGGGAGCGCGAGCGCATGCTCGGCGGTGCTGCCGTCCACTTCTCGCTCGCCGCCAGCTTCTTCACCGAGGTGCGGCCGGTGGGCCCGGTCGGCGATGACTTCGGCGCCGCCGAGTTCGAGGTGCTGGAGCAGCGCGGCATCCTCACCGACGACATCGAGCGGGTCGCCGGCGGCCAGTCGTTCTTCTGGCGCGGCCGCTACGAGTACGACCTCAACGTCGCCCACACCGAGGACACGCAGC